>CANFIM010000004.1 GCA_947447175.1 Acidimicrobiaceae bacterium | reverse complement strand
GTGGCGGTGTACCACATGGTGAACGAGGGCCCCATCACTGAAAATACGAGCGCTGCACCAGTGGTGGATGTAACAAAGTGTTGCCCGCCAAGTGCGCGAGAACTCTTTGCGGCCACCCACGGAGAACCAAGAGCCTGGGTTGACGGCACCATAGACACCAATGATGCACAGAGCATTGTTATCGCCACTGCCACTTGTGATGCTCTGCGTTTCATACGTCAACCGTAGTTGCCATTTCGCATCAACAATGTTCACCCAAAGGCGCGTATGGCTCTGATGCGTAAGGCTTTTACCCCTGGTTTGGGCACTAAATATTTTTCACGGTCAAATTGTTGACCATCTTTGAAGTTCACAGTCCAAGCATTATTGAGGTCGTATTCAGATGACGACCAGTAATACGTGTTGTGCGTGGAGTCAAGCGGCTTCACATTTGCGTGCATGAACTTGTACATTTCGAAGAGTTCATCTTCCGATGGAAGAAACCAGTCGCCATAGCCATTCACAACAAGAGTTTGTGCATAGCGAGCCGCGTAATTGGCTTTGCCATATCGACGCACAATTCGCAAAGTGTTTGTGGCGCCGGTACCAATTGACTTGGCAATAATTCGCTGTACCTTCGCTGTGGTTTTTGTGGTGTTTGCATACAGCGGTGCGCGCGCATCAACTGCAGACAATCGCTTCCATGGAAGGCCGGATGTTTCAGAGGATTCAGGCGCCGCCTCTAAGTAACGACCCCAATACTTGTGTTGACCAGCGTCATAGAACACCACGCCGCCGCCAGGTCCGAGATCGCCCACACTGCATGGTCCTTCGGCCGTACACGAATGACCCGTGAGCGCCGGCACTGCAGTCATCGTGGCGACTCCATTTGCCGCCCCGAAATATCGAATAACTGCCACACGATAGAGATATTGCGGAAAGCCAGAGCCACCATGTTGCGCCATGCGAATGCGGTTTTTGCTGGAGTGAACAGACGCTCCGTTGATGCGACCCACACCGTTTTCATCGGTGAACTGAGTGCCATCCTGCATGATTTGATACCAGGCAAACTTTGCGGAGTTTTCCGATGACGACCAATACGCACCACGCGACACACCTCGCCAATACCCGGAGTTCATGAGATGAAAGACGGCATCTAATTCGTCACGTGACGGCAATACCCAATCGGTTTTTGTTCCGAGTTTCGAAGCGTGCGCAATCCATGCGGCATAGTTCCCCGGCCCACTTTGGTTGATGATGGCAGTTGTATTGATTCCGCCCATGCCAACCGCCATTGCGTCAATTCGCTGACGAATCGCAGTGGATGACGACTGCGAATACAACGCAGTAGTGGGCTGCAAAGACCACGGCATTCCGCGCTTCGTCAATATTGGTCGCGCTTCGATATATGAGCCCCACCACTGAGGTGTTGTAGAGACAACGATGACTCGTCCGCCACCGGGACCAATTTCACCGAGGTGACATGCACCGCCCGTGGCACATGACTCCGCATGCGCAGGTACTGCAACACTCATCGCCACAAGCGCAATTGCAATTCCGACGATTCGTTTCATCACCATTGTCTAGCCCGAAAAACTGCGGCTAGATATTCACAGTTGAGTGAGAGGACAATTCTCCTACGAGAGTTGACGTTGTGCTGAGGAAATCAAATTCTGTAACAGCAGCGGCGATGAAGCCACTACCGGGCTACGACGTTCGGTCGGATCAACCACCATTAAGTCACGACCGTGCACTTCACCAACACAAGCCCCAGCTTCACGGCAAATTAATACCGCTGCCAAGTAATCCCATACGCCGTGGTCGTGATAATCCACGAATCCGTCGAGACCGCCTTTTGCGACTAGCGAAATATCAAGTGCTGCGGCACCCATCGTTCGGAATTGCCACCAGCCGTGAGGTGTTGGCGGAATGCCATTGGTACCGATGACGGCAATGTTCGCATCTTCGAGCGGATGTACCTGCAAAGGAACACCGTCGCAATTTGCTCCGGCACCTCGAGTAGCGGCATATCGCGTTTCACTCCCCGATTGTTCAGCAACCAATGCGGCACGTGGCCCGTCACGGTCGACAACACAAATTGATGTTGCGAACCATGGCAATCCTTTACTCGCATTTGTAGAACCATCGATGGGATCCACAACTGCAAGTAGTTGATTGTCGCGAATTGGCCACTCAAGACCTGCGACGCCACTCTCTTCAGACAAGACGATGAACCCAGCGGCCTCAAGCATGTCCACCACCACGTCATCAACAACGACGTCGGCAGAGTACTGACCTTCTCGCTCGCCCGACATTGACCAATCTCGTATTTCGTCGAGAGTGTCTGCCGCGGCATCGGCAACATCATGCAGAAAGGACATGAGTTCGCGGTCGTCTGACTCGTAATCAAATTGGGGCACATAAGAACGGTAGTGTCCATGGCGTGGCCGTTATTGATATAGCCGGATTCGTCACCGATTTGAAGAGCCATGCAATTGACCATGGGTTCCATGTGCACGACGAACGACATTTCGTTGAAACCTATTCATTGCGCCAATTATGGGAAGTTGACCTTCACCCCGAAGAGGCTTGTTCTGGCCCCATTGACTTGCATCTCAGTCTGGAAATCGACCCTCGCACGCTTTTGAACTTCGAAGATGTTGTTTTGGCCATGGATGACCCAGACGACGAACCACAAGGAGACTTCACGTTCCCCTTGGTGTTCACGTGGGCCTTCCCGCCGTTGACGTCACCCCCCGACCTCTTGGTGCTCGCAACAGAGGTCGCCGGTCTCGGTGGAGTGGAACTACCTCTCGAAGTATCCGCCATCGACTCATTTCAAAAAGTCACCGATGCACCAGAGCGAAGCCTCAGCGTTATCGGTCGCTTCCCTGTCACATTGGCATCCGTCTACAAGGGCGGCAACGACGACGTGTGTGGCGTACTCGATCGCTGCAGGTTGGTCAGCCTTAATCTTCTCGAGCGCGTACCCGCCTGGATCGACGATTCGCTGTAAGAGTTACCGCGCGAGCAACGTGACTCGTGCACAAACTCCTGAGAGCCCGTCGGAACGTGCCAACAGTTCAACTGTTCCTCCACTAGCCGCAGCTAGTTGACGCACAATTGCCAGACCCAAACCTGTGCCCACAGCGTTTTCGCTGTTCTTGCCTCTCCAGAAACGTTCAAACGCACGTTCACGTTGTTCGCTCGAGAGACCGCTACCGCTATCAATGACATCAACCTGCACAGAACCGCCCACCTTGTGCACTTCAATCAGAATGTCAGAACCTTCGGGCGCAACGGTGAGTGCGTTGTCGATGTAGTTGTCAATGATTTGTTCAAGTCCACCTTCAATGACTGCGCATTCAACTGTTGCCGCGCTGTCAACTCGAATGGTCACATTCTTTTCCGCTGCCAGCGGCTCCCACATTTCAATACGCGAGCGAGCAACTTCAGAGGCGTTCACTGTGACTGTTGGTGCAGTGCCACCTTCAATGCGCGCAAGCGCCAGCAATTGCTCCACCATCTCTTGAAGGCGATCTGCCTCAACGCGAGATGCGTCGAGAGCTAACGCAAGTGGAGAATCGTCATCGGGTACAGCATCTTGGGCTTGTTCAAGACGAAGCCGTAATGCAGTAAGCGGCGTGCGTAATTGATGCGAAACAGCGCCAGCAAAGTGCCGTTGATTTTCAATCATGAGACCCAAGCGACTTGCCATGGCATTGAACGAGCGTGACAACTCCCGCACTTCAGGGGGTCCTACAGAATCATCGGCGCGAACAGAGAAGTCTCCTTCGGCCAGTCTTTCCGTGCGACGTATGAGGCGCGTAATTGGTCTCGCAATGCCTAAAGCCAATGGGAATGCAATTCCTGCCGAGGCAAGCAAAGTAAAACCACCAGCCACAATGATTCCGAGAACGCGACTGCGCACCTCGCTGTTCACCGCCGAGCTTGGCTTTGATAATCGCACGAC
The DNA here is from genome assembly GCA_947447175.1 of Acidimicrobiaceae bacterium. Taxonomy (GTDB): domain Bacteria; phylum Actinomycetota; class Acidimicrobiia; order Acidimicrobiales; family Ilumatobacteraceae; genus UBA2093. The sequence goes on along the minus strand of CANFIM010000004.1, from coordinate 68,906 downwards.
TCCCATCACAGAATCACCAAGCAGCACCGGCACGGCTACAAACTCCAGTTGCTCACCTAACGTCTTAGAGACTCGATCACCAACGGAAGGTTTACCCGCCATAGCAGCGGCAACTTCAGGGCGATTCGAGAAATCGCTACCAATCACAATGGTGGGGTCGCTCGCTGATACAACGCGTCCGTCTGCATTTGTGACGACAACACGAGTGTCGCCTGTTTTCGAATATTCATCAACATACGGCTGCAAGGAAGGCAGAACCGCACCTGCAGTGGTATTCAAGGTTTCTTTTGCATGGCCTGCAAGAACAAAAGCATCTCGTTCAAGCGCAGTGACAAGTCGTTCGCGTTCAACGCGAGACACAAACGAAATCAGCGGGATGCTGAAGACGAAGAGGATGAGTACTGACACACTGACGAGTGCCCCAATGAGGCGTGATTTCACGCAACAACCTCAACAAATTTGAAACCCACACCACGAACGGCCTGAATCCAATCAGGGCTGCCAAGTTTCTTGCGAATAGAGGCGATGTGGGCATCGAGAGTTTTTGTAGTGCCAAACCAATTTGTGTCCCACACGTGCTCAAGAATGTCGTTTCGGCGAAACACAACGTTTGGTTCCGCTGCGAGAAAGGCAAGCAAATCGAACTCTTTAGCAGTAAGTACTATCTCTTCGTTATCAAGCACCACCGAGTGAGCACGTTCATCAATGATTAGCCGCGTTGTTCCATAAGTGACAGGAGTGACCGGAGTTGGCTCAACCCCGCGACGCGTCACGGCACGAATGCGGGCCAACAGTTCGCGCTGACTAAATGGCTTCACTACGTAATCATCAGCACCTAATTCAAGACCTAACACGCGGTCTAATTCATCACCGCGCGCACTGACGATGATGATGGGCACCGACGAAGATTCACGAATAACCTTTGAGGCGTCGAGACCGTCCATATCGGGCAATCCGAGATCCATGAGAATCACGTCGGGATTCACCGTTGCAACCGCATCAATAGCCCCCTGGCCAGAGTCAACATGTGTCACCTCAAGGCCCGCGGTGGTGAGTGAAGCAATCACCGACTGCGCAATGGACACATCGTCTTCAACCAGCAGGACTTTCACCCTCTTATTGTGCCTTGTTGAACAGACCCTGCGCCTCTTCCTCGCTGATGAGCGACGGATTTGGATAAATCTTGGACATAGCCACACCATTCCGTTACTCGGGGTTCCCTACCGTTCAGGGCATGGGAAATTCCCATCGCCGTCATGGCGTAATCCAGGAGGATTAAAAATGAAGGTCAGTCTCGCCACCGCCCTCTCAGTTGCTGGAGTTCTTGCAGCTGGAGCCGCCGCCTATGCAGTGAACGTCAGTGTGCTCGATGCGCCGAGCGCATCGGACAATTCCATGGTGAGCACCACTCTTCCTACTGGCCAAACACCAGTGGTTCCAGCAGGAAATTTTGTCGGTGGCGCAGTAACCGCAAATGGAGTACGAATCAGCGAGACCACCACTAGCTACAAAGTGGGCGATGCCGGAACCGTTGTTGTAGATACCTCCACTGGATCAGTTGTTGTCACCAGCGTGGTTCCCAATAGCGGTTACACCTCTGAACCAGCCCGCACCGACGCAAATGGCCTGGTGAAAGTTCACTTCAACTCTTCAACAACTCGTATCGAATTCACCGCGCAAATGGTGAACGGCACAGTAGTGGTGAATGTTTCAAATGAGCGATTGCCCGCCGCACCTGCTGCTGGCAATCCCACAAAGCCAACAGTTCCCGGTTTCGGTAAAGGCGACAATGACAACCATGAAGAACGTCATCTCGAAAACGAACACGAATCTGATGGAGATGACGACTGATCATGAATGACCCACTTCTCAACAACACCTGGGCTCCGCCCGCAGAAAAGAAAATAGAAATGACTACTCCCGTAGTACGACCCACACGACAGAAGCACCCAGCAGCTTCATCACGCATTTTGGCAGTGGGGTTCTCCGTTGCTGCAGTTATTGGAATGAGCGCCGCATACACAAAAGCGCAACGCCTTCAACCGGTACAGCCACATGTTCTTGACAATGCCTCGAACGTACAACTCAATTTGAACGCAACAACACCTGCCGTTTCGCAACAACAGAACTACACACAACCACAGAATCACGTGGTGCAGGTGCCAGTTCCTAAAGCCGGAGCAGCTACTGGTGGAACAGCACAACAGAACTCAGCACCTACTCAACAAAAGAGCAGTGGCTCGCACTAACATCCACAATGACCGCAACAACCACACGTGTCGATCGCACTCTGATGGGAGTGCGATGCACGGTGACTGTGTCAGGAGACTCCTCCTCCGTTATTGCCCATCATTGCCTCGACTCAGTTGCTCGTCTTGAACAATTGTGGAGTCGGTTCATTCCCACCAGCGATATTTCGCAACTAAATAACGCCAAGGGACAACCAGTATGGGTAGCAAAGCAAACCACACTCCTTGTTTCGTATCTCATAGCAGCACACACCGAAACGTATGGCTGCTTCAATCCGGCATTACTTCCTATGCAACTGGCTGAAGGTGACACACGATCACTCATTGATGACCACTTCACCTCAGTCTCTGCCGGTTCGCAACCATTTGGAGATCTCTCCAATGTAGAAATTCATAGTGATGGACGCGTTCAGTTGCACAATGGCATCACTCTTGATGCAGGCGGACTGGCCAAAGGTCTTGCGGCTGATGTAGTTGCTGCAGAAGCCCTCGCCTCTGGTGCGCAGGGAGTGTGCATCAATATTGGTGGAGACATGGCCATATCCACTGGCAGCGAAGAAGCTTGGAGAGTCGATATTGCATCGCCATTTGATCCAGAAGTTGTTGTGGATTCAGTGAATATTTCTCAAGGTGGAGTTGCCACCTCCGCCATTAATGCTCGGTATCGCAATGGCTCTCAGTTGCCCAATCACATCTTCACACTGTCTGGCGCCAGCACATCTCCAACAGCGGGTGCAACAGTTCTTGCTTCGCACGCAGCATGGGCAGAGGCATGGACAAAGTATGCAATCATCAAAGAACCCGATGAAGCGCTTGCCACAATTGCCAAGAAGGGTCTTGCGGCACTCATTGTGTTGCGCGATGGTTCAATACGCTCTACAGATTCTTGGAAGGAACTTGCACAATGATTGCAGCAAGCCACGTATGGTGGAACCTCACCCGAGCCACGGCAAATGTGTCGCTAGCACTAGTGCTTCTCAGCGTTGTATTAGGCGTGCTCATGACAACGCGAGCGTTAAAGAAGATCGATAGACCAGCGTGGATGCGAGATCTTCATAGCTGGCTCGGAGGCCTTGCCCTCATCTTCGCCGGACTGCACATCATCACGTTGATTCTTGACAATTTCGTCACCTTCACAATCGTGGGTGTGTTGGTGCCCTTTTCCTCACATTGGAAACCATTCCCCGTGGCCCTTGGCATTTTTACTTTTTACTCACTTGCCGCTGTGCAAATCAGCTCGCTCATGATGAAGAAGATAAGCAAAGTGTGGTGGCGTCGCATTCACATGCTGTCGTACGTACTATTTGCCACCGCTGTTGTTCACGCACTCACTGCGGGTAGCGATGTTGGCAAGAAAGCATTCACCATCTTCTCAGTTGTTATCGCAATGTCTGGTGCTGCCGCATCGGGTACACGGTTTGTGTTGGGGCGTTACGCCACTCGGAGAGCAGCAGCGAGAAGCTAATTCAGCTTTCTTGAGCCGATGCAACTGCTGCCTGGACGGCGAGCACCACTTCACCAGCGGTGGCTCCCGGCCCAATCACTCCTGCAATTCCCGCCTCAAGAAGTTCCGCAATGTCTTGGTTTGGAACAATGCCACCTACAACAACAGGAATATCCACACCCTTGGCGCGGAGAGCTTCAACCACCAGCGGGGCAAGCGTCAAATGTGCGCCCGACAACATTGATAGCCCCACTACGTCTACGTCTTCATCGAGCGCGGCTGCAGCAACAGTTTCAGGCGTTTGAAACAGCCCGGTGTAAATCACTTCCATACCTGCATCACGAAGCGTGCGTGCAACCACTTTGATTCCGCGGTCATGACCATCAAGTCCCACTTTTGCAACAAGTACGCGAATCGTCATTTAGATCACCGGAACTTCAACATGGCGTCCGAAGACTCCGCCCAAAGCCGACATCATTTCGCCAAGTGACACATAGGCACATGAAGCATCAACAAGTGCAGGCATGAGATTGATTTCAGGATCAGCAGCCTCTTGAGCCAGACGAGCCAATGCCTCATCCACCGCCGCTGAATTGCGGTCGGCACGTACCTTCTCCAAACGGGTTCGCTGTTGTTTCTCCTGGTCTTGCGAGATTCGCAAAATGTCTAGAGAGTCATCCTCATTTCCTTCACGGAATGCATTTGCCCCAACAACAATTCGCTCCCCTGCATTGAATCCACGTTCCAATTCATAGGCGGAATCAGCAATGCGTCCTTGGAACCAGTTTTCCTCAATGCCCTGAATGCAGCCTTCCAACATGGAGCCGCTACCCAATTCATTGATCTCTGCGAACATCGCCTCTGCTTGCGCTTCAATTGCATCGGTGAGTTCTTCTACGAACCACGAACCTCCAAGCGGATCTGCCACATGTGTCACGTTGGTTTCATAGGCGAGTACTTGCTGTGTTCGCAAAGCGATGCGTGCAGCCTTTTCGGTAGGTAACGCGAGCGCTTCATCCATGGAGTTTGTATGGAGAGACTGTGCCCCACCCATTACTGCTGCCAGAGCTTCGATTGCCGTGCGAACAATGTTGACCTCTGGCTGTTGCGCAGTGAGGGAAACTCCAGCTGTTTGAGCGTGGAAACGCAACTGCATCGCGCGTGGGTCAGTGGCGCCATAGCGTTCTTTCATCCAACGAGCCCAGATGCGTCGTGCTGCTCGATACTTCGCTATCTCTTCAAAGAAGTCGATATGAGCATTAAAGAAGAACGATAAACGTGGAGCAAATGCATCTATGGGCAGACCTGCTTGCATAGCTAATTCCACATATGCAAAACCATTTGCCAACGTGAATGCCAGCTCTTCTGCCGCAGTGGACCCTGCTTCACGAATGTGATAGCCCGAAATTGAAATTGAATGCCAACGAGGCATTTCGGCGGTGGTGAATGACATCACGTCGCGCACAAGACGCATCGATTGACGCGGAGGGAACACGAATTCTTTTTGCGCTTGATATTCCTTGAGAATGTCATTTTGCAATGTGCCGCCAAGATGCTTGCGTGCGACTCCTGCTTGCTCAGCTTGCGCTACAAACATCGCCAGTATTGGTGCAGCTGGCGAGTTGATTGTCATCGAAGTTGTGGTTTGCCCAAGATCAATTCCATGAAAGAGATCTGACATGTCGGCAAGAGTGTCAATCGCAACGCCACACCGTCCGACTTCACCCAGCGACATTGGGTGATCTGAATCGAGGCCCAACAAAGTTGGCATATCGAATGCAGTGGAGAGCCCGTCGCCACCCGACTTGATGATTTCACGGAAGCGGTGGTTGGTGTCGGTTGCAGTACCGAAGCCAGCGAACATGCGCATGGTCCACAATTTGGAGCGATACATCGAGGCATATGGGCCGCGGGTGTACGGATACACACCGGGAAATTCTGCATTGTCAGGCCCATACACAGGCTCCAACGGAATGCCCGACATGGTGGAGAATGGCGTATCGCGCTTCGACGACGATTCAAATGCGTGTTGCCACTGTGCCCGTGCATCCATATGCACGAGCGTACTTGTTATACGAAAACGGACTATTGCCGTAATGGTGGGCCAGGCAGGGATCGAACCCGCGACCCAGGGATTATGAGTCCCCTGCTCTAACCAACTGAGCTACTGGCCCTTGTGGTCCCGACATGGGGCCTTGTATATGGCTCCGGGGGTGGGGCTCGAACCCACGACCCACGGATTAACAGTCCGTTGCTCTGCCAACTGAGCTACCCCGGAAGGGAGACAACAGAATATCAGCGATACCCCAACTCTCCCAACAGAAGTACTTGTGGGCGAGGCAAAACTTAGTCAGCTTCGAGGAAACTACGCAGGCGTTGGCTGTTATTGGGGTGACGGAGGCGCGCCAGGGTCTTTTGCTCGATCTGGCGAATGCGCTCTCGTGTGACCCCTTCTTGCTTCGCTACGTCATCAAGAGTTTGTGGCTGGCCACTGCTGATGCCGAAACGTTTATCGAGAATTCGTCGGTCACGGTCAGGTAGATGGTTGAGCTCATTGGCAACGGCTTCAAGAAGTTGTCGCTGCTGTACTAATTCCACCGGTGAATCTGAGCCGTCATCGGTGGTGACACGTTCGCCCAAGGTGGAGGAATCAGATTCAGAACCAACAGGTTCATCAAGGCTGGACGTGACAATAGAAATCTGTTTCAACTCTTGAATCTTCTCCACCGAAATCATGGTGCGTTGAGAAAGTTCTTCAAAGGTTGGTTCACGTTCAAGTTCAACAGTGAGATCGCGATCTGCTTTGGTAAGGCGATTCAACATTTCCACCACATGGCTTGGAACGCGAATAGTGCGTCCTTGGTCGGCCATTGCACGCATCATTGCTTGACGAATCCACCACGTTGCATATGTTGAGAACTTGAAACCTTTCTCCCAGTCATATTTTTCAGCGGCACGCATTAAACCAATGTTGCCTTCTTGAATAAGGTCTGGCAGTTGCAGTTCTCGTCCGTCATAGCGGCGAGCAATGGAAACCACGAGTCGCAAGTTGGCCGTGATGAGATGTTCAAATGAACGCTCACCATCGCGCACAACGGCCCGCAAACGACGACGCTCAGTGGCCTCAAGGTTGGGGTTTTCCAGCAGTGGCTTCGCTTCCTGCATTTCGCGAATTGACCGACCGAGTCGACGTTCATCTTCAGCAGTGAGCAGTTCAACTTGGCCAATTTCCTGCAGATACATACGAACTGCATCACCAACATCGCTAGTGATTGTTCGCCCTGATGCTGAAGGTTTGCGTGGAATGGGGGCTTTTCGCTCAATAGGACCAGAGATGTCTGGCTCAACTTTTGTGATGGAGATATTTGCTTCGTGTAACACCGATTCGATCTGACGAATCATTTCGGCATTTAGTTCCACATTTCGAAAAACATGCGCAACGATATTTGCATCAACTGTGCCCTCGTCAGAACGCGAGGCAAGCAAGGTGGCCCACTCTGTTGCGTCCACCTCGGGGTGGGGCGCCAACAATCGCGAGCGAGTAGTCACTCGTTGCCCTCACCTATGGCTGCCAGCCACTGCAGTAACTGCAATTTGGCCGCGCTTGATTTATCGGGCTTGTTGAGGTCTTCAAGCGCAATACGTACTTGGCGGTCTTGTTGCACTTGCTCCACACTCGCGACTGTACGCCGCTGAGCTAACTCTCGCCGCACTGCAGCAGCAATGAGAGCCCGAGATTCCACCTCGGGGTCGGCGTCGCCGTCATAGACCGATGCACGCTCAATGATGTCAGCCGCAGGACCAGCGACATGTTGTAGTGATTCGTGAACATTGCCGTCGTGGTCTGCCAGGGCGCGAAACGCCTCTCTCGATGGCTCATCAGGAAAGAGTTCTTCAATCAGCCACGGCGCAATGAGGTCCCATTCGTGAATGAGCAGGGCAATTGCGACAAAACCCGCGCCATCAGTTGCATTTTGCACGGGCGCAAGGGTGACCATTGCGCCCTTTCCACCCCGTTCTGCAACTCTCACCAATTCAGCAGCAGGGAGCCCCGTATGGCTAGCAACCTCACCGGCATAGAGGCGCCGCACATTGGCATCTGGGTGTTCATTCACAATGTCCATGGCTTTACTTGCCAGATGTGATCGAGCCTCGGGGTTACGTGCAGGGTTGGCATCGAACAGTCGCTTCAATCGGAAGCCAAGGAACGGCATGGCCGATGCAACCGCTTGCGTCAGCGCATCAGGCTGATTCTGAGCAAGTTCGCCGGGGTCTTGTCCCTCAGGGAACTGAGCGACCGACACCGAGACGTCGTACTTCTTTTCCCATGCATAGAACTTTTCCGCTGCGCCCTGACCAGCAGAGTCTGCGTCGAATGCCAACACCACGTTGCGCGCATATCGCTTCATGAGTTTCACGTGTTCTTCAGTAAGTGCGGTGCCACATGTGGCTACTGCGGTGACTTCCCCACTGCGATGAAAGCCAATGACATCGGTGTACCCCTCACACACAATGATGCGATCAAGTTTCACAACATTGCCTTTAGCCCAATTCAAACCGTACAGAGTGCGCGACTTTGTATAGATGGGTGTCTCTATGGAGTTCTTGTACTTAGCGGGATCAGTAGAACCCGGCAACACACGACCTCCGAAGGCCACTGCATTGCCGTTCTCATCAAAAATGGGAAACATGATGCGAGCACGGAAGGAATCTTGCACGCGATTCGCCTTATTCAAAAAGCCCAGACCCACTTCATTCAACATTGCTGCTGGAGCACCAAGGGCTTTTGACAATGCGTCCCAGTCGTCGGGCGCCCAGCCCAATCTGAAATTACGAGCGACGTCTCCTGCTAGACCGCGAGAACGGAGATATTCACGAGCCTCTCGGGCATCGGGAGACTCAAGCAGGCGTTGGTGATACCACTCCACTGCCCGCTCCATGAGTTCTTGCAATTCTTTACGGTGCTTTCGTTCACCGGTGTTTGCACCAGAGGTGTACCGAAGCTCAACGCCGTATTTACCAGCAAGCTTTTCGATGGCTCCCACAAAATCAACATGCTCAATTTGTTGCACAAAGTTAAAAACATCACCCTTTGCGCCACAGCCAAAGCACATGTAGCGCCCGGTTTCGTCATTCACGCTGAAGGAACCACTGCGCTCTGAATGAAAAGGGCACAAGCCCATTTGATTGCGACCAGTGCGACGCAGTTGCACATAGGGCGACACCACGTCGGATAAGACGGCGAGCGAACGAACTTTCTCTACGTCGTCTTCTGCTATCGCCATGTCCTGACATTAGTGCCAGGAGAGGTCAACTATTGCAGGGCTGATTTATCGCGCACTGACGCAACGATGGAGACCGTGAGAATCAATGCGATAACCGTCAGCGAGGCAGCAATAGGCATGTGCCACCAGTAAGAAATGGTCATTTTCACGCCAACAAAAGCCAAAATCACGCCCAAACCAGTTTGTAGGTATTTGAACCGGTCTCGCATATCTGCAAGCAGGAAGTACAGCGCTCGTAAACCGAGAATGGCAAAAGCGTTTGATGCAAATGCGATGTATTGCTCTTTGGTGACCGCGAGAACAGCAGGCACCGAGTCAACAGCGAACACAACATCAGTGATTTCCACCAATACGAGCACTGCTAGCAACGGTGTAGCCAGACGCTTCCCATTCTTTATGGTGAATAGCTTCTGGCCGTCAAGTTCATCAGTAGAGGGCACAAAGCGATGGAAGATTTTCATTGCTTTGCTCTTCGAAGGATCAAAACCTTCGTCATGGGTCTGCAACAGCTTGATACCTGAATACAAAAGGAACAGTCCGAAGAAAATGAGCGTGATCTTGAAGGTGTTGATAATGGCAACGCCAGCAAAAATGAAACAGATTCTCATTGCGAGAGCGCCAAAAATTCCCCAGAAAAGAACTCTGTGTTGGTACATCTTCGGAACTTGGAAATGAGCAAAGAGCACGGCCCACACGAAAACGTTGTCAACGCTCAGGCTCTTTTCAATGAGGTAACCACCGAGATATTCACCAGCAGCCGACGTTCCGAATTCCCACAGTATGAAGAGCGAGAAAATGAGACCGAGGCTGATCCATACAACTGATTCAATAAGCGCCTCGCGGGTATGTACCTCGTGTGCCTTGCGGTGAATCACCAAAATGTCCACCAGCAACATAAGTGCAAGAATGCCGATGAGAACGGGCCAGTGCCACCCGGCGATGTCGAGATCGACACCATGAGATTTACTACTTGCTGCAAGTAACTGTCCGGCAGTGGCTAAAGCGCTGAGGGGCATTTCACGACTCTAGTGACTTACACTCACCACATGGGAGCGACCTCACGCCAAAAACTACGAGCAACGTTTCAGTTGTTTGGCTTCCCCACACAAATTCGCCCCGGCTTTGGCATTTTTCTTCTCCTGCTTCTCCTCATCTATCCAGCTCCACTTGGCTATTGGATAGCTGCGGCAGTAGGCGTATTCACATTGATTCATGAACTGGGGCACGCCCTGGCTGCTCGACGTGCAGGATGCACAGCCTCCATTTCTCTCGATTTCATGGTGGCCTATGCCTCATATTCTTCGCAGCGAGAGCTGAACTGGCGAAGCAAGGTTTTTATCACTCTCGCTGGTCCTGCATTTCAAATTGCCACTGCCCTCATCACGCTCACGGCTCTTGGCGTTAATCCTTTTAGCCGTAGCGATATTGCCAGCAGTTCGGCCAGTGCAGCTATTTGGTGGTCCGGTTTTGCGCTGGGGCTGCTGAATCTCATTCCTTTGCTTCCACTTGATGGTGGTGCAATTGTTGCTGCCATTGCAGAGCGCGTTGCTCCTGGAAAAGGACGAACTGCAGTTCTGTATCTCAGTTTTGGTATCACCCTCGGCATCTCTGGCGTCACCCTCTTCATCGACGCACTTGGCCTCATGCCATTGTTCATTTTCATGTTGATGATCCAGTACCAACAAATTGTTCAACCGCGACGCCTCAAGACTCTTCTCGAAAATGCAGAATTACAAGCATCAGGTGACCCAACTATCGATTCAATGATTCTTGATGCACTCGTTGCTAGCGGGGAGTTCAGCCGAGCATACGAATTGGCTCGTGAGGCGTATCACATGTGCCCTGCTTTTCATCACGCTCTTGTTGCTGCAATATGTGCATTACATCTCGAGAAAACGTCAGAGGCAATCTCGTGGCTCAACGTTGCTGAGCGTTCACAAATTCAAAAAGATGAGTTAAAGCACGCACTGTCGGAAAACTTGCAGTTCGAAAAACTACGCAATGAGCCTCTTGTTTCAAGCGAGTGGTTCACCCACAGTTGATGTGCGATCAAGACGAGCGAGCGCAACAGTCATTCCCACTGAAGTAACTGTGCCCAAGAATTTTCCGTCTTCTTCCACACGCATGCCAACACCCACACCCTCACGAGGAATAACACGCAGAATGACGGGCGCGTTCGCTCCACGGGAATCCATACGCTCAACTAGTTCTTGACCGGGGTAACACCCTTTGGAAAAACTCACCGCTACTGCGGTGACTCCGGCAGTTGCAGGTATGTCACCCACCAAAATGTCCACACCAACACGTGGCCAACGGGATTCAACACGCAGCACATCAATATGGCCAGGCTCAGTTTCTTCTCCTACAAGTGGCAACGTGCTGAACTCACCAATGACATCAATGGCATCTGGGCCACCCCAGCCATGCACTGCCCTACCAATTCCCTCGCCCACAAGAGCAACTGCGCCTTCGCCACGAAATGATCGCACGCGCCAGTCACTGATTGAAAGCGTAACCCTGGCGCGAAGAACAAAACGCTTGAGGCGTTCAACAATTGCAGACCCATGACCCGCATCGGTATCAAGTGTGAATAGGTCATCGGAATGTCGAACAACGCGCAGCAACGTGCAGATATGTCCCGTGGGTTCGAGTAAGAAACTGTGAGCAGATTCCCCCACCGCCAGAGACGCAATATCTTGTGCCAGTTGTGAGTGCAAAAACTCCGCCGCATCTGCGCCCTGAGCAAAAACTACGTCGCGTTCTGCATCCGCCCACACAACACTCATGCGTTTGTTCCACTTTCTTGACGGCGTTGCGTCATTCGCGTTGCTGCGGGAATTGCCGCGAGCACGCCCTTTGCCTTGTTATGGCATTCAAGATCTTCGTCGGCAGGGTCACTATCGGCCACTACACCGGCACCCGCTTGAAGGCTGGCTGTTTTGGGGCCGACAAACATGGTGCGAATGGCGATTGCAGTATCAAGATTTCCCGAGAAGTCGACATACCCAACAACGCCTGCATATGGTCCACGCTTTACTGGCTCCAACTCATCAATGATTTCCATTGCGCGCACCTTTGGTGCACCACTGAGCGTGCCTGCCGGGAATGTAGCGCGAAGCACGTCGATAGGACTGAGTCCCTCACGCAGGTCGCCTGACACTTGTGATGTGAGATGCATGACGTGGCTATAACGCTCGAGTGTCATGAGCTCGTCCATGGTGACGGTGCCATATTTGGCGACGCGACCAACATCATTGCGAGCAAGGTCAATCAGCATGACATGCTCTGCAATTTCTTTCGGGTTCTCTCGCAATTCCGCTTCCATGCGTCGGTCATGCTCATCGGTTTCGCCGCGCCGTCTCGTACCTGCAATAGGACGCGAGATGACTCGCCCATTGACCAACTTCACCATGGGCTCAGGTGATCCACCCACAATGGTGAGGTCAGGCTGACGTACGAAATACATATATGGGCTTGGATTGACCTGACGTAGCACGCGATACACATCAAACGGATCTGCGGTGAGATCTAAATCAAAACGTTGCGAAAGAACTACTTGGAAAATATCTCCGGCACGAATGTATTCCTTCGCCACTTCCACTGCATTTTGGAATTGGCCATTAGGCATTGATGAACGCATGGCGGGCAACACTTCGCCCGCAATTGGTGGTTCAACTGCGGTGTAGGCAAGAGGTCGAGCCAAATCGGCAACCGCTGCATGCACTCTCTCCACTGCTGCGTCGTATGCACTTCCCACTTCTTCAGTTGAGAGGTGTGCAACGGGCACACTCTCCAACATGTAGACACGTTGGCGCCAGTGGTCAAAAGCAGCGAGTGAACCAATGATGCTGATGGTTGCATCTGGCAAATCACGATCATCATGCGGTACATGTGGCAAATGCTCTACTTCGCGCACAACGTCATACCCCAGATGGCCCATAAGCCCACCTTGTAACGGAGGTAAATCAGGGAAAAGCGGCGCACGATAGATACGCAGCAGTTCTTCCATCGCTGCGAGCATGCCCTTATCGAGAGGAACGCTTGACGGTACTTCTCCGGTTGTAGTGATGACACCGTTGCGCAATGTGAGTGTGCCACGCGGATTTCGACCGACGAACGAATAACGACTCCAACGCTCTCCGTGCTCAACTGATTCAAGCAAGAAACCATTTCCATCGCCCACCAACTTGATGAAAGCCGCAACGGGTGTTTCCAAGTCAGCCAAAATTTGTGTCCACACGGGCACCACAGTGTGCTGTTGCGCCAACGCGATGAATTCGTCACGCGTAGGAGTAATGGCCGTGGTCATTATCTATTGCTCTCCGAAAGCGCGATAAAAGCAAGAACGCTCTCCGGTGTGGCATGCACCTTTACCTTCTTGCTCAACTTTGAACAACAAAGTGTCGCCATCACAGTCGTAATACGCCTCGCGAACAAATTGGCGATCACCACTGGTGTCGCCCTTGCGCCACAGTTCTGAACGGCTGCGGCTGTAATAGACCATTCGGCCCTCTGCAAAGGTCATCGATAAAGATTCCGCGTTCATCCAGGCCATCATGAGAATGTCGCCCGTGTCCACACATTGCGCAATCGCTGGCACCAATCCGTCGGCGTTGTACTTCACAGCAGCAAGTTCTTGGGCAGAGGCCACGATGATTCGACCCTGAAGGGCATTGGTGGGGTTATTTGCATCTGCGCTCACCGCATTCACGGTACCGTCTTGCACCATGGGAGTGGAAACCGTTTATCTCGACACAATTGATGGCATCCAAATAGAGGCTGATGTTGTACGTACCAGCGCATTTCCAGCCCGAGCAGTGGTGATTATTGGGCATCCTCACCCTTTGCACGGTGGCGACAGATTCAATCCCGTTGTACGCGCCCTACAAGGGGCCGCAGCAAATCTGAATTGCCACTCAATTGCCGTTGACTTTCGCGGCGTGAATAACTCAGGGGGCACATACGACGACGGCGATTCTGAGCGTCTCGATTTAGCAGCTGCGTGCGAACTTGCCGACATGATTGAACCAGAGTGCCCCATCATCATGAGTGGCTATTCATTTGGTTCCATGGTGGCTCTGAACGTCACCAATCCTTGGATTGCAGCGTGGATAGCGGTTGCGCCTCCACTGCCCCTCATGACTTCCACACCAATCTCTGCACAGAGTTCACGACCAAAAATTTTGATCGCGCCCGAACACGATCAGTTCACCGTGCCATCCGTGTTACGTGACGCCACCAAAGATTGGATAAACACCTCGGTCATCGAGATACCGAACGTTGACCATTTCATTGTTGTTGGTGCGCGCGAAGCGTGCCAACACGCTCTGTCAACGGCTTTAGAAGCGCTGTAGCTAGCTCACGGGGCGCACGCGAATACCGCGTGACGCCATTTCAGATTTTGCTTCCGCAATGGTGTGTTCGCCGAAGTGAAAGATTGATGCAGCCAATACACCGGTAGCACCACCTTCAGTAACACCATCTGCCAAGTGACCCAATGTGCCGACACCGCCACTTGCAATGACAGGCACTCCCACTGCACCTGAAACAGCACGGGTAAGTGCCAAATCAAATCCGTCACGAGTTCCATCACGGTCCATTGAGGTGAGGAGGATTTCGCCTGCCCCGAGAGAAACAATCTTTTCCGCCCACTCAACCGCATCAAGGTCTGTTCGTGTGCGACCTCCGTGGAGATACACCAACCATCGCTGTGCATCCCCATCCCATTTTGCATCAATGGCACACACAACACACTGTGCGCCAAATTCTGCGGCGATATCTGACACCAATTCTGGTCGCTGTACCGCTGCAGTGTTCACGCTGATTTTGTCAGCACCTGCTCGCAAGATGGAGCGAGCATCGGACACTTCACGAACACCGCCGCCCACAGTGAATGGAATGAACACTTGTTCAGCAGTTCGCGAAACAACATCAATCATTGTGTCGCGACCATCAGATGACGCAGTGATGTCGAGAAACACCAATTCATCAGCACCTTGTTGGTCGTACTTGGCTGCAAGTTCCACGGGATCTCCTGCATCGCGCAAATCAACAAAGTTGACACCCTTCACCACGCGACCGTTCGTGACATCAAGACATGGAATCACTCGTGCAACTATGTCTGTGCTCATTGCAACACCTTCAATGCATCGGTCACTGTGAACTTGCTCTCGTAGATCGCCTTTCCCACAATGACGCCATCAAGTCCGAGTACTTCGGCCAGTTCTTCCAGATGTGCCAACGTGCCGACGCCGCCGCTTGCAACCACAGGAATCTTGGTGGAGCGAACAGCCTCGGCAAGGCCATCAATATCGGGGCCAGTCAGCATGCCATCACGAGAAATATCAGTGATGATGAATGCAGACGCCAATGGAAAAGCCTGGAGCAAATCAATCACTCGTTCACCCGACGACTGCGTCCATCCGTGAGTGGCGGCAATACCTTCACGGTGATCGAGACCAACGGCCACGTTGATGAAGCGAGCCACTTCGTCCACCAACGTTGGCTCGGCAACTGCGGCTGAGCCCATAACTACACGAGCAACACCTGCCTCGGCCAAAGCTTCAGCATCTCCAACTGTGCGTACACCTCCGCCTACTTGCAACAGTGCACGCTTCTCAAGAGCGCGAGCAACATTGGAAATAATGGGGCGATTGACGGGCAGTGCGCTCTTGGCAGCATTCAGGTCAACCATGTGCACCCATGATGCGCCCTGGTCAACAAATGACAGAGCCACAGCAACCGGATCTTCGCCGTACACGGTGCTGTCGTTGTACTCGCCTTGACGCAAACGCACCACCTTGCCATCAAGCAGATCAATAGCTGGATACAACTTCATTGTGTACCTGCTGCGTTGACAAAATTCTTCAACAATGCAAGCCCTGCCTGTGCAGACTTTTCTGGGTGAAATTGCGTGGCAAATACATTGCCCCGACGAAATGCCACGTTTAATGTTGCGCCGTATTCCACTGTTGCCACTACATCTTCGGTAGCCGTTGGAACTCCGTGAAATGAGTGCACGAAATACATCCATGGGTTTTCACCCAGTCCGGAAAACATTCTGTCTTCGCGCGAAATGGACAATTGATTCCATTGCATCTGCGGACGTTGCACGGTGTTCGGAATCCATTGCACAGTGCCAGGAATGACCCCAAGCCCACGTGCGCCTGGGTCTTCTTCGCTTGTATCAAACAGCATCTGCATACCGACACAAATTCCGAGGAAAGGCTTTCCGCTTTCCACTGCTTGGTGGACTACTGATTCAAGTCCACATGTGCGTAGTGAATCCATACAGGCTCCGAAGGCTCCGACGCCTGGCAACACCACTGCGTCTGCTGTTGCCGCCACTGTGGGATCTGCAGTGAGTTCTGCACGGGCACCAACATGCTCGAGAGCCTTTTGTGCAGAACGAAGATTTCCAATGCCGTAATCAAGGACCGCAATTCGCGGACCTTGCGTCACGAAAGAACGCCCTTCGTTGAAGGCACTCCGGCTGATTCAACACGCACGGCATCGCGCAAACAACGAGCAAGGCCCTTGAATGCAGCCTCAATGATGTGATGCACGTTGCGCCCTGCTGTGAGGTTCACATGCAATGTCATCAGCGCAGACGTAGCAATGGATGAAATTGCGTGTTCGGCCAACGAAGGATCAAAAGCTGGATTTCCCAGCGGAAGACATTCGGGAAGTTCAACATTCCATGCAACGAATGGACGGCCGCTGAGGTCAAGGGCAATTTCTACAAGTGCTTCGTCGAGTGGAAATGATCCGCTTGCAAAGCGACGAACGCCTGCCTTGTCTCCCAATGCCTGGTGTAGCGCTTCACCAACACAGATGGCCACGTCTTCAACTGTGTGGTGCGTGTCGATGTGCAGGTCACCTTTGGCAGCGATGGTGAGATTGAATCCACCATGACGAGCAAGTTGCTCCAGCATGTGATCGTAAAAAGGAATTCCGGTGGAGATGGAAGCAACACCTGTGCCGTCGAGATCAATCGAGACCTCAATGCTGGTTTCTTTGGTGTTGCGAGTGACCTGGGCTGTACGTGCCATGTATCTATTCTCGCCGCTGACATGCGGTTCACCGACGGCAATTTATGAAAAAGCTGTTTCGGAGCCGAATTTATGCTGGCAAAGACGCCCGAAGGGCTGCTAAGAACGCCGTGTTCTCCGATTCCGTGCCCACTGTGACACGTAAACAGCCTTCAAGACGTGGCCACGAACTGCAGTCACGCACCAAGACTCCTTGGGCAAGGACTGCAGACCACAGTGTCTTTGCGTCATGCGCGGAGGATCGAAAAAGCACAAAGTTTGAGCCACTAGTCCACACCTCAAGATCTAGAGAGCGCATCTCTGCCTCAAGTCGAGCGCGTTGAGCCTTGATGAACTCCACACGCTCTTCCATCTCTTTGGTGTACTGCAATGCCGCAATTGTTGCAGCCTGCTTGAACGAGTCGAGGTGGTACGGCAAGGCAGCAATGCGCAAGTCGTTAATGAGCCATGTTGGCCCCACCACATATCCAACACGCAGTGCAGCCATTGACAGGGTTTTGGAAAAAGTGCGAGTAACGGCGATGGGCTTGTCTTCTGACACCAACTCCATTGCTGACCAATCAGAGAACTCGGCATACGCCTCATCAACCACAACAATGCCTGACGCCACTTCAAGAAGCGCTTCCAGGTTTTCACGTGGCTCCACTAGACCCGTGGGGTTATTCGGATTACACAAAAAAGTGACGGCGGGTTGGTGACGTGCAACAACTCGTTCAATCTCTATTGGGTCAAGCGTGAGATCTGCTCTGCGCTCGCCTTCCACCACTTCGGCACCAGTAACGTGCGCGATCTGCGCGTACATCTGATACGTGGGTTCAAATGTGGCAACGATTCGGCCATGACCGCCATATGCCAGAAGAATTGTTTGAATCACTTCATTCGATCCGTTGGCAACGAATACTTGCTCTGGAGCTACTCCGTGGCGACGCGCAATTGCTTCACACAGTTCTGTTGCCGCCCGGTCTGGATAACGATTCCAATCAATTGATTCTGCGATTGCCCCAATGGACTTCACCCAGTCGGTTGGAGGCGGAAACGGAGATTCGTTGGTGTTCAGACGAACAGGCACATCAACCTGCGGGGAGTGATACCCGCTCATTTCGCGTATCTGTTCGCGAGGACTGAAATGTGTCACGCAGAGAACTTAGTCAACCGAGGCGAATTATCGAGCGATTTTTTCGGCACGTGTCAGCAAACGCTCTGCAGACAACAAAGCACGTTCTGCCTCGTACATCGCAGTGGCAAGATCTTCGCTGTTGGGGCCAAGGCCATCAATGAGGCCCGCCACCCGCTCGCGATATCGGCCAATGGCATCAGCTGCGGCGCCAAGTTCGGCGTGAACGGAAGAACTCATACGGACAACGCTACTTGAGGACTTCTATTTCGGCTTCGCCGATTTGGGCTTTGTCTGTGAAGGCATATTCGACGAAGGGCAGATGTCTTCCAGTTCACAGATGTCGCACTTCGGCTTCTTTGCATCACACACACGACGACCATGAAGAATGAGTCGCAAACTAAAGCGACCCCATTCAGGTGGCTCGATGAATGCATTGAGAACTTTTTCCACCTTCACAGGGTCGTCTTCAGTGGTGAGACCAAGTTTGCGGGAAAGTCGCCCAACGTGTGTATCAACTGCAAGACCAGGCAAATCAAACACAACGCTGCGTAACACGTTTCCTGTTTTACGGCCCACACCAGGCAATGTAACGAGATCCTCAAGAGCGCTAGGGATTTCGCCGTTGAAGCGCTCCATCACATTGCGACCCATACCAATGAGGTTCTTTGCCTTCGTTTGGAAAAAGCCAGTGGAGCGAATAATTGTTTCCAACTCAGCAGGGTTTGCATTGGCAAGCGCCTGAGGCGTGGGGTACTTCTTGAAGAGCTCTGGTGTCACCATGTTCACCCGAACATCAGTGCACTGGGCCGACAGAATTGTGGCGGCCAGCAATTCATACGCATTCGAATGAGTCAATTCGCATTCTGCGCCCGGATATAACTCGGCCAAGCGAAGAGCAACTTCCTTGGCGCGGCCCGCTGGTGTTCTCGGCTTTCCCATGCCCCGAAGGTACCCTGACCACGTGCGTTCCTTCGAAATTCGGCGACAAATGGATGCCGCAGCATTGGATGAGGTGTCCGAACTCATCCAATCCGCGTGGCGTGCCGATGGCGCACGTCCATTGAACGACCATCTCTGGCTTGACCTCCGCGAAGGCGGCAGGCAGGGCTTTGCCGGAATCTTGGCTCGCAGCGACGAGCACAAACACATTCTCGCTTATTGCCAAGTGTCTCGCGGCAACGAATCGTGGTCCCTTGATCTCATTGTTCACCCCCACCACCGTTACGACACATTGGAACTTGCGCCTGAACTGTTGCGCGAAGCGTTACAGATTGTGGCAAGCGAGGGTGGAGGCCATGTGCACTGGTGGGTTTTTGAACCCAACAACATTCACCGCCAACTCGCTGCAGAAGCCGGGCTTCAACCGGGGCGCCAACTTTTGCAGATGCGACGCACTCTGCCCCTCACTGTTGACGAAGTGGACTCCATCAAAGATTTTGAAACTGTGCCGTTTCGGGTGGGCGTTGATGAAGATGCGTGGCTAGCGGTCAATAACGCAGCCTTTGCAGCGCACCCCGAACAAGGTGGCTGGACACATCACACCATTGCTTCGCGCGAACATGAGCCGTGGTTTGACGCAGACGGATTCCGCATGCACTGGCAGAACAATGAACTTGCTGGCTTCTGCTGGACAAAGGTGCATACTGATCACCAAATGCCTATGGGCGAGATCTATGTGATTGCAATGAATCCTGCTTATTCAGGACATGGAGCGGGGCGCAAGATGACACTTGCCGGACTTCACCATCTCGCATCTCATGGCATCACTAATGCAATGCTGTATGTCGATGCTGATAATGCAGCAGCCATTTCCGTGTACAACTCTTTGGGTTTCAGTGCACATCATGGCGAGCATGCATTTGTTGGCGACATTGCTGCAGGAGCCTCAACGTGAAATCTCTCTACGACCCCACGCGTGACGAAATAGCAACAATTCTTGAAGGCGAACCGAAGTACCGACTCGACCAATTGTGGACTGGCCTGTACACACATTTCAAACGCCCAATCGACATCAGCAACTTGCCTGCGGCACTTCGTACACGTATTGAATCCGAATTGCCCGAGTCGCTGATTGAGATTCGTCGCGAAACAAGCGAAGACGGCGACACGGTGAAGTTTCTTTGGCATCTTCTTGAGGGTCAACACCCCATTGAAACCGTGCTCATGTACTACGACGATCGCGCAACGGTGTGCGTCAGCACTCAAGCTGGCTGCGCAATGGCATGCGGATTTTGCGCTACCGGACAAGCTGGCTTTAACCGTCATCTTTCCACCGGTGAAATTGTTGAACAAGTAGTGCGATCTGCACGTGAGGCCGCCCTACGTGACCGCCGCATTGACAACATCGTGTTCATGGGGATGGGTGAGCCACTTGCAAATGAAGAGGCCGTGTGGGGAGCAGTGGAACGACTGCACGAAGACATTGGCATCTCGGCCCGTCACCTCACCATCTCAACAGTGGGAATTATTCCGGGCATCAAAACCCTCACTAAGCGCCCACTTCCCGTGAACTTGGCAGTGTCACTTCATGCGGCACGTAATGAACTGCGCAACGAACTTGTACCAATCAACACCCGGTACCCCCTTGAAGATCTCATGGACACGTGCCGCACCTATCTCTTTGAGAAGCGTCGACGGGTTACTTTCGAATGGGCGCTCATTAGCGGAGTAAACGACACTGACCGTGACGCACGAGAACTAGCGGGGCTATGCCTTGATCTCTCCCCTGCAGCACATGTGAATCTCATTCCACTCAACCCCACACCCGGATGGCCCACCGTGGGTAGTTCCCCAGCGCGCGTTGCAGCTTTTCAGCGGTTGTTGCGCGACCTCGGAGTCAATGCAACGGTGCGACAAAATCGCGGAACCGAAATTGCAGCCGCATGTGGTCAGCTTGCTGCTGGTCAACCTGTATCAGTGGGAATTAGGAACTCACGCGAGCGGGATTAACGCAAGTAGCCAGGGTTAGCTACGCGTACTTTGTCTTCTACCACTGGCTTTAACGCTTGCAACACATCAGTGAGATTGGCATCAAAATCTCCGGCGCGAATGGCATCTGCTAACTCGCGGTCATTCGCTACGGCAAGAGCTTTCATCACTTCAGCGTGAGTCACTTCTTGATCGGCACCTAATTCAAGTTCGCGAATCACAATGTTCATTGCGTTGATTGCTACACGTGTGTGAAATTGCAGACGCCCTTCAACAGATGTGAGCACGTCGCGTTCCAGCCATTCGCGAACTGATTCCAACAGTTCGCTAGCGGACGGGCGATCATGTGGGGCAGTCATGCAACACCTTCCAACAACATCTCGATGAGGTCATATTCGTTCTCACAGACGCGACGACCAATGGCCGCCAATTCGTGGCTGCGCACAAGGCCAGATAAATGCGTATTGGCTTGTGAGATGCAAATAATGCCCCATTTCAAAGTGCCAAGGATTTCCCACCAACGAACCACATCAAAATCTGGACGGATACCCGACTCTGCTTCATACGCATCAAACAATTGCTCATAGGAACCCAATCCTGCGGCAGGGTGAGCACCGCCAAAACGCCAGGCCCGCACGCACAACCAACCTAAATCCTCCATGGGGTCACCGAGATGAGCAAGTTCCCAATCAAGAATTGCTGCAAGCCCGTTGCCATTCACCATCACATTGCCGAGGCGGAAATCACCGTGCACAACAGATGTGCCAGTAGACGTGGGCTTGTTCTGTTCTAGCCAACGAAATGCCGCCTCAAAGACAGGATGCGGTTCACCAACTGTGTCCATTGCAACGCGATAGCGATGAATTTGATCTTCAACGGTGAGCCCTGGAACTGAGGCGGTATCGATGCGGTGTAGCTGCGCCGCGGCGCGTCCAAGTTGACCCACCAAGTTTGTGCGAGCCGTTGAAAATTCATCATCACGAAGAATCTTGCGCGCGATGGTTTCCCCACCAACGGCGCGCACAATCATGAACGGACGTTCGAGAACGTCGCTCTGAGAGCCATCAATCACTAATTCAGGAACAGGGACTCCTGCCGCAAACGCCGCCTTCAGTACCGACGGTTCTGCACCCAAACCCAATGGAGTGCCCTGACGAACTCGCTGCAAAACAAAATCAGTTTCATCAGCCATGAAACGCCACGTTTCTCGAGATGCACCACCTGACAGACGACGTAATTGGGTCACCGATGTTGCCCCCATCACCGCACGAATGCCGTCGGTCATTTCTGCAATCACATCGTGTGGCATTCCAACACTCTGACACGCCCGCTACGGTGTTTCCGATGTCAGAGCGAACACCGTCTTCCCCGGTTATCGAAACCGAGAACGTGTCAGTGATACGAGAGGGTCGTCTCATTCTTGACTCGGTGTCACTCTCCGTTGCCCCCTCCGACCGTTGGGCCATTTTGGGCGGCAATGGCTGCGGCAAAACCACCCTCTTACGCATCATGTCGCTGTATTTGCATCCGTCGCATGGTGATATTCGAGTGAATGGACAATCACTCGGAACTTTTGATATTCGCCCCGTGCGACCGCGTATTGCATACATGTCGGCTTCACTTGCCACAGACCTGCGCTCAGATCTCACTGCGCAAGACGTGGTGATGACAGCGCGGTACGGAGCCCTAGAAACGTGGTGGCATGAATACACCGATGCTGATCGAGAGAAGGCACTGCAGTGTCTTGAGCGCATGAGTGTTGCACACTTTGCACAACGATCAATTGGTTCATTGTCGTCAGGTGAACAACAGCGTGTCTTGCTAGGTCGAGTGTTGATGAACGACCCCATTGCAGTTTTGCTTGACGAGCCAAGTGCGCGCCTTGACCTTGGGGGCAGAGAACGGCTTGTCTCGCTATTAAACGGATTTGCTCACGACAATCCCGAGTTGCCATCAGTTCTTGTGACGCATCACGTTGATGAAATTCCTGACAGCACCACACATTGTGCTCTTCTCAAAGAAGGCAAATTATTAGCTGCAGGCGCACTTCACAACACGCTCACATCCGAGTCCCTGTCTGAATGCTTCGATATTGAATTACGTGTTGAAGAACGTCCGAATGGGCGTCTTGGCGCCTACGCGCCCTGAACCACGCGACACAATCCCTGTTTTCCGGCGTCTACTTGCGATGCCAACACGCGGTCTAACACTCCGGCTGTCCACAAAGTGCCGCCATATTCCAGATGCATGGTGACTTGAGTTATTGCATCATGGTCGGCGATATTCACCGCCAATTTCCACGGCGAATGAGATCGTCCGTCATCTTCAGAACGTTCGAACACCACTTCGTGAACCGTATTCACAGTTCGTCGCATACGAATCTTTTTCGAACGTGCAAAGACACCTACTTTGGCCCGCAACTCAACGCTCCACGTGGCGTCGCCGTCAGGAACAACTGAATGCACAAGCGGCATCCATTGCGGGTACTGCGAAATATCATTCACAAAAGGAAGCACAACACTTGTAGGTGCCGGTACATCAACCGACGACGAATACTTCATGATGTCATTCTTCTTCGTTCGAATGCTTCTGACCGAATGCGCGCCCTAAGAGCCGACCAAACTTTGGAGTATCACTCTCTTGTGCGTCGTCAAGATTGTCGTCTGCCACTTGGGCTGATGCAGCCAAACGAGGTGACCATGGAATTGCTTGCGTTTCATCGGGATCGAACAAGGTGGGAATGTCCTCTTCCACCTTCACGGGTTCCTTTGGCTTTCGCGAAGTTTTCTTCTTCGGTTGGGCCTCCTGAGCTGCGACTTCTTCTGCAAGCACTTTGAACAGACGGGGAATTTCATCTCGTCGATCATCGATAGTCCACCCTCGGGGAACCGTAAGTGCGTTCGCATGACGCCGACAGAGTCGACCAGTGAGCTCGCGCTCGGGAACGGCCTTGTTATCAACCCATACCACGAGGGCAGCTTTATCCATGCCGTACGAGACTTCAGCTTGAGCAGCACACCCTGGACGCTCACATAATCTCCGCACGAGACAGACGCTAGTTCCGATTGCTGCAGAAGTGGTTCGTTTCAACGAACCAGACAAATGGTGGGCGCAGAGGGACTCGAACCCCCGACCCCTACGATGTGAACGTAGTGCTCTAACCAGCTGAGCTATGCGCCCCTGAATGGGAACGTCAGGTTATCTAAGCACCTGAGAAACTGCCACTTTTGCTTGTTAATAACCGTTTCTTACGTCCACCAGACCAATGAGTTGCTCATCGGCGAGGTAGCGCGAAACATTCTGAGTAATGCGTTCGGAAAGCAATGGAACTGCCATCTCCGGCGTATTGCCCACATGTGGCGTGATGATGCAGTTCGACAATTTCCACAATGGGTGATCTGTCGGAAGAGGCTCGGGGTTAGTTACATCGAGCGCAGCGCCGCCAATGATGTTGTTCTGCAACGCCCACACCAGGTCGTCGGTGACAATATGAGCACCACGGGCCACATTCACAATCCATGCATGTGATTCCATGACTTCAAACTCTGGTCGACCAAGCAAACCCTCAGTTTCTGGCGTGAGCGATAACGCAAGAACAACCAGATCAGCTCCCACTAACGCATCCACCAAATTCTCGGTGCCCACCACAGTGTCAGCACCTTCAATGTGTTCAACCGTGCGCCGCACAACAGTGATGCTGCAACCAAATGGCGTGAGTAATCGAATGAGTGATTCGGTGATGCCACCGCCGCCAACAATGGTGACGTTTGCATTGAGAAGATTGCGGCCCACTGGCCCACTCCACGAAGTTTCGCGAGCGTACTGCGCAATGTTTCGCATACCGGCAAGGGCTAATGCCAAGACATGTTCGGCTACCGGTTCTGCGTACACGCCTTTGCCGCATGTCCACGTCCGTGAGTCATCAATAACGGGAACGAAGTTTTCAATGCCAGCAAATGGAACTTGCACCCATTCAATATGTGCGTTCTCACGAAGAAGGTCGGCAAGACCCTGAGGTTCACGTGCTGCGGTCCACACCACTGCACTTGCTTCCGCAGGTTCTGCTACCTCTCCACCACCGGCAAGAACTGCAGCACGAACCCACTCAGGAGAATTGGACGGTGCAACTGCAATACGTTTGTGATGCTCCATAACGAATTACTTCCCTGACGATTTCGCCGTGCCGAGAGTTATCTTTTCACGACGCAATCCCAACACAAAGCCCACCACCATGAGCGAAATACTGCCCATGAGAATCATGGTTGCAAGAACATTGATCTGTGGCGGAATAGCCACGCGCGATGCACCAAAAATTTGCAGTGGGAAGGTGACCAGTGAACCCGCATTGAAGAACGTGATGATGAAGTCATCGATTGACAACGCGAAAGACAGCAAAGCAGCAGCCAAAATTCCAGGAAGAATGAGTGGAAATGTGACCTTCCAGAAGGCACGTTGTGGAGTGGCACCAAGGTCCATGGCTGCCTGCTCCAGTGTCCAGTCAAACCCTCGAATACGGGCCCGCAATGTGACCGCCACAAATGACACCTGGAACATGATGTGGGCGATGATCACAGTGACATAACCGAACGTTGTGCCGCGCGCGATAAACAAAGTGGCAAGCGAGGAACCCAACACAATTTCGGGCGATGTAAGTGGCAGCACCAAGAACAGGTTCACTACCCCACTGCCCTTGAACTTGTAGCGACTCAACGACAACGCAATCATGGTTCCGAGAATGGTGGCGCACACCGTAGAGATAACGGCAACCTTCAAGCTCACCAACAGGGCGTCGGTCAGTTCGGGTGAAGCGAATGGGTGCTTCCAGTTCTTCAATGTAAAACCGCGCCACACAATGTTGAACTTGCCCTTCGGGTTATTGAAGGAAAACAGCACAATCATCACGATGGGTGCAAAGAGATACAGCATTGCTGCAATTGCAACGCCATTGATAAATCGACGGCCGTTGCGCTGGCGAGTGCTGAGCGCGCCGCTCACATCAACTCCTCAGTACCCATGAACTTGGCATACACCAGCACCGACACAGTGATGACCGCCATGAGAACAAACGACATTGCAGTGGCGACTGGGTAATTCAATTGACGCAAGAATTGATCTTGAATTGAATTTCCAATCATGGTTGTTTGTGGACTGCCAAGGAATTGAGCATTCACAAAGTCGCCGGCAGCAGGAATGAACACGAGCAGACTTCCGGCGAAGACACCTGGCAAAGACATGGGTAGCACAACCTTGCGGAACGCACCAGTAGCAGTGGAGTACAAGTCCATTGCCGCATCAACGAGACGTACATCAATCTTTTCGAGGCTGACAAAGATTGGCAAGATCATGAACGGCAAGAAGTTGTACGTGAGGCCACCAATCACTGCGGCTGGCGTATTCATGAGGCGACCATTGTCCATGATGTGCAAGAACTCAAAGACACGTTCCACACCCAATTTGTTGATGATGCCAACAATGGGACCCTCGTCCGCCAGCAAGTTCTGCCATGCCAGCGTACGAATGAGATACGACGTAAAGAACGGCACGGCCACTAGACCCAGCAGTACCGACTTAAATTTCCCACCTCGGAATGCAATGACATATGCCAATGGATAGCCAATGAGCAAGGTAAGAACTGTGGCAGTTGCTGCATAGAAAAAACTACGGCCGAATTGCGGACCAAAATCAGTGAGTGCCGTTGCATAGTTGCCCCAATGCCACGAGAACGATGGAAAGAAATCAAAGCGACTCTTCTTCGTTGAAAGAGACATCTCCAACATTGACCACAGCGGTGCAAGAAAGAACAAGCTCAGCCAGATAATGCCTGGTTTCAATAATCCGTAAGGCGCTAACGCACGTCGAGTTTCAAGACCACCAACAAACGCTGTCCACACAATGCTCACAACAGACGTGAACATAATGACGAGTACAGCAATTGCTGCGGCGCCACTGACCCATCCGGCACCCAGCGCAATTGCACCAGCCGCAAGGATGAGCATCACCGCAATCCCGATGCGCTCGGGTTTCTCTTCGATAAAGCGTGGAGTGGTCACACCAAAGTCTTTACAGAAGTACTAAGCGCCAGTGATGGAAGCAAAGCGTTCGTCAAACTTTGCCTCCTCTGCTTCAGCAAGAGAACCCCATGTTTGCAAACGAGAAACCGAGTTGCTATCAGGGAAGACCAATGGGTTGTCAGCAAGAGCTGCAGCCTCGCCACCCATCTTCACCAACTCTTCGCGCACGCCCTTGACTGGCGAGAAGTAGCCGGTGAACGCAGTGATACGAGCGGCATTCACTGGGTCGTAGATGTAGTTCATCCATGCAGAAACGGAGTCTTTGTTTTCCGAGCCGGCGACCCACAACATGGTGTCGTACCAACTTGTGCCGCCTTCTTCAGGAACCACGAAGTGAACGTCTGGATTGTCTTTTGCAATCTGCATAACGTCACCCGACCACGCAACACATGCTGCGAAGTTGCCTGTGTTGAGGTCGTCCATGTAGTCGTTGCCGGTAAATGCACGAATCTGGCCGTCTGACTTTGCCTTTTCAATCTTGTCGAATGCAGCAACTGCGTCGTCGTATGTTTTGATGTCGGACAACTTCTTGCCCATTCCCATGAGCACAAGACCAAGCGTGTCGCGCATTTCGGTGAGCATGCCCACCTTGCCCTTGAATGCAGGATCAAAGAGGTCTTCAACACTCTTTAAGTCTTTGCCAGTGGCTTTCTTGTTGTACGCAATGCCGGCGACACCTGTTTGCCATGGCAACTGGTACTCGTTCTTTGGATCCCATGATGGTGCCAACAAGTCGTCACGCAGATTCTTCGCGTTGGGAATGGCGGCTTTGTCAAGCTTTTGTGCCCAGCCCAACTGAATGAAGCGGTCTGCCATCCAGAACGTTGGAGCAACAATGTCGGGACCAATCTTTTGGCCCTTTGCCAACAATGGCTGCACCTTGGCGAAGTATTCGTTGTTGTCGTTGAAAGCTTCGGTGTACTTGAACTTGATGCCCGTTGCTGTTTCAAACGCTTTCACAGTTTCAGTGTCGATGTAGCCAGGCCAGTTCTCGAAATACAACTCTTTGGCACCGCCACCCGATGCTGCACCGCCACTGCTTCCACCGCCACATGCAGCAAGCAATGCAGGCAGCGACAATGCGCCCGCGCCTACAAGGCCCGACCGAATCAGAAATTCACGACGTGAGTAGCGAGCACCACGCGATGATGAAACGTTGTTGTTGTTTTCCATATTCATTCTCCTTGCTGAGCGATTTCTTTTTTATGCACTCTGAAAATCAGAGTGCAGCCTCAATTGAGTCGACATTGGTAGTGGTGGAGCCCGCTGTTTCTGGCCATCCACCAAGCACGTACGGCGATGTTGCATGCCACGTGATGGAACACTGCGAACCAGGAACTGGCGTTGGTGCAGAGGGATCAATAGGCGCAAGAGCAACTACCTCTGTGTTGTTGCTGAGGCGACCCACAATGCGCATTGACGAGCCTTGGAACACTGTGTCGGTGACCGACACAGCAAGACCCTCGGACCCATTGCCAAGAATGGCGTGCTCTGGGCGCACCATCACGGTGACGCGGGCACCAACTGCGAGGTCCACTGAGTCAGCACATTGCGACGATGAAACGGCAACCTGTGCACCACCCACGAGATCAATGCGAATGACACCACCGTCAACCGATGCGACTGTGCCTGGCAACAAGTTGGCTGAACCAATGAAGCCGGCAACAAACAAAGTTTGCGGACGCATATAAATGTCTTGTGGAGCACCCACCTGCTCAACACGACCCTCACTCATGACCGCAATGCGATCGCTCATGGTGAGCGCCTCGCCCTGGTCGTGGGTAACGAAGACGAAGGTGATGCCTACTTCACGCTGAATGCGCTTGAGTTCAATTTGCATTGCCTCACGAAGCTTCAAGTCGAGGGCGGCAAGTGGTTCGTCGAGCAAAAGGGCACTGGGGTAATTCACCAGAGCACGGGCCAAAGCGACACGCTGTTGTTGTCCGCCCGACAATTGAGCCGGGCGACGCGATGCAAACTCGCCCAAGCGCACCACATCGAGCATCTCGTTGACGCGCTTAGTGGTTTCAGCCTCGCTGATTTTCTTGGCACGAGGACCAAAGGCCACATTGTCAAAGACCGACATATGAGGGAACAAGGCGTACTGCTGGAACACCGTATTGACGTTGCGCTTGTGCGGCGGCACCTGCGATACGTCCGCACCTTCCAACAACACGCGTCCGTCGGTGGGCTGCTCAAAGCCAGCGATCATTTTGAGTGTTGTGGTTTTGCCGCAGCCCGATGGGCCCAACATGGCAAAAAACTCGCCGCGACCGATAGCAAAATCGGCTTCGTGGACGGCTACAAATGATCCGTACTGTTTACGTACATGGTCGAGTTTTACGACAGGATCATTTGCGTCCATCTCACCTCCAAACGGGGACTAGAAAAGGCTAACACCCTGGGGCATTTTGCAACCCCTTTCTAGGGTTAACTCTCGATGTTGGCCATGACATGCTTGATACGGGTGTAATCGTCGAGGGCGTACGCAGACAGGTCTTTGCCATATCCCGACTTTTTGTAGCCACCGTGAGGCATTTCCGCCACCAGAGGAATATGGGTGTTGATCCACACACAGCCGAAATCGAGACGCTTCGACATTCTCATGGCTCTTCCGAAGTCACGGGTCCACACAGAGGATGCCAAGCCGTAGTCAACTCCATTGGCCCACCGAAGAGCTTCGTCCTCATCTGAGAATTTCTGCACTGTGATCACAGGTCCGAAGATTTCGTTCTGAATCATCTCGTCGTCCTGGCGGAGATCAGACACGATGGTGGGCGCATAGAAGTACCCCTCGGTGCCTACTTGATGCCCACCTGTCACGATGCGAGCGTGACTTGGCACACGATTAATAAAGCCCGCCACATGTGCAAGCTGTCGTTCGTTATTCAGTGGCCCGTATGCAGCGTCCTCGTCACTCGGAGCGCCCGTATGAATAGCTTCTGCTTGTTCGGCAAGAGCTGACACAAATTCTGCGTACACCTTGGGGCCACAAATGACACGAGTAGCTGCAGTGCAATCTTGCCCGGCGTTGAAGAAACCTGCTGCCGCAATACCTGCAGCGGCCGCTTCAATGTCGGCATCATCAAACACAATCACCGGGGCCTTGCCACCTAATTCAAGATGTGCGCGCTTCACGTTCTTTGCTGCAGCCTCTGCAACTTCCATGCCCGCCCGAACCGAGCCCGTGATGGAGACCATTGCCGGAGTTTCGTGCGACACCATTGCTTTGCCCGTTTCGCGGTCTCCACAAATCACATTGAAGACACCCGCTGGCAAAAACTCAGATGCAATCTCAGCCAACAAAGTTGTAGTTGCGGGAGTGGTGTCTGATGGCTTCAGCACCACGGTGTTACCCGCCGCAATAGCAGGTGCGAACTTCCACACGGCCATCATCATTGGGTAATTCCATGGTGCTACTTGTGCACACACGCCTACTGGTTCGCGTCGAATAATTGACGTCATGTTGGGCATGTATTCAGCAGCAGCTTTGCCTTCCAACATTCGAGCAGCACCTGCGAAGAATCGAATTTGATCAACCATGGGCGGAATCTCTTCACTCGTGGTGAGCGCAATCGGCTTGCCGGTGTTCTGCACTTCAGCGGCCACTAATTCTTCTGCTCGTGCTTCAACAGCATCAGCAATTCGGTGCAACGCCAATGAGCGTTGAGATGGAGTTGTTTGACTCCATGACTCAAAAGCAGTTGCTGCGGCGGCCATTGCTCTGTCAACGTCGACAACAGAACTGAGAGCTGCATCTGCATATACCTGTCCGGTTGCTGGATTAATGACAGGCGTGGTGCGCCCGTCAGCAGCATCCACAAATTCTCCGTTGATGAAATTACGAAAAGTAGCCATATCTAAGGTTTCCACATTTCCTCCCGACACACGAACAGAGTGGCGGAGAGTTTTGCGTCTACATTGATTTCATGGCTACCCCTGCTGCAGACCTCGAACTCCCTTCTATTCCCATCATCGCTGATGCGAATCGAGACGAGCGTCAGGCTCTATTGCGCACAATGGCCAAAGAGAATTGGCTAGTCCGGAATGAAATTGGCTACTCGGTTCTCACATACGAAGCAGTAATGGGCATTTTGCGCGACAAACGGTGGCATTCAGCTACGGGTCTCATCTCCCAATTACGGGGCATCACTGACGAAGAATTCCTGTCGAATCGCCGTGTTTCTATTCTGAGCGCCGAGGGCGAAGTACACGTACGTCTGCGCCGCCTCGTTGCCCCCGCGTTCTCCCCCCGCAGTGCCGACCGTTTGCGTCCTTTCATGCGCGAGACCGTGAACGGATTAGTTGACGCCATCGCGCCTCTCGGCCGCGCGGAAGTAGTGAAGGACATCTGCGAGCCCTACCCCATTCCCATTATCTGTGAACTTCTTGGTGCGCCGAAAGAAGATTGGCAATCATTCAGCGTGTGGGCAACCGATGTGCTGCGTGTGTTTAGCGACACCGTGGCAGAGGAAACCAAAATCATCGTCAAAGCGCGTGACGAACTCAATGAATACTCTCGCGGCCTCATTGAACAGCGTCGCTCAGTGCCGCGAGACGACTTGTTGACTGACCTCATCAAGTCAGAGGAAGCTGGCGACAAGCTCACCACCGAAGAATTGGAAACAATGGTGGAAGCAATCATTGTTGGCGGCACAGACACAACCCGCAACCAACTCGGACTGGCCCTCGTACTGTTTGCTCAACACCCAGACCAGTGGCAAAAACTTCGCAATGACCCATCCCTTGCACCTCGCGCCGTTGAAGAAGTCATGCGTTATTCCGGAGCAGTCGGAGGCACCATTCGCATTGCATCCGAAGATATTGAATACAACGGCGTGTTCTTTCCCAAAGGCACATTTATGAGTACCTCAATGTCATCGGGCAACTTTGATGAATCTATTTTTTCAACGCCAGAAACGTTCGACATCATGCGTGAACCATCAGGACATCCACATATGAGCTTCGGAGCAGGCATTCACTATTGCTTGGGTGCTGCTTTGGCGCGCGCTGAATTGCAAGAGTCATTCAACGTGTTGGCTGAACGCCTGCCTTCACTCGCTCTTGCTGGCGAAGTGGTGTTCAAACCAACCGGAGTGGGAATCTTTGGGCCTTCACAGTTGCCCATCACCTTTGATGCAGGCCACTAAGCCCCGTACCAACACTTCACGGAGGACACAGGGGAAGTAGCGTCAGACACGCCCCTTATGACACCCCCCACCCCCGATCTCAAGCCAGGCAAGCAGCCCCCAAGGCCCGGCACCGCCCGTGCTGCCTTCGCCTATCGGGATTTCCGCATCATTTGGACCTCCAACTTCTTGTCGAGCATCGGCACTTGGATGCAGAACGTGGTGCTTCCGGCCTATGTCTATTCAGTCACGAAGAGCGCTGGCATTGTGGGCGTGTTCATCTTCGCCCAACTCGGACCACTCCTTCTTTTGTCAATTCCTGGCGGAGTTATCGCTGACCGGTTTGATCGACGTAAGTGGTTGATATTCACCCAGATGATGCAATTGTCGGGCTCCATCTTGTTGGGGCTGTTCGCCATGTGGCACTCCCCCATTTGGTGCCTCTTCATCGCCCAAACAAGTGTCGGCATCGGCAATGCACTGAATGCCCCTGCGTTTACTGCTGTGATGCCCAGTCTTGTTCGCCCCGAAGATCTCGGTGGCTCCATCAGTTTGTCGTCTGCGTCTGTCAACGGGTCACGTGTAACGGGCCCCATTCTCGTTGCGCTCATGATGAGTTGGGGCGTCACCACCAGTCAGGTGTTCATGTTCAACGCGGCCACATATTTGTTTGTGGTGTGGTCAGTCACTCAAGTGACTCTGCCCCCAAACAACACCCATCGTGAGCCCGGCATGAAGTCATTCACTGCTGGCTTCCGCGTGGCACGTGAGCGAAAGTCCGTTGGTCGCATGCTGCTCACCATGTGCAGTTTTTCCATGATCAGCCTTCCGTATGTAGGCCTGTTCCCCGCCGTTGCACATCTTGCCTTTGATATTCCTGCCAAGTCGGTGACATATAAGTGGCTCTATGCCACGTGGGGATGCGGCGCATTAGTTGGGGCACTAGCCATTGGCACAGTTCTTGCCGGCACAGACAAGCGGAAAACAGCACAACGAGGCTTTGCATTCTTCGCACTTGCACTGACTGCGTTTGCATCAGCGCGCGGACTTCCACTCGCATTCATCACCGGATTCATCTTGGGCATTTCATACTTCGGCACCACTACCTCATTGATGACAGTGATGCAGAGCCGTCTCGAGATTGAAATTCGCGCACGAGTCATGGCGTTGTGGTTTATGGCCTTCGGAGGCACGATCCCCATCGGCAATGTGATCTTCGGCCCGCTCATGGACAAGTTCGGAGCGCGACCCGTTCTCTACATCGGTGCGGCGTGGGCACTGTTCTTGTCGTGGTTTTGTGACATCAAAAAGATTGATGATGCAGAACTCAGTACTGCTACCCAATAAGCAACGCTTCAACGACTCGTTCGGTGGCGGCTACTCGTGAGCCTTTCACCAAAACCGCGTTTGGACGTTGTTGTTTCACCTGCACAACAACCTCTTCAACAGTCATTGACGGCACGCCATACAAATCTGTCTCGCACGCCAGCACGGTGATGCCCAGATCTCGCGCGATGTCAGCAACCAATTGATGGCTTGCCTCTGCATCAGGAATTTCGGCCATCGCACCAAGTACTGCAATGCGATGCCCATCACTGTGCGCAATGACATGCAATGCAGCCATCATTGACAAGGTATTTGCGTTGTACGAATCATCCAAGATGCGCAGTCCATTGACTGATGTTCGCCACATCATGCGACCAGGTTGTTTTGATGCACGCCCCAGCGCCGAAACACACGTTTCTAATGTCATGCCGCAAGCGATACCAACGGCAACAGCTGCGGCGGCATTTGCCACCATGTGTTCGCCAGGAAATGGCACTGTTCCGCTCGCAGTTTCACCGTCGTACACGAAGGACGCAGTGATATGTCCCTCAGAGTCCGTATTCAACACACTCCATCGAATATCTGCACCCACTGACGACCCATAGGTGCTGATTGACGAATACACATTCGAGCGGCGCTTTGTAATTTCTTCGTCGTCGCCGTTCAGCACTGCGACACCATCTTCAGGCAACGAACCAAGCAACTCAAACTTTGCGCGGGCAACGCCTTCTCGTCCACCCACTCGCTCGCCGTGAGCATCACCGATATTTGTAAGAACACCGATTGAGGGTTGAGCAATACTGCACAGGCGTTCAATTTCGCCGAACCCACGCATGCCCATTTCCAGGACCAAGGCATCACAATCATCGGGTGCATTCAGAATTGTGATGGGTACACCGATGTCGTTATTGAACGAGCCAACCGGTGCGTGCGAATGCGAAAATCCCGCTTCCAACACTGCAGCCACCAAATCTTTGGTGCTTGTTTTTCCCGCTGATCCGGTGATTCCAATAATGCGTTTCGATGCAAATGCAGGCAGGTTGGCTACAAGTTCTGTAGCCAGTAGGGCTAACGCAGCAAGTGTGTCGTCCACTTCTACGCATGGAATGAAATCAACAGCCCGACCACGATGCACGATTGCAAACGTGGCTCCAGCGCGGTGGGCATGCTCGAGATAGTCATGTCCGTCGGCATCAGCCACGATGGCTGCAAATGCTTGCCCACTGATGAGAACACGGCTGTCGAAAGCTATTCCGTGAGCGACACAATCCGCGCCAACAAGGCGCCCAGATGTGATTCGCGCAACATTCGAGGCCTCGATGCGCATGTCTCGACCCTAGTGGCGAGTACCGTCTAATCGATGGACACCACCGGCGCACGCAGCACTCTCGTGGTTCTTTTTGGCGGTCAATCTGCCGAACACGACGTGAGTTGCGTGACTGCGGCGCACGTTCTCCGTGCTGCAGACCCACAGAAATATCGCACGGTACCCATTGCTATCGACCGCAATGGACAATGGCATTCACCGCAATTACCCCAACTTGCCTCCGGAGGCACCGACCCTGCCACTCTCCCCGACCATCTTGAAGCAACTGGAGCATCGTCGTCTCCGTCAGCCATTAACGCACTTGCACAGTCAAGTGACGTGGTGGTGATGCCATTAATTCACGGTCCACTCGGCGAGGACGGCACTGTGCAAGGTCTTTTGGAATTACTTGATCTGCCATATGTCGGCAGTGGCGTGCTTGCTAGCGCAGTTGCCATGGACAAGGGCGTTGCAAAAACAGTTTTTGCTCAATCGGGTATTCCTCAGGTGCGGCACATCACGTTGCGCGAAGATGCCGTGTCGCCTTCTTCGTTGGAATCAGTAGCGCTTGAAATTGGACTTCCCATGTTCGTAAAGCCCGCCAACATGGGATCTTCCGTAGGCGTTACCAAAGCGCACAATTTTGAAGAGCTTCAACAAGCTGCTCGCCATGCTGCTGAATACGACGAGTGGTTGGTGTTTGAAGAAGCAGTCGTGGCTCGCGAGATTGAAGTTGCCGTCATTGGTAATCGCTTACCTCGTGCATCAGTAGCCGGTGAAATCACTCCGGGCAATGAGTTTTACGACTACGAAGACAAGTACGTCACCGATTCGGCAGCGCTTACTATTCCGGCCACACTTACAGCCGCACAGTCAGACGAAGTGCGAGCACTAGCAATTCGTGCGTATGAGGCATTGCACTGTGAAGGCATGGCGCGAGTTGACTTCTTCTTCGAAGAAAATGGTCGTGGATTTCTCTGTAATGAGATCAACACGATTCCGGGCTTCACACCAATTTCGATGTACCCCAAAATGTGGGCGGCATCTGGCCTCGAATACTCAGCGCTCATTGATGAATTAGTAATGCACGCTCGCGAGCGATATGCGCGTCGCAAACGCAACACACAGCATTAATCAACTGCCAGCAGCGGGCATATTGATGGTGGCTCCGGGGAGCAGCACCACAGTGTTGATGTCGGGCCAGCCATTTGCAGTGAGCAATGATGCATACGACACGCAGAACTTCGTTTTGATGGCGTAGAACGAGTCACCTTTTTGAATGATGTATGTGCCTGCAGGTCGCGTGCCACATCCTGGACCAACCGGACCAGGTGCAGTAGTTGCACCAGGTGTAGCTATTCCCCCGGGAGCGGTAGTAGATGCAGGCGTTACTGCACTGGGGGGAATCTTCAACGTTTCACCGGGGTACGGAAATTGAGACGGAGACACCATGGCGTTGTAGGCCAATAACGCGGTCACCGAGATGCCATATTTACTGGCCACCTTGATGGGCGTGTCGCCCGATTGCACCACATACGTTTGTTCGCTACCGACTGCACCAGCAGGCAATGTGGAGGTGGTGCCAGGAGCAGTACTAGCAACCGGAGGAATTGTGGCGAAGTTTGTTGGGGTCACGTTCACCACAGTTGTTGCAACACCTAATGTGTCGCCGCCGCAAGCAGAAACAGTGGCAGAAAAAACAACGAGGCACGCTACGGCCGCTACAGAGCGACCGAAAGATGGGCGTACGAATCGTGTGAACACAGAACTCAACAGTAGAGGCTGACGCACACCAATCGGTGGCGCTTCGCTTTCGTTAGACCAGCGGGCGTGCTGTTGGCGGAATTGGTGCAGGAAGTGATGATTCGCCCATGAGGTAGGCATCAACACCAGCCGCACATGAGCGACCTTCAGCAATGGCCCACACAATGAGGCTCTGACCACGACCCATGTCACCTGCCACATATACACCCGGAACATTGGTGGCGTATTGCGCATCACGAGCCACGTTGCCGCGTTCGTCGAGTGCAACACCCAATTGATCAAGCCATGAACCTTTCTCAGGACCAACAAAGCCCATCGCAAGGAACACGAGGTCAGCAGGAATCTCGAGATCGGTGCCTTCCTTCTTCTCGAACTTGCCGTTCACCATTTCCACTTCATGAAGAAGAAGTGCGCGAACGTTTCCATTGCCGTCGTCAACGAAGCGCTCTGTGTTCACGCTGTACATGCGCTCTCCACCTTCTTCGTGAGCCGATGTGACTTTGTAGACCATTGCGAACTGTGGCCACGGGTTACCTGAGGTGCGCGTATCTGCAGGGCGAGGCATGATTTCAAGTTGAATCACTTGCTGTGCGCCTTGACGCAAGGCAGTGCCCAAACAGTCAGCACCAGTGTCGCCACCGCCGATGATCACAACGTTCTTGCCAGCAGCATGAATCTCTGGCATGTCAAAGTCGCCTTCTTGCACTTTGTTCGCGAGTGGCAGGTATTCCATCGCCTGATAGATGCCATTCAGTTCGCGACCGGGAACAGGAAGATCGCGCCATGCAGTGGCGCCGCATGCCAACACGATTGCATCGTGAGAGGCACGCAACACTTCAATGTCAACTGCCCCGCCAACATCTGCGTTTGTGCGGAATTCGGTGCCTTCGGCACGCATCTGCTCAACACGACGATCAACGTTTGACTTTTCCATCTTGAATTCAGGAATGCCATAACGCAAAAGACCACCAATGCGGTCTGCGCGCTCAAGCACCACAACATCATGACCAGCACGAGTGAGCTGTTGAGCGGTTGCAAGACCTGCAGGGCCGCTACCAATCACTGCAACACGCTTGCCCGTCTTCAATGAAGGAATTTGGGGTGTCACCCACCCTTCATTCCACGCATGATCAATGATGGTGACTTCCACTTGCTTGATGGACACCGGGTCTTGACTGATACCGAGAACACATGCAGATTCGCATGGTGCTGGGCACAAACGACCTGTGAATTCAGGGAAGTTGTTGGTGGCATGCAAACGCTCAATTGCTTCACGCCAGTGCTCGCGATACACCAAGTCATTCCAGTCAGGAATGAGGTTGCCGAGTGGGCACCCGTTGTTGCAGAACGGAATACCGCAGTCCATGCAACGGCCTGCTTGCGCATTCAGAGTGTCAGCGGGAAATGGCTCGTAGACCTCTTTCCAGTCTTTCAAGCGCAACTCCACTGGTCGACGCTGTGGACCTTTGCGGTCCCACTTCAGAAATCCGGTTGTCTCACCCACGGGCGGCCTCCATCACTTTGTTTGCTGTCGCTTCTTCGTCTAAACCTTCGGCCTTTGCGGCTGCAAGAACGTTGAGCACCTTCTTGTAGTCACGTGGCATTACTTTGCGGAAGCTAGAAACTTCCACTGTCCATGCATTGAGAACACTCTCTGCAACAGTGGAACCAGTGAATTCACGATGACGTTCAATGGTGCTGCGCAACCATTCTTCGTCTTCGCCACTCACATGTTCAAGTTCCACCATCTCGTAGTTCATGTTCGATGCAAGTGCCCCATCTGGGTCATACACATATGCAATACCACCCGACATACCGGCGGCAAAGTTGCGACCTGTTGCACCAAGTACAACTACTCGCCCACCTGTCATGTATTCACATGCGTGGTCGCCCACGCCTTCCACTACTGCAGTAGCGCCAGAGTTACGCACGCAGAAGCGTTCGCCTACGGTGCCGCGCAAGAAGATTTCTCCACTCGTAGCTCCGTAGCCAATGACATTTCCTGCAATCACGTTCTCTTCGGCCACAAGAGTTGCTTCACGGTGTGGATGCACAATGATGCGTCCGCCCGAGAGGCCCTTGCCCACGAAGTCATTGCCATCACCTTCGAGGCGCATTTCAATTCCTGCAGGAACGAAAGCACCGAAGCTTTGACCTGCAGAACCAGTGAAGTGAATCTTGATGGTGCCATCGGGAAGGCCGGCGCCGCCCCATGCACGAGTCACCGCGTTACCCAACATGGTGCCCACTGTGCGGTTCACATTTTTGATGGGCATGGTGATTTGTACTGGCTTTGCATCAGCAATTGCTGCGCTTGCATGCACAATCAGATCGTTGTCGAGCGCATCGCCTAAACCGTGATCTTGGCCAATCGAATTGAATGGCGTTGAGTTATATGGGTTCTGTGGCACAGCAAGGATTGGCGAAATATCGAGACCCTGTGCCTTCCAATGATCAACAGCCTTGCGAGGATCAATCATTTCCACATGTCCCACTGCTTCTTGCAATGTGCGGAAGCCGAGTGCGGCCAGATATTCACGTACTTCTTCTGCGATGTACTCCATAAAGTTCACAACGAACTCTGGCTTGCCAGAGAATCGTGAACGCAACGTGGGGTTCTGCGTAGCAATGCCCACGGGGCATGTATCCAGGTGACACACGCGCATCATGATGCAGCCACTCACCACCAGTGGTGCTGTGGCGAAACCAAATTCTTCAGCACCCAACAACGCAGCAATCACCACGTCACGCCCTGTCTTCATTTGGCCGTCGGCCTGTACAACAATGCGGTCACGCAAACCGTTGAGCATGAGAGTCTGTTGTGCTTCTGCAAGACCTAGTTCCCATGGTGCACCGGCGTGCTTCAGCGATGTGAGTGGAGATGCTCCAGTTCCACCATCGTGACCCGAGATAAGCACAACGTCGGCCTTTGCCTTGCTGACACCTGCGGCAACGGTGCCGACTCCAACCTCGGCCACCAACTTCACATGCACACGTGCAAGTGGGTTGGCGTTCTTCAAGTCGTGAATCAGTTGCTTGAGGTCTTCAATGGAATAGATGTCGTGGTGCGGCGGTGGGCTAATCAAGCCCACGCCAGGGGTTGAGTGACGTGTCTTTGCAACCCACGGATACACCTTGTGTCCAGGTAACTGTCCACCTTCACCAGGCTTTGCACCTTGCGCCATCTTGATTTGAATGTCGTCGGAGTTCACCAAGTAATCGCTGGTCACACCGAAACGACCAGAGGCAACCTGCTTAATGGCAGAACGCTTCGAATCACCGTTCGCCATTGGCACGAATCGCTCGGGATCTTCGCCGCCTTCGCCTGTGTTGCTCTTACCACCGATGCGGTTCATTGCAATCGCCAGTGTTTCGTGTGCTTCAGCCGAAATGGAGCCGTAGCTCATTGCGCCTGTAGAGAATCGCTTCACGATTTCGGAAACTGGCTCTACTTCATCGATGGAAATTGCAGGACGTGCATCGGTACGCAATTCAAACAAACCACGCAAAGTTGCCAAGCGTTGCGACTGATCGTCCACCGCTGCTGTGTATTGCTTGAACACGTCATATCGACCACTACGTGTTGCATGTTGCAAGCGGTACACAGTTTCAGGGTTGAACAAGTGGTATTCGCCTTCACGACGCCACTGGTACTCGCCGCCGAGTTCTAACTTGCGGTGTGCGCGCAAATCAGGACGTGATGGGTGCGCTGTTGCATGACGTGATGCCACTTCAGCTGCAATTTCATCGAGACCAATTCCGCCCAGGCGCGACACGGTGCCGGTGAAGAATTCCTCCACCAAATCCTGTGCCAAACCAATCGCTTCGAAGATCTGTGCGCCGGTGTACGAAGCCACCGTTGAAACGCCCATCTTCGACATGACCTTCAGAACACCTTTTCCAGATGCCTTGATGTAGTTCTTGATTGCCTTGTGGGCATCAACGCCACCCAACATGTATGCGCCATCACCATCGTTGGTGGCGATCATGTATTCGATGGTTTCAAATGCAAGGTACGGGTTGATTGCACCCGCGCCAAAGCCAATGAGCAATGCCATGTGGTGCACTTCACGCGCATCGCCACATTCAACAATGAGACCCACCTGTGTGCGGCGCTTCTCACGAATAAGGAAGTGGTGAACCGCACTAGTCATGAGCAACGATGGAATTGGTGCAAACACTTCGTCGGAGTTGCGGTCAGACAACACAATGATGCGCGCACCATTGTCGATTGCCTCTGCAACTTCTGCGCGAACCTTGTCGAGAGCTGCGCGCATGCCGGCGCCACCTTCGGCAACGCGATACAAACCACTCACTACATGCGTTGCGAGATGGCCATGCGTGCCCTCTTCGTTGATATGAATGATTTTTGCAAGTTCGTCGTTATCAAGAATGGGGAATGGCAACGACAACTGACGACAGCTATCAGGACCAGGCGCCAACAAGTTGGCTTCAGGACCAACTCCCGTACCCACGGAAGTAACCACTTCTTCGCGAATGGCGTCAAGTGGCGGGTTTGTTACTTGAGCAAACAACTGTTGGAAGTAGTCGAACAACAAACGTGAGCGGTCAGACAACACAGCGATAGGTGTATCTGTACCCATTGAGCCCAATGGCTCTGTTCCGGTGCGAGCGGTGGGAGCAAGAATGACTTTGAGTTCTTCTTCGGTGTACCCAAACATTTGCTGACGACGCAACACACTGTCGTGGCTGTGCACCACGTGTTCGCGCTCAACTAGATCGTCGAGTTGGGTGAGACCCTGTTCCAACCACTCTGCGTACGGATGCTCAGATGCCAGCTGCAACTTGATTTCATCGTCGTCGATTAAACGACCTTGTTCTGTGTCGATAAGGAACATGCGGCCAGGCTGCATGCGGCCCTTGCGCACAATGCGTGACTGATCAATATCAAGCACGCCTGCTTCGCTCGCCAACACCACAAATCCATCGCTGGTCACCCAGTAACGGCCTGGGCGCAAACCATTGCGGTCAAGCACCGCACCAATGAGAGTTCCGTCGGTGAAGCACACGTCGGCAGGGCCATCCCATGGCTCCATCATCGATGCGTGGAATTGATAGAACGCACGCTTGCGTGGATCCATGCGGTCGTTGTTTTCCCACGCCTCAGGAATCATCATGAGAAGTGCATGCGGTAATGAACGACCCGCAAGGTGCAACAGTTCCAACACTTCGTCGAAGCTTGCCGAGTCACTCATGCCTGGTTCACAAATAGGGAATGCGCGATCGAGACCAGGAATGAGGTCGCTCTGCAACAACGCCTCACGAGTGCGCATCCAGTTGCGGTTGCCTTGCACTGTATTGATTTCACCGTTGTGCGCAATGAAGCGGTACGGGTGAGCCAAAGGCCACGAGGGGAATGTGTTGGTGGAGAAACGGCTGTGCACAAGTGCAAGAGCAGATTCCATACGGTCGTCCGAGAGGTCGTAGAAAAATTCTTCCAACTCCGGCGTGGTGAGCATGCCCTTGTACACATACGTACGAGCCGACAACGACGGGAAATACGTGCGCATGGTGCCAGTGAGTTCATGCTCAATGCGCTTGCGAACAATAAACAACTTGCGATCAAGGTCAATACCGGCAGCACCCTGTGGATCATCAACAAAGAACTGCTTAAACGTTGGCATCACAGCAAGAGCAGATGCGCCAAGGCACGAAGGGTTCACCGGAACATCGCGCCAGCCAAGTGGACGAAGTCCTTCTTCGGCAACAATCTTTTCCACCGTTGCAATGGCAGTATCGACATCTGCCTCAGCTTGCGGCAAGAAACCCATACCTGTTGCGTATGAACCTGCTGCAGGCAATTCGAACGGCACCACTGCACGGAAGAACGCATCGGGCACCTGAATGAGAATGCCGGCGCCGTCACCAGTTTCTGCTTCTGCACCTGTTGCACCGCGGTGCTCCATGTTGGTGAGAGCAGTGAGACCAAGCGTGACAATTTCACGGCTCTTGATGCCCTTGATGTTCGCTACAAATGAAACACCACATGCGTCGTGTTCAAAGCGTGGGTCATACAGGCCATGGGCCACGGGGAGGTCTGGGTTCATGATGCGTCAAGTCCTTCTAGGAACCGGGCCAATGGCACGGCGGAGAATTCAAGATGTTCTCCCGGGGCGACGCTGACCCGAGCAAGTAGCCACGCTACCTACTTTCGGCCTTACACACAAAGGAATTAATTGCCCCACCAGGGCAAGATGCCCCTATTTGGGGTCGACGTAGTTCGGAGCGCGCTTTTCGAAGTCGCTCATTACAGACTCACGCTGGTTATGACCGCCGATGAGGCTGCCGATAATGCGACGCTCAGCAGCGAACTGGGCGGCTGCAAAATCCATGGTGAGACGGTTCAAGAGTTCTTTGGCGCCACGCACGGCGTCGGGGCTGCGCTTCACGATTTCGTTGGCATAAGCAAAGGCATCGTCACGTGGAGTCTCCGACAAGCGAGTCACAATGCCGATTTCGTGTGCTTCGCGACCATCAAAGATGCGAGCAGACATCACGATGTCTTTCATAATGTCCGGGCGCACAAGGCCCTGCATGAGAACTGTGCCAGCCATGTCGGGTACGAGACCCCAATATGTTTCGCGCACGGAGAACTTGGTGTCGGGGTGAGCAATGCGAATGTCAGCACCCAACGCAATTTGGCAACCGCCACCAAGAGCATGACCATGAACTGCTGCAATCACGGGCACTGGCACTTCTTGCCATACCCATGCCGATTGCTGACCGAGGTGAGTGATGCGACCATCTTCCATGTCGGATGCCGATGGTTGCTTCTCGCCGGAGTCGCGCTCGCCGCCCCCAGCCATTGCACCCATTGATGCAAGGTCAAGGCCAGCGCAGAACGATGCACCTTCACCTGAAAGCACAACAACGCGCACCTTCTTGTTCGTCTTCAGGGATTCACCAGCATCAACGATGGCCTGGAACTGAGCGCCATCTAGGGCGTTGCGCTTGTCAGCACGGTTGAAACGCACATCGGCGATGCCATCGGAAATATTGATTGTGACTCTGTCGCTCATGTGGTCAGTTTGTCAGATGTTCGAGTGACGAATCGCACCCGACGCATGGCAGACTGCCCACCATGAATTTGAACCTCTCTGCCGACGAAGTACTGAAGACCACACGCTCGGTGCGCAAGCGCCTTGATTTCGACAAGCCTGTTGAGCGCGCCATTGTTGAAGAGTGCCTTGAAATTGCGCTGCAGGCCCCCACTGGCTCAAACAGCCAGGGCTGGCACTGGATCATCATCGAAGATGCCGCCAAGAAGAAAGCACTTGCCGACATCTATCGCAAGAACTGGGCGCTCTATGCGAACATGCCCGGTCGTGAATTTGCAGCCGGCGATTCACGTGGCGAGCGCATGCCACTTGTGCGCGACTCAGCAACGTTCCTTGCAGAAAACTTCGAGAAGGCTCCCCTTCTCATGATTCCATGCATCGATGGTCGTCTCGACAACTTGCCAGCATTTGCGGGCGCTGGCGCATGGGGCTCATTGCTTCCTGCAGTGTGGAGCTTCATGCTTGCGTTGCGCGAACGCGCAATGGGTTCTGCATGGACAACCATCCACCTCATGAACGATGGCGAAAAAGAAGCAGCTGACTTGCTCGGCATTCCCTACGACAAGATCACTCAAGGCGGACTCTTCCCTATCGCATACACAATCGGTACTGAGTTCAAGCCTGCGAAGCGCGAGCCACTCAGCAAGGTTCTCCACTGGGACAAGTGGTAGCGCCATGAGCGATTCGCTCGCTACATACGAACTGCGTGATGGTGTTGGCATCATCACCATGGACGACGGCAAAGCCAATGCAATTTCAATGGCGATGCAAAACGACATCAATGCGGCTCTCGACAAAGCAGAAGCCGACAAGGTGCCCGTCATTTTCACCGGACGCCCAGGGTTTCTCTCGGCTGGTTTCGACCTCAAGACAATTGCTGCAGGCGGTCAACCCACCGTTGACATGTTGAACGGCGGACTCGAATTAGCTATTCGCCTTCTCTCCTTCCCCACACCTGTCATCGCTGCATGCCCTGGTCATGCAATCGCAATGGGAATCTTCTTGTTGCAGTCGTGCGA
Organism: Acidimicrobiaceae bacterium; assembly: GCA_947447175.1. Lineage (GTDB taxonomy): Bacteria > Actinomycetota > Acidimicrobiia > Acidimicrobiales > Ilumatobacteraceae > UBA2093. Next base: position 24,138 of record CANFIM010000004.1, on the reverse strand, counting down.
TTACCGCATTGGTGTCAATGGAAAATTCCGTTACACCGCGAACGAAGTAGCCATTGGCATGGCCATGCCGTTCTCCACCATTGAGATTTTGAAGCAACGCCTCACACCAACGGCTGTGTCACGTGCAATTCTTCTTGCTGAAGTGTTCACCCCAGAAAACGCCGCACAAAACGGCGTGATCGACGTAATTGTTGACGAAACGGAACTGATGAACACTGCAATGGCATTTGCGCAATCAACCAGCGGGTTGAATGCAATGGCACATGCGGTGAGCAAGAAACGACTTCGCGAGCCAGTGCTTGAGGCCATTCGCGCCGGCCTCGTCAAAGACGACGAAGCATGGCGTAAGCAGTTCCTCGCCTAATCAACGAGACGCAAACCGCTTGGTGCGATTGATTGGTCCACGAACGGCAAATCGACCACGAACTCTGTGCGGTGCGCAGGAAACACGTGTCGCGACACCAATACCGTGTCGCCGTTGGTGCTTGTTGTGGTGCGTTGACATTGCAACACAGGTGACCCCACCGGAATGTTGAGCAACTCCGCTTCATCAGCAGTTGCGGCATCTGCACCAATTGTTTGTGTTGCACCAGCAAGGGGAACATCGAGCAATTCATAAAACGGTGAGCGTTCAACATCGGCACGAGACAAGTGCTGACCGCGATCTGCTGCACACCACACTGTGACAATGGCGAACGGTTGACCATCAGACAAATTCACTCGTTTCACACGCAGTACATTTGTGGTGCCCAATGCATTTGCCACATCACGCGGGGCTTCTTCGAAGGCGAATTCCAGAATGTGACGTTCTGGTGACGCGCCAGAGTTACGCATTTGTTCCTCGATGGTGGCCAAACGCGCCAGGGGTTGACGCACTGTCTCCCCCGCAACGAACCAACCAAACCCTTGACGAGAATCAGCAAGCCCTTCCTCGCGCAGAATTTCCAATGCACGACGAACGGTCACTCGACTCACGTTGAACTCTGCGGATAACTCCGATTCGCTGGGCAACAAACGTCCCGAGGCGTAGGCGCCCGACAAAATGCGGCCCTTCACCTCTTCGGCGATCTGGTGGTAGCGGATGGTTCTCACTTGTATTAGAGTTGTATACATAGAGAAGAAAAGCAAGTCTTACTTGCACCACGAAAGGTTGGCCCCCATGGCTGTTTCCGCTGGAACCCCGATCGAACTTGTTGAAGGCGTGTACGCCAAGCTCACCGCGAATGCGAAATTGGGTCGTGAGCGTCTTGGTCGCCCACTCTCACTTGCTGAGAAAATTCTCATCAACCACTTGGTTGACCCCGCAACACAGGAAATGGAGCGCGGCCGCAGCTACGCCGACTTCAACCCCGACCGTGTTGCCATGCAAGATGCAACAGCCCAGATGGCGTTGTTGCAATTCATGACTGCTGGTCTGCCAGAAACAGCAGTGCCTTCCACCGTGCACTGCGACCACCTCATTCTCGCCAAGACCGGCGCAAAGCTCGACCTTCGCGATGCAAACGATGTGAACCGCGAGGTGTACGACTTCCTTCGTTCCGTCAGCGCAAAGTACGGCGTTGGTTTCTGGGGCCCAGGCTCAGGCATCATTCACCAAGTTGTTCTCGAAAACTACGCGTTCCCCGGCGGCATGATGATTGGCACAGATAGCCACACACCCAACGCTGGTGGTCTTGGCATGGTGGCCATTGGTGTTGGCGGCGCCGACGCTGTTGACGTGATGACTGGCTTCCCGTTCAACGTTCGTTGGCCAAAGGTCATCGGCATCAAACTCACCGGCACATTGTCTGGTTGGAGCAGCCCCAAAGACGTGATTCTCGAAGTTGCGCGCCAACTCACAGTGGAAGGTGGCACCGGTGCCATTGCTGAATACTTCGGCCCTGGTGCCGACAGCATCTCTGCAACAGGCAAGGCCACTATCTGCAACATGGGTGCAGAAATTGGTGCCACTTGCTCAGTGTTCGGATACGACACAAACATGAGTGATTACTTGCGCGCAACGGGCCGTGAAGCAATTGCAGCTGCGGCCGACAAGGTTGCTACCGACCTTCGCCCCGATGATGGCGCCCAGTACGACCAAGTTATTGAAATTGATTTGTCGAAGCTCACACCACTCATCAACGGACCACACTCACCAGACCGCGCGCACAAAATTGGTGCAGCAGGTGTTGGTGCAGCAGCTCGTGAAAACGATTGGCCATTGGAAGTCTCGGCGACACTCATTGGTTCATGCACGAACTCTTCCTACGAAGACATCACACGTGCTGCATCAATCGCACGTCAAGCTGCTGCAAAGGGCTTGAAGGCGAAAGTTGAATTGCTTATCTCACCGGGGTCCGAGCAGATTCGCGCCACTATCGAGCGTGACGGTTTGCTTGCGGATCTTGAAGCAGTTGGTGCCACCGTTCTTGCAAACGCATGTGGCCCTTGCATTGGTCAGTGGGAGCGTGCAGCAGACAAAACTGCGAAGCCCAACAGCATTGTGAACTCTTTCAACCGCAACTTCCCAAAGCGTGCCGATGGCTCAGCAAACACTCTCTCGTTTGTAACAAGCCCCGACACCGTGATGGCAATTGCGTTGTCGGGTCGTCTCGACTTTGATCCATCGGTTGACACCATCACCGCACCAGACGGAACCGAAGTAAAACTTGATGCTCCTCGCGGCGACATTCTTCCTGCAAAGGGATACGACCCAGGCCAAGACACATTCACTGCTCCCCCAGCAGACGGCAGTGGCATCACCGTTGAAGTGAGCCCTACCTCTGATCGTTTGCAGTTGCTTGAACCATTCACCGCTTGGGACGGCAAGGATTACCTCGAGCTTCCCGTTCTCATGAAGGCAAAGGGCAAGTGCACCACCGACCACATCTCGGCTGCAGGTAAGTGGCTCACCTACCGCGGTCACCTTGAGAACATCTCAGGCAACTTGTTCATCGGTGCAGTCAATGCATACAACGAAGCAGTGGGTGAAGGTCTTGATATCACCGACGGTCAGCGTCGTTTGTACCCAGACGTGGCAAAGAACTACAGCAAAGCAAACATTCGTTGGTGCGCAATTGGTGACCAGAACTACGGCGAAGGTTCATCACGCGAACACGCAGCAATGGAACCACGTTTCCGCGGTGGCGTTGTGATCTTTGCTCGCTCGTTTGCTCGTATTCACGAAACAAACTTGAAGAAGCAAGGCCTTGTGCCCCTCACCTTCTCAGACCCTGACACCTACAACAAGATTGAAGAATCAGATCGCATCAGCGTTCTCAATCTTCCTCCAGTGCCCGATAAGCCAATGCAGTGCCGCATCACAAAGGCTGATGGTTCCACCATTGACTTTGAAGCAAAGCACACATTCAGCCCCGAGCAAGTGGAGTGGTTCAAGGCTGGTTCAGCGTTGAACATTGTGCGCGCAAAGGTTGCAAGCCAGAAGTAAATCGTTCGCCACGTAGTGGCGCACAACTCTCTTAATCGAGACCCGGACGTCGATCATCTTCGGCGTTCGGGTCTCCTTTGTAATTAGAGGGATAACTGCGCAACAGTTCGTCTTCTGTGGGCTCGCGATACTCACGACCCTCTGGTGGCAACAATGCGCTGATCGCCGACATGATTGCTGCAGTGTCTGCATCGGGGTCTGTGTAGCTCAGTTGTACAGGGGGCCCCACCACAACAAGCACATCGGGTGGCGAGGTGACGTTGGTGATGTTCGGCAACTTTGCATTACGTGGCCACACCTTTTCGGTGCCCCAAATGCCAACAGGAATTACTGGCGCGCGAGTTTCTGCTGCAAGTCGCGCAGCTCCCCAACGACCTTTGAGAATCGGATCAAAAAATGCGCGACCACGAGGAATAGTGCCCTGCGGCATGATGGCAACAAGGTCACCCGCAACAAGCGATTCAGTAGCTGCAACTAGTGGCTGGTCACTGCCAGTGCCACGCTCAACACGAATACCACCCAAGGCCGCAGCAAGTGGGCCAATCACCGGGGCATCGAATACTTCTTTCTTTCCCAAGAAGCGAACGGCCCGACCAGTTTTTGCCACGGCCAGCGAAACGGCAGCAATATCGAAGTAACTGCGATGGTTGCCGCAGATAATTGCTGCACCATCTTGAGGAATATTTTCAGTGCCGCTGATTTTGAATCGCGCATACGGAAACACACTGGGGTGCGCAAACTTCATGAGTGCTTGTTGCGCCTCAAGTCCGATGACAGGAACTTTCGCAACGCCCATTGGCACATCGAGATGCATCACTGGCCAACGGCGAGCCGCGGCAACCAGTCGCAATCGCCAATCAGGGTTCACGCAATATGGGAAACCCACAGTGGCGAGCAAAGGTTCATCAAACACGCTGTCGCTATAGGCATACGAACCCTTGAGGTCAACTTCGTTTTTGTGTGACCAATCGACAACCGCATCGCGCTTTCCACGTGACCACACGTACGGCCCGTCAAGAAAGCCGGTGTACAAACCTTCGCTATCAACTTCATACGTTGTGGCAATCACATCATCAAAACCAACCAGATGTGCGAACGGCTCAATGAGATCACGTGGAGTTGTTGTTGCAAGAACAACCTTGCGACCTTCTGCACGATGCGAGTCGATGACTTTGCGCGCATATGGCTGCAGCATGCTCACCAAATCGGGTGCAGCAAGAGAAGCTGCGTTGCGCACGTCTTGTTGAGAGTGTCCACGCATTGCCGACACGGCTTGTCGACCCAACACCATTGAGGGCAAGTTTTCGCCGAACGTTTCGAAGATTTGATACAACACTGATTCGCCCGGAATCGAACGATTCACAACTCCTGTTTCGCGAAGCACGCGACTCACGACATGTGCGGAAGCGCCGGAAAGAATTGTTCGATCGAGATCGAAAAATGCGGCGTTGCTCATGTGGCGAGGCTACGCCAGTTGTCAAGAGCCGAATTCTGTGGCCAGAAAACTCACACTCGAGTGGGAGTTCTTTCGGAGAATGGGAAAAGCCCCGCGGGGGGCGGGGCTTCTCAACCGAATCCCGATACTGGGGGCAGTATCTGTGGGATCTTTCGGCCGGACGATGGGGGGCATCTCCGGCGCGATTTGTATAAGTGAAAGTATGCACGTGAATGAGTGAACACTCAAGTCGAACGGGGCGATACTTGCTATCGTTTTTAGTGATAGTTGTCACCTACCCTGATTTGAGGCTGCGACGCATGGAAATGAAGCAACTGCAAAGCCTTGTTGCCATCTCGGAACATGGCTCGTTCTCCGGGGCAGCCAAGGCACTCGACACCGTGCAATCGAACGTATCGGCCCACATCGCACGACTGGAGAAGGAACTCGGGTCGGTACTGGTGGAGCGCTCCACCGGCCTGCTTACCGACGAAGGCGAACTGGTGCTGGCTCGTGCGCGCCGAATTCTGCATGAGGTGGAGGACATCGATGCAGACATTCACTCATTAGGCGCCAGCCCCACTGGAGAATGTCGACTGGGAACAATTGGCACCACTGCACGTTGGCTCATGCCATCGCTTCTGGGTTCTCTCTCGCGTCGCCACCCAGGTGTACACACCACCATCATTGAGGGCTCCACAAGTTCCATATTGCCCCGTATTCGTAGCGGCGAAATCGATGCCGCCATTGTTCACTTACCAATTGTTGACACCGACCTCGATGTCACGGAACTATTCGCCGAGCAACTCTTCGTGATTGCACCAACCAAACATGTACTCGCGCAATACAGCAGCATTTCTATTGAAGAATTGGCGGACCATCAACTACTCCTTGCACCACGCGGCACAGCCTCGCGACGCATCATTGATCGTGCGGCTGCAAGTAAAGGTCGCACTTTGCAGTCGCAAGCAGAGATTGATGGCGTGCGTCTGATGGCATCACTTGTGTACGAAGGATTCGGAGCAGCCATTGTTCCTGCCAGTGCAATTCCCGTATGGCTGAAAGGCGACTTTGTACGCATCACCGTGCCCGACCTTCCACAACGCGTGGTGGGGTGGGTGCAACGTGCCCGACCTCGTCCGAACAGGGCCACGCTGGCAGTTCGCGACCGTGCCATAGACGTCATTCATCGACATGCACCTAAACAGCCCGGAATCACAGTAAAAACACCTGTCTCCCCCTCAAAAGGAACGCTTGGTTCAACGAACATCTAATCTCTAGGGAGTGAGTTCTGACGCATCATCGACCAAGCCAACGGTCGCCCGTGATGTAGTCATCGACCTTCAACACAATGTTCCTGGTGCAGCAACTGCCGCCATTGTTCGATTAACCACTGGTCGCGAAGTTGTGTGGCTTGAAGTGGATGGTGAATTCCACAAGGGTGCCCTCTCTGCTGCCGCGTCTCATGTGATTGCCACTGCTGCAACAACTGCTCGCACAAAAGGTCTCCCCCTCGTCACTCAAATCGAATCCTCAGGTGCAGACATTGTGGAAGGCATTGCCGCACTTCACGGTTGGGGAACAGCAGCCAAGGCGCTTGCTGAATGCTCAGGTGTTGTGCCCACCATCAGCATTGTTACCGGACCTGCCGTGTCTGGCCCCGCGCTACTCATTGGACTCTCTGACTTTGTTGTGATGACAGAAGACTCGTATGCGTTCGTCAGTGGGCCCACCATGGTTGCTGAGTTCACTGGCATCTCAGTGTCCACCGATGAACTCGGCGGTGCCACAACTCATGCTCGCCACAGCGGAGCAGCATCAACAGTTGTTCACGATCTTGACGCGGCAACCGTATGGGTAGAAGAACTGTTGGAGTATCTGCCCTCAAACGTTGACGAATTACCACCAATGCTTCTTACAGATGACGCCGATGAGCGCCTCACCCCGGAAGCTGGCGAACTGATACCTGAAATTTCAACGGGTAGTTATGACGTGCGTGATGTGATTTCATCAATCGCAGACGATGGCATCTACATGGAGATGAAACCCCGATGGGCAGGAAACGTGGTCACTGCGTTCGCTCACATGGCCGGATACCCCATTGGCATTGTGGCTAATCAACCCATTGCATTGGCGGGCACACTTGATATTCCGGCATCACAAAAAGCTGCACGGTTTGTTGCATTCTGTGATGCCTTCAATATTCCCGTGCTCACGCTGGTTGATACCCCTGGCTTCTATCCAGGGAAAGATCTTGAATGGCGTGGAATGATTCGACATGGTGCGCAACTTGTGTTCGCCTATGCACGCGCCACTGTTCCTCGCATCTGCGTTATCTTGCGCAAGTCCTATGGCGGTGCCTACATCGTGATGGACTCAAAAAACATGGGCAACGACCTGTGCTTGGCATGGCCATGGGCTGAACTTGCGGTGATGGGCGCGGGCCAGGCTGCCGCCATTCTTCAGCGCAACGCCAGCCCCGAGGAACGTGCCGCTTTCGAGGCCGATTACTCCGAGCGTTTGCTCAACCCGTATATCGCTGCCGAGCGTGGCTTCATTGACGCAGTAATTGACCCCGCAAACACACGTCTTGAGATTTGTGCGGCTTTGCACATGCTCAGAGACAAGCGTGAGCACTTGGTGTCGCGCAAACACGACAACACACCGCTGTAACTCTTTTGTCACGCCTGCGTGAGTCGGTGGCGTAGGGGCTGTTCGTCTAGCCTTAGCCGTGGGGGACAAAATCCCCGTCTGTATCCCGTCAGTAATAAGGAGATCCCCAATGGCTGACACCATCACAATTACCGATGATCGCACCGGAAAAAAGGTCACGGTACCCATCACCGGCGGCGTCTTTTCGTCTGCTGCATTACGCGAACTTGATCCCAGTTTGTTCATGTACGACCCCGCATACCTCTCCACAGCGTCGTGTGCTTCTGCAATCACCTACTTAGACGGCGACAACGGTGTTCTCCGCTACCGCGGTTACCCCATTGAGCAACTTGCTGAAAGCTCTTCGTATCTTGAAGTGGCCTATCTCCTTCTCAACGGAGAACTTCCCACTTCCGACCAGAAGGCCGAGTGGGAATACAACGTCACGCGCCACACCATGATTCACGAAAACATGCGTAAGCGTTTTGTTGACGGTTTCCATTACGACGCTCACCCCATGGGCATGTTTATTTCTGCAACGGCAGCACTCGGAACTTTCTACGAAGAGTCAAAAGACATCTTCGACAAAGACACATTCGACAAGCAAGTGCTTCGCCTCGTTGCAAAGGTCCCCACCATTGCAGCAATGTGTTACCGCTTTAGCCAGGGTCTCCCCTTCGTGATGCCAAATAACTCGTTGTCATACGGCGAAAACTTCTTGAACATGATGTTCAAGATTGGTGACGACTACAAGGTGAACCCAGTACTGGCTCGCGCAATGGACACATTGTTCATCTTGCACGCCGACCACGAACAGAACTGTGGCACTACGGCAATGCGCGTTGTAAGTTCAGCGAACTCTGACCCGTATACCTCCACGGCGGCTGCTGCGTCTGCGCTGTACGGCCCACTGCATGGCGGCGCAAACGAAGCTGTTGTTCGCATGCTCGCCGACATTGGTGACGTGAAGAATGTTCCAGCTTTCATTGAAAGCGTCAAGGCTGGCGAAGGCAAGCTCATGGGCTTCGGACACCGCGTGTATAAGAACTTTGACCCACGCGCCACCATCATCAAGAAGACCGCATACGACGTATTTGCAGTCACCGGCATGAACCCACTTCTCGACATTGCCCTTGAGTTGGAAAAGGCCGCGCTGAATGACGACTACTTCATCAAGCGCAAGTTGTACCCGAACGTTGACTTCTACTCAGGTTTGATTTACCAGGCACTCGGATTCCCGGTCGACATGTTCACCGTATTGTTCGCCATTCCTCGCACCGTGGGCTGGCTTGCACATATGCAAGAACTTCTTGGGGACAAGGAACAAAAGATCAGCCGCCCACGTCAGTGGTACATCGGCTCAGAAGCTCGCGATTACACACCAATCGCTAAGCGCTGATAACAGAACGAAAAAAGGCGGTGCCTGTTGGCACCGCCTTTTTTAATTGTTCTTACTCACCTAGGCAATGTCAATCACAATCTTGCCGACATTGCCGTTGGTGGCCATGTACTCCTGGCCTTGTGCAATGTCTGCAAACGCGTACGTGGAGTCAATGACCGGCTTCAGTGCACCCGTGCCAAACAATGGCAACATCTCTGCAATGAATCGTTGAGTGATGGCTATCTTTTCATCGAGTGGACGTGCACGCAACACTGTGCCAGTGATACTCGCGCGCTTAGCAAGAAGCGAACCCACATTGAATGGCAATGGCTTGCCTGCCATTGTTCCCACCTGGATAATGCGACCCTTTACTGCGAGTGACGCAACGTTACGGTCAACGTATTCTCCGCCGATGACGTCGAGGATGACATCAACACCTTTACCGCCGGTGGCTGTTGCAACTTCAGCAACAAAGTCTTGCGACCCGTAATCAACCACAACATCTGCACCAAGGTCTTTGCATGATTGCACCTTGCCTGCAGAACAGGTGACAATGATGCGTGCACCAATGGCTTTTGCAATTTGAATACCAGCGGTGCCGACACCTGATGCGCCTGCATGCACCATGGCCCAACGCCCAGAGGTGAGGCCGCCTTGCACCACCAATGCATCCCATGCAGTGATGAACACTTCCGGAATAGCAGCAGCATCATGAAGCGACATGCCAGTTGGTACGGCCATTGCTTGGCGTTCGTGCAACACAAGCTCTTCCGCGTATGCGCCACCACTGACCACGCCCATCACTTTGTCGCCCACGTTCCATGTAGTGACGCGCTCGCCCACTGCCTTCACAGTGCCGGCAAATTCCAAACCGGGAATCTCAGGGCCTTGTGGAAACGGATTGGGATAGAAACCCATTCGCTGAAGAAGATCTGCACGATTCAGGGCCGTGGCTGCAACTGAAACGAGGATGTCCTCTGCGCCGTATACGGGCGAAGGAACATCCTCGAATTGCAGAACTTCGGGCCCACCGTGCTCGCGGAGAACGACGGCCTTCATGATGATTAGGCCATCTTCGACTGAAGGCGACGGTCAATAGCTGCGAGGAAATCCTCTGTGGTGAGCCATGCCTGATCTTTTGAAATGAGAAGCGACAAGTCCTTTGTCATTTCACCAGCTTCGATGCACTCAACGCACACCTGCTCAAGCTTCTCAGCGAAGTCAATGAGCTTGGGATTGTTGTCGAGCTTGCCACGATGCTTCAAGCCACCGGTCCATGCATAAATAGACGCAACAGGATTGGTAGAAGTCTTGTTGCCCTTCTGGTGTTCGCGGTAGTGGCGAGTAACGGTGCCGTGTGCAGCTTCTGCTTCCACTGTCTTGCCATCTGGTGTCATGAGAACTGAAGTCATGAGACCCAGCGAACCGAAGCCCTGAGCAACGGTGTCGGACTGCACGTCGCCGTCGTAGTTTTTACAGGCCCACACGTAGCCGCCTTCCCACTTCATGGCGCTTGCCACCATGTCGTCGATGAGACGGTGCTCGTAGGTGAGACCAGCCTTATCAAAGTCAGCTTTGAATTCGGAAACGAAGATCTCCTCGAAGAGATCTTTGAATTGACCGTCGTACGCCTTCAAGATGGTGTTCTTGGTGCTCATGTACACGGGGTAATTACGTGAGAGGCCATAGCGGAACGAAGCACGTGCGAAGTCGCGAATGCTGTCGTTGAAGTTGTACATACCCATTGCAACGCCGCCGTCGGCACCGTACTGAGCAACTTTGAATTCCATAGGTGCGCTGCCATCTTCTGGCGTGAATGTCATAGTGACAGAACCTGCACCAGGAACCTTGAAGTCAGTTGCCTTGTATTGGTCACCGTGTGCGTGACGACCAATCACAATTGGCTTTGTCCAACCTGGAACAAGCTTTGGAATGTTGCTGCAGATGATGGGCTCACGGAACACCACACCGCCAAGAATGTTACGAATGGTGCCGTTTGGCGACTTCCACATCTTCTTAAGGCCGAACTCTTCAACACGAGCTTCGTCAGGAGTAATGGTGGCGCACTTCACGCCGACACCATGCTTGAGAATGGCGTTGGCTGAGTCGATGGTGATTTGGTCATCGGTAGCGTCACGACTTTCCATGCCGAGGTCGTAGTACTCAAGGTTGATGTCGAGGTACGGAAGGATGAGGCGTTCTTTGATGAACTGCCAGATGATGCGAGTCATTTCGTCACCATCGAGTTCGACGACCGGATTGTCAACCTTGATCTTTGCCACGGGGCACCTCATTCACTTCGGCGGCACAACGGAGCCGCCACTTGTATCGGACTTGTACACAATAGCGCAGCCCGCCAGCACGCCCCCTACCATCGGGAGTATGGATTTTGTCTGGAGCTCCGAACAGATTGAGTTGCGCCGCGAGGCTGCTGCGTTCGCCGCCGATGGTGTGCGTCGCTATGGCCGTCACAACGTCACCTGGATGAACGGATACTCCAAAGAGTTCTCGCAAGAACTCTCGAAGAAGGGCTACCTCGGCATGATTTGGCCGAAGGAGTTTGGTGGCGGCGGACGTCCGCCCATTGACCGTCTCATTGTGGGTGAAGAGATGATCAAGGCAGGCGCACCGATTGCAGCGAGTTGGTTCGGAGACCGTCAAATGGGTCCAGCACTCATTCAGTACGGCACCAAAGAACAACAAGAAGAATTCTTGCCTGGCATTCTCGCCGGTGAAACAACCTGGTGCATTGGCATGAGCGAGCCCAACTCGGGTAGCGACCTTGCATCGCTCAAAACCTCTGCACAAGACGATGGTGATGAGTGGATTATCAACGGACAAAAAATTTGGACAAGCTTCGGGGCCGATGCCGACTACTGCTACCTCATTTGTCGCACAAATAACGAAGGCCCGCCGCACGCGGGCATCAGCGAAATCATTGTGCCGATGAAGACGCCCGGCATTGAAATTCGTCGTATCACCGACATGACAACCAATCGCCACTTCTGCGAAGTGTTCTTCACTGACGTTCGCGTGCCAAAGGGCAACTTGGTGGGTAAGCCAGGTGGAGCGTTTGGTCAAACGATGCGCCAACTCGAACACGAGCGCGGCGGCATTGACCGTTTGGTGTCGAACTATGCACAGTTCCAACATGCAGTGTCGGTATGTGACGCCTCTGATCCGTTAGTGCGCCAGGAAATCGCATCACTGGAAATGGGTTACCGCATCGGCCGAATTCTCGTGATTCGTGAAGTGTTGAAGCAAGCACCAGCAGGTTTCTCTGCGGCTACAAAGTGCTTCTGCACCGAACACCAGCAGCGCGTAGACAGTTTTGTGTTCCGCATGATGGGTGCCGACGGCATGATTTTTGATGACATGGTGCAGGGTCTTATTTACGGACCTGGCTACACCATCATGGGTGGCACATCGAACGTGATGCGCAACATTTTGGGCGAGCGCGTGCTCGGCCTTCCAAAGATGTAATCAACTTCAATTCAAACGGGGGAAACATGGCTGATCTCATTGCACTCAGTACAAAAGTCGTTGACGAGGGTCGTGCTGACGAGCCAGTCAATCGCACCACTGGCGAGTTGTCAGAAATTGCGCCAGGGCTTGCCATGGTGGAATCGTTCAGTCACGTTGTTACCTGGAACTCGGGTGACGGTCTTGTCTGCTTCGACACCAGTCATGTGAACACTGGCGAGCAAGTTGTTTCGTCCATTCGTCACTGGACAAATGATCCGTTCAATGCATTGGTCTACACACACGGTCATGCCGACCATGTTGGTGGAAGCGTGGCTTTCGGTGCTAACGCTGCAGCCCTCGGACATACGGCACCACGAGTAATCGGACACAAAAACGTTCAACGCCGTTTTGATCGCTATCGCTATACGAACGATTGGAATGTCGCAATCAACGCACGCCAATTCGGAGGTATTCGCGGCGACCTCAACTCAGTGATGAATGACTTACGGCCTGCAGTGGGTGGCCAACGCCAAAGTAATTTCATTCCTTCTGACACACTTGATACCACCGATGTTGTTGACAAATTCGCTTCGTACACATTCGGAGATTCTGTTGTTGAGTTTCATCACGGCAAAGGCGAAACCGATGACCATTTGTGGAGTTGGTTTCCTCAACAAAAATGGGTTGCAACTGGCGACTTCGTTATTTGGAATTTTCCCAACGCAGGTAACCCGCAGAAGGTGCAACGCTTCCCCATCGAATGGGCTGCAGCACTGCGCGCCATCATTGCCAAAGAGCCAGAACTACTTCTACCCGCCCATGGTTTACCCATTGCAGGCAAAGAACGCATTGCCCGTGTACTCAACGAGATTGCAACTGCACTAGAAGACCTTGTGCGCACCACAGTTCAGATGATGAATGATGGCGAAACGCTCAACACCATCATTCACACCGTTCGCGTCCCAGAGGCAACCCTTGGCAAGCCCTACTTGCGCCCGCTGTATGACGAACCAGAATTCGTTGTTCGCGGAATTTGGCGTCAGTTCGGTGGATGGTGGGATGGTGCGCCATCACGTTTGAAACCGGCACGCGATGAAGCAGTGGGGCACGAAATTGCATCTCTTGCAGGCGGTGCAGAAGTTCTCATTCGTCGCGCACAAGAACTGGCTGCATCAGGTGACCTACGCCTCGCATGTCACCTCGCTGACTTTGCAGGTTGGGCTGCACCAGATGATCCGGAAATTCACCGAGCACGTGCTGAGGTGTATGAATCTCGCCGTAAGAGCGAACTGTCTCTCATGGCCAAGGGCATCTTCCGTGGCGCAGCTCGTGAATCAGAAGCAATCATCAAAGCCGCTCTGGGCGAATAGACCAGTTACGACATTGAAATCAGTGTGAGCGATACCGCTGCACACAACAGACCTACCGCTTGTGACCGGTGAATCTTTTCGCCGTCAAGCTTTGTAGCCAACATCAATGTGCTGGCTGGATAGAACGAGTTGATGGTGGACACAATGGACATCATGCCCTCACGCACGGCTAACAAATAAATACCGTTGGCTGCGCTATCCAATATTCCTGAGGCCAACACAATGCGAAGATTTGTGCGCGCACTGGAGGCCTTCTGTTTGCGCGAGCGCATCACCACGAACATGAGCGGAATAGATGTAAGGCGCATTGAAACAACAGGCCACTGGCCGCTGCCATCAGTGGTGTGAGCAAGGATCACAAAGATGGTGCCGAATCCGCAACCGGCAACAATGGCAAGCCACAAAACGATGCGTGGCGCCTTGCGATGGTTAGGGCCAAGAACATCACTAACAAGCGCGATTGCAACCACTGCCACAGGGATACCAAGAAGTGCCAACACTCCAGGGCGTTCGCCAGTAGCCAAACCAACAATCACTGGAATGGCAGTTGCAGTGACTGCGCTCACCGGTGCAACCACGGTCATGTAGCCGCTACCCATGGCGCGATAGAACGCGAGTAATCCGATTGCACCAACTGCACCGGCCACGCCGCCCCAGATCCAATCACTGATGGGTGGAACGGGTGCACGCGAGATCACTGCAATGGAAAGGAGAACGAGAAAGCCTCCGCACTGCCCCACAAACGTGACAACCACGGGATTAACACTTCGTGAAGCACGGCCGCCGCAGTAATCAGCAATGCCATAAACACTGGCAGCACACAGGGCAAGAACAATTTCCATTTCCTGTGACAAGCCTTTCGATACAACTAGTGGGCACGACGGGACTCGAACCCGGGACCTCTACCATGTCAAGGTAGCGCTCTAACCAACTGAGCTACGCGCCCTAAAAGGGACGAGAACGATGTTATCGGGGCTGCTGCGCCAAAACCTACGGCTACAAACGACGCTGAATCTCCGCGAAAAACAGTTCCGGTGAGTGCCCGCAATCAGAAATCTGCTCTTTATTCATAAGCAGCGAAAGCGCTCCATCGTTGTTGCGAAGAACAACTGCTGGATAATTTCCGTTAAGGAAAATCCGCACGTCATCTGGTTGATCGTTTCGATGGAATGTCGAGAATTCAATTCCCAATTCATCTCGACACTCTCTCCACTGCGCTTTCTGACGAAATGTTCCGTGAGTGATGTCGCACAAACTGCAATGTCGCACTCCGAAGCGAGCACCAACCCAATATGAGATCTCGCCCCACACTGTTCCGTCTGCGTCGTACACACCAATGAGTTCAATCATGGCTTGAGGCGAAGACTTACCTCGTTCGCCAAGAGTCGTCCTTCACGTGTGAGCACCACTCGTGCTCCTTGCACTTCCACAAGGCCTTCAAGAGGCTCCACATCGAGTGTTCCTACTGGCACGCCATCGGTGGTGCGAAGTGAAAGTTCTAAAGCTTCTCGTGCACGCGTTACAACATCTAGTTGTTCATCTGCGGCTTCCACGGTCTCCCCTGCTGCAATGCACGCAATGTAACGATCAGGAGTGCGTACATTCCAGTAACGCCGGCCATCTTTGTGTGAGTGCGAGGCGCAACCAAAACCTTCGTAGTTGCCTTGCGACCAATACACCTTGTTGTGTCGGCACTCATGACCAGGCAATGCCCAGTTAGAAATTTCGTAGTTGTGCATGCCCGCCGCGACCAACATGTCATCTGCCAACACATATTTGTCAGCTTGGTCATCATCGTCAGGATGGCGCGCTGGGTCTTCTGCCAGTGGTGTGCCAGCTTCAACCGTGAGTCCGTATGCGGAGATGTGTGTTGGCTTCAGCGCCAAAGCGCCCTGCAATGTTGCTCGCCAATCATCAAGCGACTCACCATGTACGCCGTAAATGAGATCGAGATTGATGGACACAATTCCTGCTGCACGCGCGTAAGCAATTGCCTTCTCCACGTTTTCAGGGTTGTGTGTGCGATTGAGAGATTCCAGCACATGAGGCACCATTGACTGCACCCCAATGCTGATGCGATTAATTCCGCTTGATGCGTACTCATGAATCATCTCTTCAGTCACATCATCAGGATTGCATTCGATAGTGATCTCCGGATTGTTCGAAACCGGGATAGATCGCACAATACGAGTGAGCAAATCCGGCGCTAAACGAGTGGGCGTACCACCGCCGAAGAACACTGTGTCTGCGACTGGCATACCTGATGCCACCTTGTTGCCAATGTCTTTCACCACTGCGTCTACATACGCCTCCATGAGGTGATCACGATCGGTCCATGTTGCGAATGCGCAGTAGTCGCATCGGTGACGACAAAAAGGGATATGAACGTATACCCCGAACTCAGACATACCTGAACTATGCCGTAGGCGGCACGAAAATCAAGCCCAGTTCGCTTAATTTGTCGCCCACCCCATCAACGGGAACATCAAGCATCACCGCAATTGCGCGAGTGTCGTGTGCGCGCACCGTGATGACCTTGCCATTGAAGTCTTGACGTTGTACTTGGATCATGCGCAGAAAACGTTCAAGCATTTCAAACTGCGGCCCGTTCATTGTGGACAATTTCGCCACATCGATGCGCATCTTCTTCGGAGCACCATCTGCAGATGACGTTGCATCTTCACGTTGAGAGTCGCGAGGCAATAACTGGTCAATGCTGACTCCGTAGAAGCGCGCGAGGCGCTCAAGGCGAGGCACGGATATTGCTCGTTCGCCGCGCTCATATGCGCCAAGAACCGATGCTTTAAATTCGCTATCGCTATTGGCTTCTACGTCAGAGAGAGACCATTGCTTCTGCTGGCGAATGCGGCGCAAGCGCTCGCCGACCAAGTGCGTGAAGGGTGAATCTTTGAGAAGTTCGTCGTCGGTATAACTAGGCATGTCACCACACAGTGTGGTGCATTCAACGCCGCCAGTGTGCGACCATGCGGGCTGCCCCCACCATGGCCGCTGTTTCCGCCCGCAATATGGCCGGGCCTAGGTCTGCAAGAGCGGGTGCCGTCGCTACTTCCTCGGGAGAAAAGCCACCCTCTGGGCCGATCACCAATGTGGTGAAGGTGTCACCTGTGGCACTGCCACCTGGTTCGGCGAATGCCACGGATGGCCCGGAAAGCTCCGCCAGAGAAATGGGGCCACGAAGCGTGGGGAGATACACGCGACGAGACTGCATAGCTGCTGCGCGAATGATGCGTTCATATCGCTGCATCACCTGAGGAACCTTGCTGGCATTCCAGCGCACCACACTGCGCTCCACTGGCTGCAACACAACAACGTGATCGATGCCGATCTCTACAAGTTTTTCCACCACAAGGTCTGTGCGGTCACCTTTCACTGGCGCAATTGCCACCGTGAGTTCTGGCACTTCACGAGAGACGGTGTGCACCTCGCCCTGAACAACAAGAGCTCCGCTATTCCACTCACACACACTCCACGTGCCCTTGCCATCACTACATGACACCGACTCGCCATTGCGGAGGCGGAGCACGCGGTCAAGATGATGCTGGTCGTCTTTTGACAACGCTGGCGATGCGGGCGAATCAACAAATACGTGCGCAGCGGAATGGCGCAACGCATCAATCACGAGAAAGCCGACTTAATGCGTGAAAACAGTTTCTTATCAGTTGAAGCAACTTCATCACCCGACAACTCTGCAAGCTTTCGCAACAACTCTTCTTGTTCGTCGCTCAACTTGGTGGGTACTGATACTGCAACACGTACGCGAAGATTTCCTCTGCCGCGCCCGTTGACGTGAGGAACTCCGCGACCTTTTGCCACAAACTCGCGCCCATGTTGAGTGCCTGCGGGCACCACTAAATCAAGTTCGCCATCGAGAGCTTCAAGAACTGTATGTACACCAAGAGCTGCTTGCGAGATGGAAAGCGCCATGTTGTAAATGAGGTCGTCTTCCTCACGAACGAAGTCTTTATGCTGCGCAACAGCAACGTGCACGTAGAGATCGCCTGCTTCGCCACCACGTGGGCCTACTGCACCACGCCCAGAGAGGCGCAACGTTTGTCCGGTGCGAATACCTGCTGGCACATCCACGGTGTAGGACTCACGAGAAGAACGGCGTCCTTCACCTGAACATGTAACGCAAGGCGTCACAATGACTTGTCCCATGCCTCCACAACGTCCACATGGACCAGTGGTCACCATTTGACCCAACAGGCTTTGGCGTACTCGACGTACTTGCCCAGAACCAGAACATTCGGAACACGTAACAGGCTCAGTGCCTTCAGCAGCACCAGAACCATCACACCCAATACATGTGATGGCTGTATTGACATCGACAGTGATTTGTGTGCCAAACATGACACCTGGCAAGTCGAGACGTGCGGTGACTTCAAGGTCTTGTCCACGCGGTGGGCCAGCTTGTTGACGCTGGCCACCAAAGCCGTTGCCGCCGAAGAATGCTTCGAAAATATCGCCGAAACCGCCGCCACCAAATGGATCTCCGCCGCCACCTGCGCCACCTAGACCTTGTTCACCAAACCGGTCGTAGCGAGAGCGTGCATCGGCATCTGACAACACTTCATATGCACGACTGACTTCTTTGAATTGATCTTCAGCGGCCGGGTTATCGGGGTTTGCATCAGGATGCAGTTCGCGAGCTTTCTTGCGATACGCCTTTTTGATCTCGTCTGCATTTGCGTTACGCGAAACGCCAAGAAGTTCGTAGAAGTCGGCGCTCATGCTGCACCCTCTGCAATATGTCGACCCAACTGTTCGCTCACCACTTCTACGGTATTCAGCGCCTGCGGATAATCCATGCGTGTGGGGCCGAGAACACCTACCGACCCGATTGTTTCCCCATCTGCCACTACTGGCGCCACGATGACCGAGCACGCAGAAAGTGGTTGGATTCCGTGTTCTGCGCCAATGGCCACGGAAAGTCCGCGGTCAAGGAGATCTTGCAACAACGTAACAACAACAAATTGTTGTTCGATTGTGGCCAGTACATCACGGACCACATCAACAGCATCAAATGCATTGGCAAGCGACGCTGCTCCACCAACAAATACTGGCTTGTCCTTGCGATGACGTGCCAAAGCGCTGGCAGTTGCGAAACACACAGCATCGAGATGTGCATCGTTCGTTGAAGGCACGGATTCAATATCGCTCAGCGAATGACCCACCACCACTTTTGAGAGATGGGCAACAGCATCTGCAATGTGCACATCGGTGATGTCTTCAGAAATCTGAATGGTTTCGTTTTCTACGTTGTGGTTAGACAACACCACAACAACTGTTGCTGTACGTGATGTGACACGACTGATGTGCACCGCACGAACGGTGGTGGTTTCTACTTCAGGGCCCACTACTACTGCGGTGTGATGAGTGACGTTGGCCAGCAACGTGGTGGTGTGACGAAGCAGATCTTCTAAGCGGCCGTGAGCTGACTGAAAGAACTGACCAATCTGTGTGGCTTCATCTTCAGGCAAGCGACCTTGGGGCGTGATGGAGTCGACAAAGTGTCGGTACCCCTTGTCTGTAGGAATACGTCCGGCAGACGTGTGCGGCTGTGCGAGATAGCCCTCTTGCTCAAGCGCCACCAATTCATTGCGCACTGTTGCAGGCGACACCGTGACCGACGGCAAATTAGCAATGTGACCAGAGCCAACAGGCTGGCCCGTTGCAACGTATTCCTGCACTACGGCGCGGAGAATGGCGGTCTTGCGTTCGTCGAGCATGATTCGGAAATTTTACTTTCCGCTGACGGCTTTGTAACGGGCTAACGCCTCATTCCGTTCAACCGCATGATCCACGATGGGTTCGGGATAGTCACTGGGAGCCAGAAGGCCCAATTCCCACGGTGCATGAATGCTTTTGTTATCAAGGTGAGCGATTTCAGGAACCCATCGACGCAAATAGTCGCCCTCAGGGTCAAATTTTTCACTCTGACCCGTGGGATTAAACACTCGAAAGAACGGAGAGGCATCGGTGCCGGTGCCAGCGGTCCATTGCCATCCGTGTGCATTAGATGCAATATCGGCATCAAGCAGGTGTTCCATAAAGAACTGTGCTCCCCATTGCCACGGAAGATGCAAATCTTTCACAAGGAAACTGGCCACAATCATGCGCACTCTGTTGTGCATCCACCCTGTGCCTAGCAATTGTCGAATACCGGCATCAACAATGGGATACCCGGTCTTGCCTTCACAGAATTGAGCAAATCGTTCTTGTGCCAGTTCATCAGTATCAACGGGAAGGGCATCCATCTTTGGTTGCAAGTTTTTCCACGTTGTATCGGGCTGATGGAACAACACATCGGCGTAGAACTCACGCCATGCGATTTCCGAACGAAAAACATCAGAGCCAGGCGTACCTGTGAGCCGTTGCAGTAATTGGCGTGGATGCACGATGCCGAATTTCAAATACGGCGACAACATGGATGTGCCATCCACTCCCGGATTGTTTCGTGCATCCTTGTACTCGTCGATCGCACGGTGCGACCATTCATTGAATCGATCCATCGCAAGATGCTCACCAACGGGCGCATTTGCCGACCAGCCCTCGTCTGCCTTCTTCTTTGGCCCAGCACATAGATCGCGGAAGTCTGCAAACTCCACATTGGTTTCCGTTGCCGATGTCCACTCATGATTCAGCCATCGTTTGTAAAACGGCGTAAACACTTTCAACGCAGTGCCATCGTCTTTGCGCACAGTTCCTGGTGCAATCACGTACGGCGTATCGGCGCGCACCAGCCTGCGCCCGTCTGCAACGAGAGCAGCCTCCACTGCAGCATCACGTTTGCGACCATATGGTCCGAAATCTTCAGTGATGTGCACGGTGTCTGCGCCTACAAGACGACAAAACTCCACTACGGCATCAGCAACTGGTCCTTCTCGATAAATCAGTGCGCGATTCACGGAGTTATCAAGCGAGTGCAATGCCTGATAGAGAAAATCCTTGCGACGGTCTCCTGCAGTTGCCAGCAGATTTTCATCCCACACAAACAGCGGCACAACTTTCCCAATTGAAGCTGCAGATTGCAGAGCTTTATTGTCAGCAAGTCGAATGTCTCGACGTACCCACCACACGGCAACGGTCATTTTTCAACCTCTTTGTCAAGGCCCCGCAACAATGGCACAACGAGAAGCGTAAGAACTCCGCCGTACATCATTGACATATGCACTCCGATGTTGTCGCCTATCCAGCCAGTGATGGGACCACCGATTGGGGTAGACCCAAGGAACGCCACAGACTGAAGCGCCATCATTCGGCTTCGCATTTCAGGTGGAGTGCGTTGTTGCATGACTCCCGTCATTGCAGTCATGAATCCCGTTCCGCCAATTCCCAGAGGGAGAGCGAACAAGCAAGCGACAGTAAAGTTCGGTGCGAACGGCAAGATGAGACACGCGACCGACAACACAATGCTTCCCATTGTGAATCGGCGCACTGTCATCACGCGGTATCGCGCATTTGAAATGGCCCCAACAACACTGCCGATACTGGTGACAGTCAACAAGATGGCATATCCATTGGGTTCATGCCATAACTTGTCACTCATTTTCGGAAGCACTGTGCTGTAGTTGAACGCAAAGGTGCTGGCAACTGTGAACACAATGAAGATGTTTCGCAGGTAACGATCTCTCCACACAAACATGAGCCCTTCGCGCACTGGTTTTCCAGAGCGTGAAGCAGGCGCTTTTGGAAGCATCTCTGAGGTGCGCAACATGAAGAGCGATGCAAGTACTGCGAGATAGGACACGGCATTCATGCTGAAGAGCCATGCCGTACCTAAAGGCCCAATCAGTGCAGCCGCCAATGCGGGCCCCACAATGCGAGACCCGGTCATCACTGTGGTGTTCAGCGACATTGCATTGGAAATCTCGTGTGCAGGTACAAGCTCGGTGACTAAGCCGCGACGTGCAGGGTTGTCGATGGCATTGGCGATTCCGAGGATGAGTGAAAGCGTGTACACCGCGGGCAATGTTGCATGACCGGTGGCATCAACCACCGCCAATAAAACAGCTTGAAGTCCCAATGCTGATTGCGTGCAGATGGTGACTTTACGTCGATCGAATCGGTCGGCCAACCCTCCTGCCCATGCACCCAGAAGCAACATGGGCAGAAACTGGAACATGGCATTCAGCCCCGCATCAGTTGCTTTGTTGTGAATGCGGTAGATCAACAGAGATGTTGCAGTGAACTGCAGCCATGTGCCCACATTGGAGAGCAATAAACCCCCCATGTAGATACGCATGTTGCGGGCGCGTAAAGAACGGAAAGCACTTCCCTTCTCACCAACCGCCTCTTCAGACATCAGTCGTCCAGTTTCAAGGCACTAATGAAAACGTCACCGGGCACTTCAACGCGACCAATTGCTTTCATCTTCTTTTTGCCTTCCTTCTGCTTTTCCAGAAGTTTGCGCTTACGAGTGATATCGCCGCCGTAACACTTGGCCAACACGTCTTTGCGCTTGGCCTTCACAGTTTCGCGAGCAATGACTTTGCCGCCGATGGCTGCCTGAATGGGCACATCGAACATTTGGCGCGGAATAAGTTCGCGCAGTTTCTCGCACATGCGACGGCCGTAATCAAATGCCTTGTCTCTGTGCACGATGGTGCTGAAAGCATCGGCTGCAATGGCATTGAGAAGAATGTCGACCAATACAAGATTGCTGGGGCGATACCCATCAAGTTCGTAGTCGAGACTTGCGTAACCCTGTGTGCGACTCTTCATTTGATCAAAGAAGTCAACAACAACTTCAGCAAGCGGAATGAGATAGTGCAATTCCACACGCTCGGGCGACAAGTATTCCAACTTCACCATCTCGCCACGACGCGACTGACACAGCTCCATGAGTGTGCCCGTGTAATCCTTCGGCGTAATGATGCTCACCTTGAAGAATGGCTCTTCAATGAAATTGATGTTTTGAGTAGGCGGAAGATCTGCCGGGTTCTCCACAATGAGAACTTCACCGTCGGTTTTGGTGACGCGATACGCCACGGACGGAGCAGTAGCAATGAGGGCAAGGTTGAATTCGCGCTCAAGTCGTTCTTTCACAATTTCCATGTGCAACAAGCCAAGGAACCCGCAGCGAAAGCCAAACCCGAGCGCACCTGATGATTCAGGCTCGTACGTAATGGACGCGTCGTTGAGTTTTAGTTTCTCAAGACTCTCACGCAGGTTTTCAAAGTCGTCACCATCGATGGGATACAAACCACAGAACACCATGGCCTTCGGATCGCGATAGCCAGCAAGAGGTTCTGATGCCGGCGAAGCAAAGGTGGTAACAGTTTCACCGCTTCGAGCCTCAGCAACATCTTTGATGCCTGCAATGAGGTAACCCACTTCTCCTGGACCAAGATCTGGCATTGGTGTGGTGCCCGGAGAACGTGCACCAATTTCGATGATGTCGTGCGTAGCGCGGGCTTGCATGAACAACAAGCGGCTGCCAGTAGTGAGTCGCCCGTTCATCACGCGAACGCTGGAGACAACTCCACGATATTGGTCAAACTGTGAGTCAAAAATGAGTGCTTGCAACGGTGCATCTGCATCGCCCGTTGGTGCAGGAATGCGTTCGGCGATGGCATCAAGAAGTTCAGGAACACCTTCGCCTGTTTTTGCCGAGATACGCAAGATCTCTTCCGCAGGAATACCCAAGATGTTTTCGATCTCAGCGGCGTAGCGGTCGGGGTCGGCGGCAGGAAGATCGATCTTGTTCAGCACGGCCACAATTTCCAGATTGTTTTCGAGCGCCAAGTAACAGTTAGCAAGAGTTTGCGCTTCAATGCCCTGAGCGGCGTCCACCACCAGCACCACGCCTTCACAGGCGGCCAGCGAACGGCTGACTTCGTAGCCAAAGTCGACGTGACCAGGGGTATCAATGAGGTGGTAGGTATAGCCCTTCCAGCCCACTCGCACGTTTTGCGCCTTGATAGTGATGCCACGCTCGCGCTCTAGATCCATGGAATCGAGATACTGGGCTTTCATGTCTCGGGCCTGCACGGCGCCGGTCATTTCCAAAATGCGGTCCGAAAGGGTCGACTTGCCGTGATCAATATGGGCAATGATCGAAAAATTTCGGATTTTGGACAGTTCCATGAGCGAGAAGAAGCCTATCTGTCGGCGGTTGGGGACGGGGGCGTACGCCGATAGTCTTGTCCCTCATGGCAAATATCAAGAGCCAAAAGAAGCGCATTCTTACCAACGCAAAGTCCGCCGATCGCAACAAAGCGATCAAGAGCGAGTTGCGTACACGCGTCCGCACTGCACAGTCAGCTGCTGGCACACCCGAGGGCGCTGAAGCTCTTCGTCTCGCTGTCAAGCGCATCGACATGGCTGCCTCTAAGGGCATCATTCATGCAAACGCAGCTGCTCGTCGCAAGAGCCGCCTCATGCG
>CANFIM010000003.1 GCA_947447175.1 Acidimicrobiaceae bacterium | reverse complement strand
TGTTGAGAACCACGACCGTTGCCAGTACTTCCGAGCAATAGCTCGATTCAGTTTTTACGAAGCGTTGATTAGCTCAAGCGCTCGATGATCATGGCCATGCCCTGACCGCCGCCCACGCACATGGACTCCATGCCGTAGGTCTTGTCTTCCCACTGAAGACCGTTGATGAGTGTTGTCATGATGCGAGCACCGGTCATACCGAATGGGTGACCAAGAGCGATACCGCCGCCGTGAATGTTCAACTTCTCCATTGGAATTCCGAGGTGCTTTGCTGAAGGAAGAACCTGTGCAGCGAATGCTTCGTTGATTTCAACAAGGTCGATCTGGTCGATGCTCATGCCTGCGCGCTTGAGAGCTTGACGGCATGCTTCGATAGGGCCAAGGCCCATGATTTCTGGGTTCAAACCAGAGACACCCGAAGACACGATGCGTGCGAGTGGGGTGAGACCCAACTGCTTTGCCTTGGTGTCGCTCATGACCATGACTGCGGCTGCACCGTCGTTCAATGGGCAAGCGTTACCTGCGGTAACGGAGCCGTCGGGGCGGAACACTGGCTTCAACTGTGACGTTGCTTCGTAGGTGGTGCCGGCACGTGGGCCGTCGTCCTTGGAAACAACTGTGCCGTCTGGAAGAACGAGTGGTGTGATCTCGCGCTCGAAGAAACCATTCTCCTGGTGAGCAACTGCAAGGTTGTGTGAGCGGACACCGAAGTGGTCCATCTCTTCGCGTGTGACGCCTTCTTGCTGAACAACGTTCTCTGCTGTTTGACCCATTGCAATGTATGCGTCGGGAAGACCAGTTGGTGGTGTCCACACTGCTGCGCCACCTTCGGCTCGTGCACGTGTACGTGCGCCTGCCTCTTTGAAGATTGCGTTCGGAGCTGAGTCAGATGCACCTGATGCATAACGGCTCACTGCTTCAACACCAGCTGCGATAAAGCAATCGCCTTCTCCGGCGCGAATGGCGTGTGCTGCCATGCGGATGGTCTGCAGTGATGATGAGCAGTAACGGTTGACGGTAACGCCAGGAACGTCATCGAGGCCAGCGAGGATTGCGACCATACGACCAATGTTGAATCCGCCTTCGCCTGCAGGCTGGCCGATTCCCATGATGAGGTCTTCAACATCGTTTGCTTGCACTTGTGGCACCTTGGCCATGAGTGCTTTGACGATCTGTGCTGCCATGTCGTCAGGACGCAAGTCCTTCAACGTGCCCTTGTTTGCGCGGCCGATGGGGCTACGGGCTGTGGCGACAATTACTGCTTCAGGCATGGGGACTCCCTTTGATACGGCCCGCCTATCGAACCGACTTCAGAACGATACTAGATTGCCTTCATGACATTGCCTGTAGTCCCACTTGCTGATATTGACCTTTCTTCTGCTGAATTCTGGACGCAGCCACGTGACTGGCGTGATGGCGCCTTCAAAACATTGCGCGAACAGGCTCCATTCCAATTCTTCGAGGAAATACAGATTGAGGATTCTCCTATTCCTGCTGGACCCGGATACCGCGCGCTCACTCGCCACGACGACATCTGGCATGTGAGCCGCAACCCTCAACAGTTCTGCAGTGGCAAGGGTTCAAACATTGGCGACTTGCCAGTTGAGATCAATGAGTTCTTTGGCTCAATGATCAACATGGACGACCCGAAGCACTTTCGCTTGCGTTCCATTGTGTCGAAGGGTTTCACGCCAAAGGAAATCACGGCGCTTGAAGAATCAGTGCGCGTGCGTTCGAAGTCAGTGATTGATCGCATGTTCGAACGTTTCCCTAATCGTGAGTGCGACTTCGTTCATGAGGTGGCATCTCGAATGCCGCTGCAAATTATTTGCGACATGATGGGCATTCCCGAGTCAGACGAAGAGATGATCTTCAACTGGACCAACACCATTCTCGGTGTGGGCGACCCAGAGTTCGTCGGTTCGTTCGAAGACCTGGTGCGAGTTGGTGGGGAAATTTTTACTTATGCATTGGCTTTGGGTGAAGATCGCTTGAAGAACCCTCGCAATGACATCGCCTCGATCATGATGCAGGCCGAAGTAGATGGTGAGCGTTTGTCAGCACAAGAGTTTGGTTCGTTCTTTATCTTGTTGGTGGTTGCCGGCAACGAAACAACGCGCACGGCAATTGCACATGGCATGCGTGAGTTGACTCTGCACCGCGACCAACGCGAGATTTGGTTCAATAACTTTGATGCGCATACAAAGACCGCAGTAGAGGAAATTGTTCGTTACGCAACACCAGTCATCAACTTCCGCCGTACAGCTACTCAAGACACTGAGATCAACGGACAGAAGATTCTTGAAGGTGAAAAAGTTGTGATGTTCTATCAGTCGGGCAACCGAGATGAGAGCGTGTTCACGAATCCGTACGACTTCAATGTGTTACGCGACTCGTCACCTGCCCAGGTGGGCTTTGGTGCTGGTGGTCCACACTTCTGTTTGGGTGCAAACCTTGCTCGTCGTGAAATTGCTGTGATGTTTGATGAGATTCGTCGCCGTGTTCCCAACTTGGAGATCACATCTGAGCCTGCGTATCTGCAGAGCTCATTCATCAACGGCATCAAGCGCATGAATTGCGCCTGGTAGGTCTCTCTCTTCAAACTCTTGGCGTGCAATCGCCACGATGTGCTCAGTAAATGGATGGCTGTCTTTGAGGATGTTCCACGACCAACAGTCGTAGAAAGTTCGCTCGATGAGACCCATTTTGTAGAAGCGATTCAAAACTGCTTGTACTTGGGTTTTTGAGCGGTTTGTTCTGCGTGCAATTTCTGCTGCAGTTTCGGTTCGTTGAGCATGTGCCAGTGCGTACAGAACGTCACCTTGCACCCCAGAAATCATGAATAGAAATGGATGTTCAGGTGGAGCCATGCGCTTGGCGACGATGCGAGCGAGTTGATCTGTCATGGCTGAGATGTGGACGGTGCAGAGCAAATTCTGGTGACAGTCCAATAAAACGGTCGACTACCCGCAACTCAGTCACCTTCCCCTCAACAATTTTTCACTCAAGTGAAAAATTGGAGACTGGGGAGATGGCTGTTCGGCGCTGTGCGGTCGGAATATTGGACTGATGCCACGAACACCCGCAAATAAAGAACGGCTAGTCGAGGGAGATACGGATATCCGCAACAACGGCGGCGTGGTCGCTCGGCTGCACACCAGCAACTGGCTCAACGCCGGCCAACCAGATAGCTGTTGGATTACCTAACGGACGTGGACGTGGCCACGACATAAAGATGTAATCAAGTCGGCGGTTCGGCCATGTGGAGTCGTCAATGTACGAGTTATCGCGACGCCATGTAAAGCCGCTTCCCTCGCCTGCTACTTCCCAGAGGTCAGTAAACACCAAACCATCAATTGCTGGTTCGCGTCGGCCAGTGAGCATGCGAATCTCATCAGAGTCAGGAACCGCATTGAAGTCACCCGCAAGAATCACTGGATTCTCCACTTCGGGATCAACTCGCAACTGATCAATAATTCCGCTCAACGCTTCGCACTGCGCAATGCGAGTTGCTGATGCATCGAACTTGTAATCAAGGTGAGTACACACTGTCCACCAACGGCCGGCTGGCGTATCAAGCTGCGCCACAATCGCGCGACGGTACGAAGGTGCACCAGTGACATCAGGAAGGCGATGCACTTCCCATGAAATAATCGGCCAACGCGACAAGATGGCATTTCCCAAACTCACACCATCGTCAAACCATGGGCCCTCAGTACGTGCCACAAACATGTCGAGTTCGTCTGCTAGCCACTGTGCTTGATCTAAGCCGCCTTCTTGTGCCCACACTTCTTGCAACAACACAATGTCGGCATTCTCTCGCTGCAACGTGGCGAGAATTGCATCTTGACGCTCACGCCATGGCCCGAACTGCCACCACAAATTCCAAGTGAGTACGCGTGCCTGCATGCCGAAACGCTACGCCACAACTGTAAGAATGGCGACATGAGCGGTACGCCAAATTCCACAATTGGAGGCGTATTCGGTGGTGGTGGCCTGTTTGGCATCGGATATGCCCTAGGCGTGCTTGATGGCCTAAAGCCACGAGGCATTGACCTATCCGAATCCCCCATCTTGGGCACCTCCGCCGGAGCATGGGCTGCCGCGGCTACAGCACTTGATGTTCCGTTTGAGACCTTGGCAGACATGCAGGTTCCGTCGTTCCCCAATCCGAAGCCAGGCCTACTCGCTTCTATTGCAAAGGAAATGTTTGGCGATGCCACCGATCCACTCATTCATGTCATGGCCTGTGCACTTCCCCGACTCAAGCGCACCATCCTCGATGGCGGCAAATACCCACTCAGCGAATTAGTTGCCGCTTCATCTGCCGTGCCCGCATTGTTGTCGCCGCACAAAATTGACGGCGTGAAATACGTAGACGGTGGCGTGCGCTCGGGCACCAGTGTTGATTACGGACCCGTTGTGCAACAACTGATCCTCATTGCCCCACTAGCTGGTGCCATGTGGGGCCCCTTTGCACGACTCGTCGACAAGGGTTTGCACAACGAAGCGCACCGTTGGAAAGAACGCACAGGAGGCAAAGTGCTGATGTTCACACCACACAATCACGCCGCCGAAATTGCACGAAACCCAAAACACCTTTTTGACAAAGCGCGAGCTATCGAGGCGTATCACTTAGGTCGGGACGAAGCCAGTTCGTACGACCTCACATTTTCCTAATACCTATTGCGTTGCGAGGCTGGCAAGAAACTCGCCGTCTGCAATTCGAGCAGCAACCTCTGGTGATGGTTCACTCAAACGTTCCAGCGTGACTCCATGAATCTTGCCGGTGAAGCGATACACGTGCGGGTAAAACCCAACGGGCGCCCCTGTATCCATTCCAATGTCAAAAGACTCACCACTCATGGAGAACACAATGGGCACTGACTTATCAACGCGCGCATGACCGACTGGTTCTCCATCAATTGACAACACCGCATCACCACCGGCTCCGAAACCACCGTCGTACACATAGTCAACGACCAACACATGTTGGCCTAGAGTCAACGCGGATTTCGAAACAGCGATGTAGTGCTCATGCCCCATCCAGTTGTAGTGATACGTGGCTCGATTGTTGTCATCGATATACAACGACCAACCGGCCATATTGCCGCCTTGACACGCAATCACACCGTGGCAACCTGACTCAGGCACCGTGATGTCTGCAGTTATGCGGAATGAACAGTTCTTGAGGTTCACCACGGAACGCTCTGGCATGCGAATGTGATCAGCTGTATACGTCATCTTTTTCACACCGCCGAGATTGTCGGGCGGCACCACCGTCATACCCAGCATGGACCCTGGTTCACGTAACGGATACACGTTGTTGCGTTTGGCTTCAGCATCAAATAATTGCAACAACTCTGCCAACTTGTCAGGAAACTGATCTGCCAAGTTCACACCTTGTGAGAAGTCTTCGGCAATGTTGTACAGCTCCCATTTTTCTTGCTCACCAAAGAATGGCACCATGCCAAAACGATTCCAAGGCACACGGCCGTGGAAACAACTTGCAATCCAACCGTCGTGATAAATGGCGCGATTGCCGAACATCTCGAAATACTGCGTAGTGCGCGTACTCGCACCGTCAGAACCTTCCATGGCGTACAACATGGAAACACCATCAACGGGCAACTGCTCTAAACCATTCACCACCGACGGAATCTGCACACCAGCAGCCGCCAACAATGTGGGCATTACATCGACCACATGATGGAACTGCGTGCGCAATCCGCCTGAGTCTGCAATGCGTGCGGGCCATTGCACTGCCATTGCATTACGCGTGCCACCAAAGTGCGATGCAACCTGCTTCATCCATTGGAATGGCGAATCAAGCGCCCATGCCCATGACAAGTTGTAATGGTTCTCACAACGCGCCGTACCGAAATCGTCCATGTGTTCCAACAACCACTCGGGGTCTTCGGGGATACCGTTCTGGAAAGAGGGAGCACTCCATGCGCCATGAATGGTGCCTTCGGCAGATGCACCGTTGTCGCCAGTGATGTACATGAACAACGTGTTGTCGGCCTCACCCATTTCTTCCACGGCATCAAGCACGCGCCCGATTTGCGCATCGGTGTGCGCAAGGAAACCTGCGAACACTTCCATAAGACGTGATGCAACGGGCTTGTATCGGTCGGGGTATTCCTCCCACGACGGAACTTCATCAGGTCGCGGCGTCAGAGTTGTTCCTTCAGGAATCACACCCATTGCCAATTGCCGTTCGAAAATTTCGCGTCGCAGTTCATCCCAACCTTGGTCGAACTGTCCCTTGAATTTGTCAATCCACTCTGGCCCCACATGGTGCGGACAATGCATGGCACCAGTTGCGATGTACGAAAAGAATGGCTTGTCTGGCTGTGAAGCTTTTTGTACACGCATCCATGCAATGGCCTTGTCGGCGATGTCTTCGGTCATGTGATAGTCATCGCGGCCTTCATACGGCATCACCGGCGTTGTTTGATCAAACATCGGTGGCTCCCACTGCGACGCCTCAGCGTTGAGAATGCCGTAGAAGCGTTCAAAGCCCAATCCTGTTGGCCAACGGTCAAATGGCCCAGCAAGTGTTTGCTCCCACAAAGGAGTGAGGTGCCACTTGCCAAAAGCTGCAGTGGAATAACCCGACTGCTTCAGAATTTCCGCAACACTCGCCGCTTCTTTCGGAATCACACTGTCGTACCCAGGGAACACATTGGCGCCTTCAGGAATACCGCCCATGTGCACGGTGTGGTGATTACGCCCTGTGAGCATCGCTGCACGCGTGGGTGAACAGAGTGCAGTGGTGTGGAACTGATTGAATCGCACACCATTCGCCGCGACTCGATCAAGAGCAGGTGTAGGAACAGGTCCGCCAAATGTTCCACACGTTCCGAAACCAACATCATCCAGCAAGATGAGCACAATGTTCGGTGCACCTTTCGGCGCTGCCGGCATCTTCATTTCCACTGGGGTTGACTCAGAAATGATGGCGCCTTGTTTCCCTGTGAACTCTGGCGTTGGCTGCGGCAATGACGTACTCATGGTCAACCGGCAATGCCCTTGTTCTCAATGGCGCCACGCACCTGGTCGACAATGTCGATGCTGCCCGTCACTGTGATGTCGCCCGATGCAACAGCGTCGCTCCACAACAAACGTCCACCAATCATCGTCAAGAACGTTGCGCGCGACATGCGCACCAGGCTCTGTGCTCCCCAACCATTTGTCGGAACAATCACACTGTGGCGCACATGCCACCCAGCTTCTTCGCCGTCAATCACGAATGCGATGTGATGGTTGATGCCCTCAATCAGTGTTGGCTCAACCAACACGCGCATGGTGTGCACCAGGCTCGTTGCTGTTGCTTCGGACAAGAACTTCGGATTGAAGTTGTGCTGCATGAACCGGTCCATAGAGAAGGAACCGTCAAGATGGCGGGCACGCGTAATGCACCAGTTTCGAATGTTTGCGGCTGGTGTGCGCTCGGCTACCACTCGCAAACAACGCGCCAACAAATTCTTCTCTTCTTGGGTAGCGCCTTCAGAACGCACCAACCATGTGCCCAACTCAACGGCCCAACGAATCTCTTCGTTTGCGAGTGCTTCTTCACACTGACGAGCAACTTCTGCGCGACCGCCAAAACCCTTCACCAAACGGCTGTATCGCTGCTGTGGCTCAAGGGGGAACAACTTCGACTCATCACCGTCAAAGAATCCACGCAGACCCATGAAGATCTGGCGCACATGATGCTCCACCACGCCATAACGCTCTGATGTATAGAAGTCAACGTCGTACAACTCGGGCAAAGTGACGCGAGTTGCCACTTCGTCCATTGTCCAACCCTTGTTGATGCCACGCACTGTTTGGTCCCACATGTACTGAATGGAGTCGCGATAGCGCGTTGCCACTTCACGAATCTTTTCCTTGCCCGCAAGGCCAGGGCCATGGGCACACACCAAATATTCGGGCGACCATTGAATGATGTTGTCGATACCGGGAATGAGAATGCGAGGGTCGCGATATTCCTCACCGCGAATTGCATACACGTTGAACAACACTGGCCATACGGAGTTGTGCACACATGTGCCAATTTGCTGGAAGTAGAAGTTCACAGAATCATCAGAATCGCTGGGTGAATGCACTGCTTCCACCGACATGCCGGCGACGGTGAGCGATGTGCGCTCACCCAACGGGTGCGTGACGGGCACATAGCCAGGAATTGCAGGAGCATGATCGGGGTTCTTGTAGAAACGACCAAGGCCAACGTTCACGTTTCCATCGGGACCTTCAATTGGCATCACCACTGCAAATTGCTCAACAATGCCGCGCGAGTACGCAGGTGAAATTTCACCCAAGGTACGAGCCTTGTTGAAGGCAATCTTCTCATGACCATAAATCGGCAACGGAGTGACGTGATTTCCTTCTTCGAAAATTGCCTTGGTGCCTTCCACGTAATGGAAGTGCGTGTAGATCACAGCCGCAATGGGTGCATTCGTAATTGTGCGCAACTCACGTAGTGCGGCGGCCATTTCCTGAATTGATTCTCCGGTGTCAACGGCAATGATGCCTTCAGGCGCCTCAATGAATGTTTGATTGGAAAGACCATTCCCAATGAAGGTCCACACGCCCGACCGAATCTCTTGGAACTGCGTTGCAATGACTTCGCTTTGCTCGGCGTGGCCTTTGTGCACGCGCTGTCCGCCTGCTGTGGTGACCACGTTCTGTGTATGAGTGTCAAAACTACGAGTCATGTGAGGCTCCTGGTGAAGTAGTAGGTGTTGTGTATTCGGTTGAAATCTGTGTGGGTGCCAACAACATGGCGCAGCTGGTAGCCAACACGTCTTGCTTCAGTTGTGCCGGCGTGAGGCGAATAGCGCCGCGATCGCGCTCCCATTCCCAGTCAGCGACTGCGCCGATGTAATGGGTCATCATCTGCTCAATGCGGTTGCGGCGAATCTTTGGTGGCAAATCGCCCAGCACTTCCACCAAACGATTGGTGAGTTCTTTCACGGGCAATGACACGGGTAAGGCGTTTTTCACTGTGATGGCGAAATGGTCGAACTCGGTGCGCAGCAAGAAGCGTGCATACCAACCATGATTCGACGTCACATAATCAATGAGCGGAATTGCGAGCGCTGATGTCAGCGACACAACATCGTTGGCACCGCTGGCGTCAATCTCAGCAATCATGCGTAAGCGACGCTCGTTGATGCGATCCATACGACGCGTGAATACTGCAGCCACCAGGCCGGCGCGATCACCAAAGTGATACTGCGCGGCAGAGTTATTCTTCTGCCCTGCCTCAATGGAGATGTCACGAAGGGATGCAGTCTCAATGCCCTGCACCGCAAACAGCCGCTCTGCCGCATCAAGCAATGCATCGCGTGCTTCTTCTCCCGATCTCGCCATGCAGAGATACTAAGTCACTTGACTTATCTCTACCCCAGCCAGCCTGAGGCCACATACAAAAGGACCCCGAGCCGAAGCCCGGGGTCCTTTCGAGTTCACACGGCGCAAGCGCCGCAGGAATGATCAGCTACAGCCGCTGGTGCTGCCGCATGATGGGCACGCGTGGCATGAGCCGGCGCGCTGCATCTGCACACCGCAGAGCATGCACATTGGTGCATCGCTGTGGCGAACAATTCCTTGTGCAGGAGTGTTCTCACCCTTAGGCGCTGTTGGCGCGATGCCAAGTTCAATCTTGGTGACCAGTTCTTCTACTGATTCGATTGACTTTGGATCGGTGGCCATTTCACCATTCGAGTTCTCTGCATCGAGGTCGATGACGTCAACACCAGGAAGTGTTGGCTGAATGCGCTCGTCACGGCTGAAGATGCCGAGTTCTGCACGCTCGTCGTAGGTCATGTATTCAAGAGCAAGGCGGCGGAACAAGTAGTCCATGATGGACGAAGCCATACGGATGTCTGGATCGTCTGTCATGCCTGCAGGCTCGAAGCGCATGTTGGTGAATGCTTCAACGAATGCGCGAAGAGGAACGCCGTACTGGAGACCGTAGGAGATGCTCTTTGCGAATGCATCCATGATGCCAGAGAGTGTTGAACCCTGCTTTGACACAGTGAGGAAGAGTTCGCCGGGGCGACCATCTTCGTATTCACCGATGTTTGCAAAACCCTTGCAATCAGCAACGCGGAACTCGAAAGTGCGGCCGCTACGTGAACGTGGCAACTTCTGACGGATTGGCTTGGTGACAATCTTTTCAACAACGCGCTCGATGACTTCTGTTGCTGCGGTGGCAGCAGAAGGTGCATCTTCCTTGTCGTCGTCTTTCTTTGTTGCAGAAAGTGGCTGACCAACCTTGCAGTTGTCGCGGTAGATAGCAACGGCCTTGATGCCGAGCTTCCACGACAACATGTGCAGTGCTTCGATGTCTTCGATGCTTGCCTCTTCAGGCATGTTCACTGTCTTGGAGATTGCACCAGAGAGGAACGGCTGCACCGCACCCATCATGCGCACGTGGCCTTCGTAGTGAATGGTGTTGTCACCCATCGAGCAAGCAAACACGCTGACGTGGCTTGATTCCATGTGTGGTGCACCAAGGATTGACTTGTTCTCATCGATGTAGGCAACAATGTCGTCCACCTGCTGTGCGTTGTAACCAAGGCGACGAAGTGCGCGAGGAATGGTTTGGTTCACGATGCTCATGGAGCCACCGCCCACCATCTTCTTGAACTTCACGAGGCCAAGGTCTGGCTCAACACCAGTGGTGTCACAGTCCATCATGAGGCCGATGGTGCCCGTTGGTGCGAGCACGGTTGCTTGCGAGTTACGCACGCCGTATTCCTCACCGTCGCGCACTGCGGCTTCCCATGATTCGAGGCCGGCGTACACCAGGTCGTCTTGCACCACATTGGTGTTGATGATCTCGTCGTGAGCGGCGCGGTGCATGCGCAACACGTTGAGCATGTACTTCTCGTTCTCAGCGAAACCGCTGAAAGGTCCCATACGTGAGGCGGTGCGTGCGCTGGTGGCGTATGCGTGGCCTGTCATGAGTGATGTAAGAGCTGCTGCCCATGCACGACCCTCGTCTGAGTCGTATGCGTAACCAAGTGCCATAAGAAGTGCACCGAGGTTTGCGTAACCAAGACCAAGCTGGCGGAACTTGCGGCTGTTTTCGCCGATTGCCTCTGTTGGGTAATCGGAGCGACCAACAAGAATTTCCTGTGCGGTGAACATGACCTCGATGGCGTGGCGGTATGCCTCAACATCGAAACGATCATTGTCATCGAGGAACTTCAACAAGTTGATGGAGGAAAGGTTGCAAGCTGAGTTGTCGATGTGCATGTACTCAGAGCAAGGGTTCGAACCGTTGATGCGACCTGACGCATGAGCGGTGTGCCACTTGTTGATGGTGGTGTCGAACTGAAGACCAGGGTCTGCACATTCCCAAGCGGCCTGTGCAATTTGACGCCAGAGATCGCGAGCCTTGA
The DNA here is from genome assembly GCA_947447175.1 of Acidimicrobiaceae bacterium. GTDB lineage: Bacteria > Actinomycetota > Acidimicrobiia > Acidimicrobiales > Ilumatobacteraceae > UBA2093. The sequence goes on along the minus strand of CANFIM010000003.1, from coordinate 66,085 downwards.
TGGTGCGAACAACCGAGCCGTCGGTGACTGCTGTGAGGTTCCAGTCGCGGTCTTCTTCAACAGCCTTCATGAACTCGTCGGTGACGCGCACTGAGTTGTTGGCGTTTTGGTACTGAACACTGAATGAGTCAGCGCCGTCGAGGTCCATGTCGAAACCTGCATCGCGCAACACGCGAGCCTTGCGCTCTTCTTTCACCTTGCACCAGATGAACTCTTCAACGTCAGGGTGATCTGCGTTGAGGATGACCATCTTTGCTGCGCGGCGGGTTTTGCCACCTGACTTGATGGTGCCGGCTGATGCGTCTGCACCGCGCATGAAGGAAACTGGACCAGAAGCTGTTCCGCCGCCTTCAAGCACTTCTTCGCTAGAGCGAATCTTTGACAAGTTGATGCCTGAACCAGAACCGCCCTTGAAGATCACGCCTTCTTCGCGGTACCAGTTGAGAATGGCTGACATCTTGTCTTCCACGGAAAGAATGAAACATGCACTCGCCTGCTGTGGAACACCCTTCACGCCAATGTTGAACCACACGGGGCTGTTGAACGCCGCACGCTGCGTGACAAGGATGAACTTCAACTCTGAACGGAATGCTTCCGCTTCATCGTTGTCGGCAAAGTAGCCACCTTCGATGCCCCATGTTGCAATGGTGTCGGCAACGCGGTCGATGACCTGACGCATTGAGTGCTCACGCTCTGGTGTTCCCAAGGTGCCGCGGAAGTACTTCTGCGCAACGATGTTGGTGGAGTTCAATGACCATGTGGTGGGGAACTCAACGTCGAGCTGCTCGAACGCCACAGTTCCGTCGCGCCAGTTGGTGATACGCGAATCACGCTTCTCCCACTGCACCTCGTCATATGGGTGGACACCTGGTGTGGTGAAGAAGCGGCCGATGCCGATAGCGAGGCGGTCTGGAGCGAGTGACATTGATTTTCCTGTCTGGGCGTGAGATATGTGGGTCGTTCACCACGTGGACACCGAGTAGCTGGTGAGAAATTCCCCCCAACCACAAGATGTTGTGGTTGACAGGCCGTTTCGGGCCTATTTCCCACAAGTGGTAGGGGGAGATTACAGCACTGTAGTTACACCTTTGTCAACGACCCTCGCGAAATTCTTTTTGTGTAGGCGGACAGCGGCGCGAACAAGCAGGTCTCGGACCGCCCGGCCCCAAGAAAAACCCTTCGGTCTCCCCCACATCCGCTCGCTCGCAGCCGCTGTCGACTACCCCATGAACCTACGGACAACACCCTGTGAATTGGAAGTGGATAGCCATGTGAATTACGAGAAATATCTGGGGAAACCCTTGATATTTCAGGGGATGAACCTGTGGGGCACCTGTGCACAAGCACACCCCATCTGTGGATGACGGACGAACCCTATGCAGGCTGCAATGTCACAGGGATCGCATTGAGTGCCGCGTTGCCTGACAACGGGTCGAGAACGGCGTGATCGGTGAGGATATTTGAATTCACCCCAGCCTTTTCTGCCGCCACAGTCATGTTTGTGCCCGCAACTCCGTGGCCCCAGCCGTGAGGCAGGCTCACCACTCCCTTGCGGACTGCATCGGTCACTTCAACCTCGGCATCAACCGAACCCACGCGACTTGTAATGCGCACCGTGGCGCCATGTTGCAAACCGAGACGTGCTGCGTCTTCAGGATGCACATGTGCCGTGCATGACAACGAACCTTTGGTGAGCACCTTGATGTTGTGCATCCATGAGTTATTCGATTTCAAATCGCGACGACCCACTAACAAAATTTGGTTGTCATCAACTTTGTTGATCGATGCTTCAAGTCGTACGAGATCTTCAATGAGTTGTGGTGGTGATAGTTCAATCATTCCGGTGGGCGTACGCAAACCTTCAGGAATACGTGGCTCCAATGCACCGAGATCAACACCATGTGGATTCGCTAGCAAGACATCAAGCGACAAACCGTTGGGGTTCGCGCCAAACGCTGCACCGTATGGACCTGTTTGCAACATGAAATCGAGCATGCGTGCTGTGTTGCGACGGCCATCCTTGTTCAACATGGAAAGAATCTCATCAGCATCACGACCGCTGATTGTTGACGATGAGTTTGCAACTGCTGACGTAACCGCTGCAGTGATTGTTTGATCATCCATCACTGCCGGATCAACATCTGTGCCGAGACCTTGCAAGATGGCGCCCATTTTCACGAGGATTTCCCACTCGTCTAATGCAGCAGGATCTTTTTCCAAGACAGCTTGGCTGTAGTTCGCAATGTTGCGCACCGCGTATACATACAAACCAATGTCGTAGTGATCTTTTTCCAATGCAGAAGGTGGTGGAAGAATCACGTTGGCATGTCGCGTTGTTTCGTTGAGATAAATGTCAATGGACACCATGAACTCAAGATCGGCAAGAGCTTTATCTAGTTGTTGTGAATGTGGCGTTGACAAAACAGGGTTGCCTGCCACCGTGATGGTTGCGCGAATTTGATTCTCACCAGGAGTCAATATTTCTTCAGCCAGAACTGCAACGGGATACTCGCCCAATACCTCAGGCTTGTTGCTCACACGACTGTGGCCGCGACCTGTTTGGAATCCTTTGCCTTTGCCTGCCGTGCCACGCGTTGTGGCACCGCCAGCAGCAGGAGTAGTGAACATGTCTCCACCACGCTTATCGAAGTTGCCCGTGATGATGCTGAGCACATTCACAAGCCATGCATTCGTGGAGCCAAACTCCACAGTGTTCACACCGATACGTCCGTACACCGCCGTTGTTGGCGATGCGCACATCTCTCGTGCAATGCGCACGATGGTGTCAGCGGGTACTCCCGTTGCTGCTGTGACGCGTTCTGGAGTGAATGGCGCAATTGCAGTGCGGAATTCATCAAGACCGCTGAGATAGTTCGCAATGCGTGGTTCCACTTTTGCAATGCCTTCAGCAAACATCACGTTGGCAAGTGCCGCCATGAACAAGCCGTCGGTACCAGGACGAATGGAAATCCATTCATCACTGTTCTCTGCAGTTTTCGAACGACGCGGATCCACCACCACAACTTTTCCGCCGCGTGCGCGAATGGCCTGAATGCGTCCGGGGTAATCAGGTGCAGTGCACAAGCTGCCGTTCGACATGTATGGGTTTGCACCCAGCATTAACAAGTAATCAGTGTGATCAATATCGGGAACCGGAATGTGTTGTGCGCTACCGAACATGAAACCGCCTGCAACATGCATCGGCATTTGGTCAACGGATGATGCACTGAAAATGTTTCGCGTACCCATCGAGCGCAACATGACGCCACTGAACAACTGTGGGCCAAGGTTGTGTGCGTTGGGGTTGCCCAAATACGCAGAGAGTGCACTGCGCCCATGACGTTCAATGACGCCCATGAGTCCGCGTTCCACTTCTTTCCATGCTTCATCCCATGTGACTTCCACATGCACGCCATCGCGCTTCACCATGGGCATGCGCAAACGATCAGGGTCTTCGTGCAATTGCTTCAGCGTGCTGCCCTTGGGGCAAATAAAGCCGTGACTGAAAACGTCGTCCTGGTCGCCACGAATACGCACCACTTGTTCTTGAGGGTTCACGGTGATTTCCAAACCGCAGGTGGCCTCACACAGAGGGCAGGTGCGGAAAACGGTGCGGTTCTGGTCGCTAGTCATTCCGTCACTCTGCCACGAACCACCATCGCTTCGTACACTTGAGCCATGGCCAAGAGCGTGGAACTATGCATGATCGCCACGCCCGACGGCGAGATTGACGTGAATGGCCGTTCTCGCCCGCTTGGAGGGCCCGCAGACCAGCAGCGCCTCATTGGGCTGCGTGCACAGGCTTCAGTGGTGTTGGTAGGCGCGGGTACGGCTCGTGGCGAAGGGTATGGCGCGCCATCGAAGCAAGGCTTACGCATTGGCGTTGTCACTCAGTCGTGCGCACTCAATTTCGCCTCTCCCCTGTTTGCTAGTGGCTCCGGTTTTGTTGTTACCACCACTGATGCCCCCGATGTTCCGGTTGACAGCATTCGAGCTGGCTCAGAGTCCATTGATTTCGCAACAGTGATTGCGCAATTACCTGACGGCATGATTCATGTTGAAGGCGGCCCCATGTTGAACGCTGCACTTCTTGAGGCAGATCTTGTTGACGCCATCAACCTCACGTTCTCACCAAAGGTTGGCGGTCGCAGAGGACCATCGTTGTCATTTGCTCCGCACACATTGCGTCGTTTCACGTTGACATCAACTGAAACAAATGGCGACTTTGTTTTCGTTCGCTACGAGCGAACCGCGCAATAAAAACTTATGACTGCTTCAGCAATGCAAGTTCGCGACTGAAGTCGGCAGCACCGTCGAAGTTTTTGTACACACTGGCAAAGCGCATGTACGCCACTTCGTCGAGAGCCTTCAAATGTTCAAGAACTGCATGCCCAACAGTGGACGATGTGATTTCAATTCCTGAGGTTTGAGCAAGGCGCATGTCGTCTTCCACCATTTCGGCAAGGGCGTCAATTTGTGCCTCTTCGACAGGGCGACCTTTGCAAGCGGAACGAACACCAAACACCACTTTGGCTCGATCAAAGGCAACGCGGATGCCAGAGCGCTTCAGAACCATGAGAGGCGCACCCTCAAGGCGCTCATAGGTGGTGAAGCGGTATGCGCACTCAGGACATGAGCGACGACGGCGAATGGCGGTGCCAGCTTCAGCGGCTCGCGAATCGATCACCTTTGTGTCGTCATGTCGGCATACGGGGCAATGCACGAAAAGTCACATTAGGTGACTTTTCTTTGCCGTGCTTGCGTTCTTACAAAAATTGAAGACCGCACGCGCGTTGCATTACGGGATGCGAACGACCTGACCAGGCTCAAGATGTGTGCCATTGAGACGCACAAGTTCAGCCACGAGATCTGCAATGCCACCGGTTGGTGAAATATTGCGAGCAATGCTCCAGATGGTGTCACCCGACTGCACCACCACGGTGCGGGGCACTACTTGGCCCTCTGATGGGTTCGACGCAAAGGCTGACGTAGTGATGAAGCCAGATGCCAGGGCGAAAACCACCACAGCACCGACTGTGCGGCGACGGCGGCGGAATGTGGCCTGGCTAGGACGCTGGTGGCGAACGCCAAATGCTTGCTGTGCTGAGTTTCCGAAGAGGAGTGGATCGATGGTGGTTGCCATGGGATTTCCTTTGTTTGAGGGGTTGAGGGGACCGGGCGGTCTTTATGGTGTGCACCGTAGCGAACGGGTGTTCGTATGTTTTAACCGAACAAGTGTTCGGTGTCAAGAGAATTCCCGAACATTCGTTCTCCGAACAGGTGTTTGACCCAGCCCCCGAACACCTGTACGCTTCCAGACATGTCTGAAGCCCTCACTCCCCGCCAGCGCGAAATCCTCTTGGTTATTGAACAAGCCATGCAAGACCGGGGCTATCCACCTTCGGTGCGCGAAATCTGTGAGGCCGTGGGGCTCAACTCCCCCTCCACCGTGCACAACCACCTCTCCACGCTGCAGAAGCTGGGCTTCTTGCGCCGTGACCCTTCGAAGCCACGTGCGCTTGAAGTGCGCTTCGACACCAACTCTGAAATTGCAATGGAGCGCCGTCCGGCCCGCCACATTCCGCTGATTGGTGACGTTGCAGCAGGTACTGATGTTCTCGCTCAGGAAAACGTGGAAGACCTCATTCCGGTTCCATCTGACTTCACAGGCGAAGGCGAACTTTTCATGTTGCGCGTGCGCGGTGAATCAATGATCAATGCCGGCATTCTCGATGGCGACTTTGTTGTTGCTCGTCAACAAAACGTTGCAGAGAACGGCGACATTGTGGTGGCCGGAATTCCAGGCGAAGAAGGCACTGTCAAAACCTTCAAGAAGTCAGGCAAAACCATCACACTCATTCCTGCAAACGACACCATGAAGCCCATGGTGTTCAATGCCGATGAAGTTGTGGTGTTCGGCAAAGTTGTCACGGTCATGCGCAAGTTGCGCTAACCGTTTCTTCTTTACTTCAAACGATCAGCAACAAGCTTTAGTTTTGCGTCGGGTTGCACCACTGCAACGCGCACAAACTTTGAACCGCCAGCGCCGTAGAAATCACCGGGGCTCACCAATGCTCCACCTTCACGCGCCAACTTCTCTGTGAATGCCCATGCGTCTTGCGCATCGAACCACAAGTAGAAGCCACCATCGGGCATCTGAATGTCAATGCCCGACCACTTCGACAATGTGCTGGCCATAAATTCCAAACGCTGGCGATAACGATCACGTTGGACTGCTACGTGCTCATCATCATCTAACGCTGCAACGCCCGCTGCCTGTGCAGGGCCGGGAAGCATAAAACCTGCGTGCTTGCGCACCTCTTTGAGATATTCAACAATCTCGGCATCACCTGCATAGAAACCAACACGAACACCAGCCAAGTTTGAACGCTTGGACAGCGAATGCACCGCAACAACACCTTCAAGCCCGTGCTGCAAAATTGACTGCGCACTGGTTGCCCAGGTGAACTCGGCATAACACTCATCGCTGAATACAGGAATGTTGTTCGTGCGTCCCCAATTTGCCGCGTACTTCAAATCATCAAGCACACCAGTGGGGTTACTGGGACTATTCACCCACAGCATCAATGCGCGATCAATGTCGTCTTGGCTGATGGACGTGAAATCCATGTGGCCCTCAGCGTTGGTGGGCACTGCAACTGCACGCAACCCTGCAAGCACTGCACCCATCTCATACGTGGGGTACGCAACGGCCGGATACAGCACTGTGTCGCGGTTAGGGCGACGAAGCTTCATGAACTGCGGCGTAGTGGCCACGAACTCTTTTGTGCCGATACAAGCAGCGATGCGTGACACGGGAACATCAACTTCAAATCGGCGGCCCATCCACCGCGCAATAGAACGACGCAATGCTTCTGAACCAATGGAAGCGGGATAGCCCCGCTCAGACCCTGAGTTGGAGAGAGCTTCAATCACAGCAGCAGGTGGTGGGTCACATGGCGTACCGATGGAGAGGTCAACAATGCCACCATCAAGTTGCGCGGCAATTTTTTGAATGGGGTCGAGACGGTCGTATGGATACGGCGGCGGCTCGAAGCCCACTAGGTCGCGATTGATGTCAGTCATGATGTATCAAGTTTCCATCATCGTCGAGCTTCACAACGAACTCACGCAAACGGCCCTCGGATGCTTCCGACAATCGGGCTCGCATATGCAGGCCACCTTCCATGTCTTCCATGAGAACCACTTCACCTTCACGGTGAATAGAGGCAACAATGTCGCCTCGGTCGTACGGCACCAGCAAGTCTGTGACGCGCGTGATTGATCGCATGCGGTCAGACAACCGCTTCAGCATGAGATCGAGGCCTTCGTTCTGTAACGCCGACACCACCACAGAACCTGGGTAGTCATCAACTAGCGATGCTCCCCAATCGTCAACAAGGTCTGCCTTGTTAAACACGATGAATTCGGGAACTGAGTCGGCACCAATCTCAGCGAGCACTTCGCGCACTGCAGTGATTTGCTGCTCAGGGTGTGTGGAGCTTGCATCAACCACATGCACCAACATGTCTGCCTCTGACGCAACTTCCAATGTGCTCTTAAATGATTCAACAAGCGCGTGAGGCAATGCACGAATAAAGCCCACTGTGTCAGACACCAACACTGGTTCACCACCAGGTAACGACAATCGCCGTGTGGTGGGGTCGAGTGTGGCAAACAATCTGTTCTCCACCAACACACCGGCCGATGTGAGTGCATTCAACAATGTCGATTTACCTGCATTGGTGTAACCAACAATGGCAACTGATGCAAGACCGCTACGACCACGGCTCTTGCGTTGCGTATGACGCGTGCGCTGCAAACCTTTGAGATCACGTTCAAGTTTTTCGATGCGGCGCATGATGCGACGGCGATCCACTTCCAAACGTGTTTCACCAGGACCACGCGTACCAATACCACCACCCTGCTGCGACAAACCACCTTTTGCGCCACGGCGCAAACGAGGCAAGCGATACCGCAACATGGCCAGTTCTACTTGAGCTTTACCTTCAAGCGTGTGCGCATTCTGCGCGAAAATGTCGAGAATGACTGCAGTGCGATCAAGCGCAGTACGACCCAACAATCGTTCAAGGTTGTATTGCTGACCTGCAGTGAGTTCGTTATCGAACACCACGGTGTCGGCGTCAAGCGCCAAACACACTTCTTTCAACTCTTCGGCTTTTCCTTTGCCGATATAAAACGCAGAATCTGGCGTATCCCTACGCTGCGTGACACGAGCAACTTCATCTGCGCCAGCTGTATCTATCAGCAAAGACAGTTCATCGAGCCCGTCTTCTGTGTCGTCATCGGTGTGTCCACCCATGGTGACACCCACCAACACAATGCGTTCACGAAATGTGCGCTCAATGAGCGTTGCACCAAGGGCTTCCTGGTACGGATTACTCACACAGGCACCGTGATGCTTGCAATGAATTGAGCAGGACCAATAAGAGTTGCACGACCATCATCAGCAATATGCACGCGAGCAATTCCACCGTCCATGTGCACCACAACTTGTTCAGAAACCTCAGATACAAAGCCCCACTGAATTGCTGCGGATGCAGCTGCGCAAGCACCAGTGCCGCACGCACGTGTAATGCCAGCGCCACGTTCATGCACGCGCATGGTGATGGCGTTGCTGCCAGGGCCGGGCTCGATGATTTCAAGATTCACATGTGGCACTAACGCACCAAGACGTGCAAGGTCAACCAGTGCAACATCGCCTGCTCCAACGCCCACAACTGAATGCGGATTGCCGAGCGACACATGTGCAACGGGTCGCAATGGGTCACATTCAAGTGCGCCCCAGTTGTGTGGTTCATCAAGGTCTGTAACGAATCCCATGTCAACACTGATCTGAATGGTGTTGTCTTCCCATTCACTCTTCACTGTTGCAGTGCGCATACCGGCATCGGTGCGCACGTGATAGGTGGTGTCAACAATGTTGCCCAATGTGTGATGCGCGGCTTGCACCAAACAACGAATGCCGTTTCCGCTCATTTCGGCAACACTGCCATCTGCGTTGTACAACCGCATGGTGAGGTTGGTGCCCTCGTCAATGCCCAACAAGAGCAAACCATCTGCACCGATACCCGTGGAGCGATTACACCAGCGTCGAGCAAGGTCTGGCCACGCCGCCTGTGGCTCACCTTGGGCAAGGTCATAGACCAAGAAGTCATTCTCTAACCCGTGATGCTTCGACAGTGATACATGCATTGCTAGAGACACTATGCCAACGCCTCCCGCAACAAAGGGGTGACTTCGGCAATCGGGTCGGTTTGTACTTCGACCCACTCAATACGGGGGTCGCGGCGATACCACCGCTCTTGACGGATAGCGAATTGCTGCGTCCGCAAAATGGTGGCATTCACGGCTTCTTCCAGAGTCCAGCGACCCTCAATGTGCTCTATGAATTCCTTGTAGCCAAGACCCTGACGTGCAGTGGCAGAGATACCTTCTGGCTCAGCAAGCAATGCTTGCACTTCGTGGGTAAGGCCAGCAGCCACCATGCGATGCACGCGCTCGGCAATGCGCGCACGCAAAGTATCGCGATTCCATTTGATGCCTATTTGTCGTGTGGCGGTTGCGGGGAACTGCCCCACCCCATCACCAAACGAACTGAACTTTTCGCCACTGCCCAAACACACTTCTAACGCGCGAATTATGCGGCGACGATTGTTGGGTTCCATCTTCTGGGTGGCTTGTACATCAAGCGCGAGCAGTTGTGCAAACAATGCGGCGGTGTCTTCATTTGCTTCCAACTCAGCGCGAATCTCAGGCCACTCGCCAGGCATAGTGAGTCCGTCAACAAGAGCGGTCACATACAAACCAGTGCCGCCCACAATTAATTCACATGCATCAGCCGCTGCAATTTTCTCGCGCGCCGCGGCAACATCGTCCATGAAGCGAGCAACGGTGTAGCGCTCGTGGGGTTCGCACAGATCAATACCGTGGTGCGGTACTTGTTCTTGATCGGCTGCAGTGGGTTTTGCCGAACCAATATTCATTCGCCGATACACCTGAATGGCATCTGCCGCCACAATGTGAACATTGCCCAGTTCGCTGGCAACGCTCATTGCTACGTCGCTTTTCCCACTTGCCGTGGGACCAAGAATGACAACGCGCTTCGACACGGACATACGTGTCAGACAGACAACAAAGGAATACGAATCTTGTGTGTGGGCTCGGCCACCACTTCAACAAGATGGCCCTTTAAGTAATGAGCTGCGGCTTCTTCAATTTCAACATTGCAGTAGGTGCCGGGACGCAATGGATTCGGAGTAGTGAAATGCACCAGTTTGAACTGGCGAGTACGGCCCGACATGATGCGTGGGTCTTGTTTGCTGGGTCCGTCCACAACAACTTCTTCAATGCGACCAATACGTTCGCGATGCTTGCGCAACGCACTGCGCTCTACCACTACGCGCAAACGATCAAACCTGTCGCCCACTTCGGCGGGGTCGCAATACTGCTCCACCATGCGAGCGGCTTCAGTGCCTTCACGCGGCGAGAAAATGAATTCGAACACTGAGTCAAAGTCTGCTTCTGCAGCAACTTCCATGGTGCGTACGAAGTCGGCCTCGGTTTCACCAGGGAAACCAACAATGATGTCGCTGGTGACTGCAACATCAGGCATGAGGCGACGTGCGTCGGCCAAACGCTCGAGATAACGATCTGCGGTGTATCCGCGGTGCATGAGAGCGAGCACACGATCAGAACCTGATTGCAATGGGTAGTGCAACTGTTCACACACGGCGGCAGTTTCAGCCATTGCTTCCAAGACATCGAGACGCATGTCTTTGGGGTGTGGACTGGTGTAGCGAACACGGCGGATGCCCTCAACGCCACCCACCTCGCGCAACAGTTGTGCAAATTTCGGCTGAATACGAGTGTCTTCACCAGCATTGCGTTCTGCGAGCGACAAGTCACGACCATACGAGTTCACGTTTTGACCCAGAAGGGTTACTTCTGAAACACCTTGCGAAGCCAATGTGCGCACTTCATTCACAATGTCAGCGAATGGGCGACTGATCTCTTTGCCGCGCACCGACGGCACGATGCAGTACGCACACGTGTTGTCGCAACCAATTTGAATGGTGACCCAACCGTTGTACGACGTTTCACGACGTACAGGTAATGCACTAGGAAACAAAATGTGGTCATCCATCACGGCTTCTTCAAGAATCTCTGTGATAGGTCCGTGCTCAGCGGCATGTGCCAAGAGATCTGAAGTGCGGTGCACGTTGTGCGTTCCCATCACGACATCAACCCACGGTGCTCGAGTTTGCACAATGTCTTTGTCTTTTTGCGACAAGCAGCCACCGACCACAATTTGGCGACCAGGTTTTGCGTCTTTCCATGTCTTGAGGTGACCCAAGGTGCCGTAGAGCTTGTTGTCGGCGTTCTCACGAATGCAGCAGGTGTTCAACACCACCACATCGGCATCGTCGTCGCTTTCGGCGCGCAACATGCCATCGGACTCCAGAAGCCCTGCGATGCGTTCGGAGTCGTGTTCGTTCATCTGGCACCCAAAGGTGCGCACCACGTACGAACTGGCCTTCTCCTCTTTCACAGGAATGAGGCTACCGACACGCCGCGAGGGGAAACCCCAGAAACCACAAGGACCGGACCCCATGTTCTGGAATCCGGCCCCCGATCTAGTGGCAACTCAGTTGTAAAGAAGAAGAAAGAAGAAGTTGCTAGTCGAGTTCGATGGGCTCGTTGTCGGCAGCCGTGAATTCGGCTACTTCTTCTTCTCCGTTCAGGCCAGCCTGAGCGCGAATCTTTTGTTCCATATCGACCATGAGTTCTGGGTGATCATGCAAGTAGTTCTTTGCATTTTCACGACCCTGACCCAACTGCTCACCTTCGTAGGTGAACCATGCGCCGGACTTCTTGGCAATGGACATTTCCACTGCCAGGTCGAGCAATGCGCCTTCGCGGCTAATGCCCTTGCCGTACATGATGTCGAATTCAGCCTGGCGGAATGGTGGAGCAACCTTGTTCTTCACCACCTTCACGCGTGTGCGTGAACCAGTGACTTCGGCACCATCTTTGATGGCTTCAATACGACGAATGTCGAGGCGAACCGATGAATAGAACTTGAGTGCACGACCACCAGGTGTTGTTTCGGGTGAACCGAACATGACACCGATTTTTTCGCGCAGCTGGTTGATGAAGATGCAGATGGTGTTCGACTTGTTGAGGTTGGCAGTGAGCTTGCGCAATGCCTGGCTCATGAGGCGAGCCTGAAGACCTACGTGGCTGTCGCCCATGTCGCCTTCTATTTCGGCGCGTGGCGTAAGAGCCGCTACGGAGTCGATAACAAGAACATCAATGGCACCTGAGCGAATGAGCATGTCGGCGATTTCAAGCGCCTGCTCACCGGTGTCTGGCTGCGAGATGAGCAACTGGTCGATATCGACGCCGATTGCCTTTGCGTACACAGGATCCATTGCGTGCTCGGCATCAACGTAGGCACAAATGCCGCCGTTGCGCTGAGCTTCTGCAACAACGTGCATAGCAAGGGTTGACTTACCCGAGGATTCTGGTCCGAAGATTTCCACCACACGACCGCGTGGCAAGCCACCTACTCCGAGAGCAAGGTCGAGAGGAAGGGCACCTGTTGGGATGGCCTCGATAGCCATGGAGCCCTTTTCGCCCATGCGCATGATGGAGCCTTTGCCGTATTGCTTATCGATTTGGGCGAGGGCCGCATCGAGGGCCTTGTCGCGTTCTGGGCTTGGTGTTGACATTGGGATGCCTTTCGGTTGGTGTCCGGGTTTCCGTTAGCGGGTGCTTCAGGAATCGGGGACTGTATGCAATGGGTGTGTTCGAACAACAACACTGTAACTACGAACACTTGTTCGGTCAAGCATTGTTGGTCGACCCCCATGTGGACATGGGAACCGAGGGGCGGAAAGGAAGGGAAACCCTTACTGGCCAGGGGTTTCAGAAGGCTTGCCGGCGTCGAGCCATTTCTGGGCGGCGGCAAAATCATCGGCATTGGGCTTACGAATCGTGAGATCCACCCCGAACCAGATGGTGTACGTGAGTGGATATCCGACGGTGGGCACGGTGATTGCCAAGAAGCCGGCCACCAAAAGAAGCGGCAACAAGTTGATGCCCACAGAGACCGAGATGATCATCCACACGATGATGGAACCAAACGTGAGAAACACGCCCATGGTTGCTGCGCCAAGTTCAAAACCTTCGTATCCGCGTTCCCATGAAAGACCACATGTTTGACATTGGTCTGCCTTGCCGTACCACGACGTAAAGAAAGAACCTTTACCTCCGCACCATGCACATCGACGAAACAGACCACGCACCAACATTGTGATGAGCGACGGCTGCTTTTGATTATGCGATGAGTTCGTCAACGAATTCTCCAAATACTGAGGCGTACCGAAGAGCTTGTTCTTCGGTGTGCATCACTGAGATTAGCCATTGTTCGTCAAGCCCTGGTGGCAGAAGAATTCCGCGGTTGACTCCGTGAATCCATTGCGCAAATGCAATATCGAAATCGGTTTCTTTGTAATCGCGATAGTTGCGAATGGGGTTTTCGGCCCAGGTAATACAACCCTTTGCACCTACTTGCACTGTGTGTGCAGGAAGTGACGCGCGCGCAATGATGCTGTCGCACTCTGCAATCAACGTTGAGTTACGAGCAACAGTTGCCGCTGTGACTTCGGGTGTGCACACCTGAGACAACACCGCAACTGCTGCTGCCATCACTAATGGGTTGCCGTTATATGTACCCATATGAACAACGCGACCATTGGAAATGTGATTCATACATTCGTGCGTGCCACCGAATGCACCTAATGGCAATCCGCCACCAATGCTTTTGGCCAAACACACAAGGTCAGGAACAACTCCGAACAACCCGGTTGCGCCTCCCCACCCTGCAGTAATGCCTGTTTTCACTTCGTCAAAAATCAACATGGTGCCGTGTTCGCGAGTAATGCGACGCACTGCTTCGAGATAACCAAGTTGCGGCATGCAGATGCCCACGTTTTCCATCACTGGTTCAACAATGAATGCAGCAACATCGTGTGCGGCAAGAGCACGCTCAAGTGCTTCGGCATCGTTGTATGGAATCACGATGGTGTCGGCAATTGCTGACTTCGCAACACCTGCGGTTGATGGAACAGGAATGGGATTATCGGCAGGGCCAGCCTTGTCAACAGGTGGCTTCATTGACACCATCACTGCATCGTGGTGACCGTGATAGCCGCCTTCCACTTTCACGATCTTGTCGCGACCTGTTGCACCACGTGCCACACGAATGGCATCCATGGTTGCTTCGGTACCTGAGTTGGTGAAGCGCCACATGGGCAACTGGAAACGTTGCGCAAGTAGCTCTGCAACTTCAGCAGTAATTTCTGCTGGCGTTACATACAACGTGCCGCTATCAAGTTGCTTTTCAACTGCCGCGCGAACAATGGGATTCACATGGCCGGCGAACACTGCGCCAAAGCCCATGTTGTAATCGACATATTCATTTCCGTCGACATCGATCATCTGTGCGCCATTCGCATGACGAACCACCACTGGGTGTGGGTCGTAATACTGAAGACTGGATGGGACTCCGAGAGGGAGCACCTGTTTGGCCCTCGCGGTTGCCTTTTGAGAACCAGTGGTTCTCTCGGCATATTTTTGCAGCTCACGCCGCGTGATTTCCCTGGCTCTGTCTGCCAGGTTGTGGTGCAACGTTTTATTCGTTGCTGACATGGATAACACCCCGCTTAACGGTTTCACACATCATACTGCGCCGATTGATGCGTCATTCAGGATGCAACAAACGCTGTTGAAGTTGGGACTTCCCTTCATGCGTGGCACAATGAAGCACCGCATGGTGGTCGTAGCTCAGCCCGGTTAGAGCGCTAGGTTGTGGCCCTAGAGGTCGGGGGTTCAAGTCCCCTCGATCACCCCATTCGTGTGCCGGCATCGAGAAATCGATGCCGGCAATACGAATCTTTTGGTGAACATGCTGCGCAATCGCCTAGTCTGTACATCCACGCGCCTTTAGCTCAGCCGGTAGAGCAACGGACTCTTAATCCGCAGGTCCTGGGTTCGATCCCCAGAGGGCGCACCAAAACCATAAAAACGACGGGGCATTATGCGCCGTCGTTTTTTGTTTATCTCAAACTCTTGCCCCATCAGCCAATGAGGGACTTTTGGCTATTCCCATGCTCTTTGACACATGGCAAGATTAGGTTGTCATAAGCAACTAAAAACCGGGGGGTCAGTTGTGAACGTCATCGTTTTCGGACAATTCAAGAGGCCATGCGCATGGATGGCCAACGAGGTCAGTCTTCAACCTGGAATCGAATGTTCTCTTGGCCTCACCACGGCGCAGGAATACCTTCAGGCTGCTCGAGAGTTCAAAGAGTTCTCGTTGATCATCGGACATTACAAATTGGCCGATTACAAAGGGGCCGAAGCAGAGCTTGCTGACGAAAACATCTTTCCTCAACGACGAATTATTTGTACCGCCTCGGCCAGTGCCCAACTTCTGCAGTGGGCCTCCGAGCAGTTCTACGACGGCGTCATCGATCTCACCGATTTTCGAAACACCTTCGGCACAGACGCAATGGAATTGTTGACTGCAGAAAAAGGCCACGGTCATGCATCCGTGAGTTTTCCGCTGACTACAAACGTTCCTGCATTCATTCCCTATCGCGACAGCATCGACGAAACCATTGTGAGGCTCATCTCGTATGGCTTCAATAATCAAGAAATCGCGGAAAACGTGTTTCTTTCCGTGCAGACAGTGCGTAATCGCATTTCACGATTGCTAGAAGATTCAGGCGCACGCAACCGCACTCACCTGAGCACCATGTTTCTCCTGCCATTCGCCAGCTTCGAAAACGGCGAGGTGTACCCCACGCTGCCGTTGGGCACCGACTTGCCCATCGAACGCGCCGACCTCAGCGAGTAAAGACAGCTACCACTTCAACGTGGTGGGTCTCAGGGAAGATGTCGAGCACTTCCACCTCACCCAGTTTGTAGCCGGCGTCGCACAGGTATTTTGCGTCGCGAGCACCTGCAACTGGGTCACAACTCACCAAGATCACAGTGGGTGCACCCGTATCAAGAATTGCGCCGGCACCCATTTTGCCAAGGCCATGACGTGACGGGTCAGCGATCACAACATCGGCTTCAACCGAATCCCATTGATCCATGTTTTCTTGCTCAATGGTTGCGGCACAGTCGGCAAGGTTGCGCACTGCGTCACGGCATGCGGATTCTGAAGATTCCACGAGAAGCAATTCATCAAATCGATGAGAGAACGCAAGGCTGAATAGCCCAACGCCACCGTATGCGTCAACTAAGTAGCCGCCTTCAACACCCAAGTTGTCGAGTTTGCGCGTGATGGAGTTGATGATGAGTTCTGCAGCCTCAGGTGACGACTGGAAGAACGATCCCATGCTCACCTTGTATTCGTGATCGCCTACAACCTCAGTAACAGTTGCGCGTTCGCCGGTCTTCAAACCTGCTGGCAAACCGTTGGCAAGCTTTCCTTCGTGACACCACACGCCGATATTGCCGGTGCGCGCACCGACGCGAATGGTGACTTCACCGGCGCCTTCGAGAACTGGCTGCTTGATGAATTCGTTGATGAGCGGATGCGCCACCATGCATTCGGTGACAGGAATGATTTCGTGTGATTCGTGCGCACGGAAACCAAGTTCGCCTTTTGCGTTCGACACCATCCGCACTGTGGTGCGACGAGCATCTTCGTGCAAGCGACGCATCTCTGGTTGCACTTCCATGCGTGCAGTACGCGCATATGCCTCAGTCACAATGGACAATTTCACTTGACCTTGGTTGCGGCGCTCAATGTGTTGCCAATCGCAGCCGCCGCAGCCCTCGGCCACGTGTGGACATGCAGGCACCACTCGCTTTTCTGATGGCTCAATAACGGAGAGCAATTCGCCACGGGCGAAGTCTTTCTTTGTTTCGGCAAGAGAGATTTCCACTAACTCACCAGGAAGCACATTGGGCACGAACACCACGCGGCCATCTTCCAAACGGGTAATGCCGTCACCGCCCGCTACGAGCTTTTCAATACGTACAGAATGGGGCGTTGTCACCGTGACAGCGTAGGTCGGTTAGCACCAGACCCTCGGTGACCATGCAACCTCTTTGACTAGGGTGAGTTTCGTGACTTTGCCTATCCACATCGCCCCTTCCGTATTGCCCGCAGATTTCTCCAAGTTTGGTGAAGAAATTCATGCCCTCGATGAGGCCGGCGTGGACATCATTCAGTTCGACGTGATGGATGGCCAGTTCGTGCCGAACCTCACCTTCGGACCCGATGTGATTGCTGCAGTACGTCCGTACACCACCAAGCCTTTCGAAGCACACCTCATGGTGCTCACACCCGATGTCATGGCACAGCGCTACATCGAAGCTGGCTGTCAGCGCCTCATTGTGCACGCAGAGGCATGCACGCACTTGCATCGCACATTGGAGAACATTCGCTCCATGGGTGCCACCGCAGCTGTTGCGTTAAACCCGCACACACCCGCATCCACCATTGAAAACATTCTTGACCTTGTTGACATGGTGTTAGTGATGACAGTGAACCCCGGCTTCGGTGGCCAGAGCTACATCAAGACAATGGAGCCAAAGATTCGCCAAGTGCGCACCATGATCACCGAGCGCGGCTTGGGCGATTCGGTGTTGCTGGAAGTTGACGGCGGTATCTCGCCCACCACCATCGCCGGCGCTGCGAAGGCTGGCGCCAACGTGTTGATTGCAGGCAGTGCGTTGTATCGCGACCCACAAGGCTTGAAGCATGCAGTTGATGAACTGCGCGCACTTGCCACAGCAGCGTTTACTGATTAGTTAGCGGCGCGTTCCGCGTCGTAACCACACAAGACCCACGAGCCCAAAGAACACCAGCACGGGCGGCACTACAAACGCCACCAATATGCGCCATGGTTGCTCGAAGAGTTTTACAAACAACCCGGAGTTAATTGCAGTGCCATCGATGTGCAATGTGCGAGCAGCAGCTTCAAATGCCGGACATTTGGTGTTTGAACCTGCAACTTCTGCCCCACCGAACAATTCGGCGGAGTCGCGCACAGTTGATGCCAACTTCAACGTGACTTGATCTTGTTCAACACCAACGATGTATGAATCGCCCTTGTTGAGATACTTCACATCACGGCCATATCTCACAGCAACTGAGTTGGTGGCATCGACATAGCCATCAAGAGTGCCCGAGCGCACCTGTGCAACAAGAAAAGTAGCTGTAGAAATATCTTTTGCGGTCACTTTGCCAACAAACACTGCTTGCGCCGACGGTGGCAATGCGCACCCTTCTGGAACCGTGGTGACTGCGCTGGGTAGCGAACTGGTTGTGGTTGACGTTGTGGTGGTGAGAACAGGGATTGTGCTGGTGGTTACCACAGTGGTGGTTGTGGTGGTTTCACCCAATGCAATTGATGGCGTGGAAAGAAGGAATGCGCTGGCCGCACAACCACAGACAAGAAGGAAACGGCGCATCTGTCACACGCTAGTCATGATTGGTTCGCACAAAGTGGTGTCTGTGCGGCGATACTAAACGCATGGGTTTTAATCCAACGCGCAAACGAGTAGCTCGACCATCTGATATTTGGTTTGTGATTGCCGCTGTCGCTGTTGCGTGTGCATTGGTTGTCTGGGCTTTTCTCGGATAACTACTAGTTCTCATGGCACGCGATTTATGGAAAGACCTGCACGGTGAAGTTGACACTCGTCGCGTGCAACCATATGAAGCTCTCAAGAATTATTTGTGCCCTGGGTGCGAACAAGAGATTCCTGCAGGCATGGGACACATTGTTGCTGTGCCACGCGAAGCTCCTGATTTGCGACGTCACTGGCATCATGCGTGCTGGACACGCCGTAAATAACTACAACACGTTCTCGTAGATTTCGAGCGTGGTGCCCAACATGGTGGCCACATCGAAGCGCACTGATAATCCGGATTCGTTGAGTGTGCGCACAAATGCAAAACCTGCACGCCGCACACGTTGTTGTTTGAGCGGAGTGATTGATTCAAGCGGCGTGCCATACGCATTTGACGCACGAGCTTTTACTTCGCACACCACAATGAGTGAACCGCGCCGAGCAACAACATCGAGTTCACCGCCTCGCATTGTCCAGTTCATGGCAATCACGCTGTACCCGTGCGTGGAATACCACTGGGCAACTGTGCGCTCAGCCCAACGGGCACGCGCCAAACGTTGTTGCGCTAGATCGTGGTGGGATCGAGAATTTCGTCGGACGGGAGTTCTTCCACGTTGACGTCTTTGAAACTGAGAACCTTCACCGATGGAATGAATCGGGTCTTGCGGTACATGTCCCATACCCATGCGTCAGACATTTCCACTTCAATGAGTGGCCGTGCAGAGTCGCCTGTAACGGTGACTTTGACTTCATTGGCCAAGTAAAACCGGCGTTCGGTTTCGACGGCATATTTGAACATGCCGACAACGTCTTGATATTCCTGGGCGAGTTTGTACTCTCGCTCGGCCTCGAAGTTTTCGAGATCGTCGGAGTTCACCGAAGAATGCCTTTATCCCCGAAGGGAACTTCCTATTGTTCGCGCTTTTCGCGAATCTTGGAAGCCTTACCAACGCGATCGCGGAGGTAGTACAACTTTGCGCGGCGAACATCGCCACGACGTACTACTTCAACTTTTGCAACAGATGGGCTGTGCACAGGGAAGGTGCGCTCTACGCCCACGCCGTAGCTGAGCTTGCGAACTTTGTAGGTCTCGGCAATGCCTGAGCCCTGGATGGCAATGATGTTGCCCTGGAAAATCTGGATGCGCTCCTTGCCTGATTCAACAACGCGCACGTGCACCTTGACCTCGTCACCAGGGAAGAAGGTGGGAATGTCGTCGCGCTTGTTCTGATTGTCAACGATGTCTGTGGTCTTCATGGCGGTTGCTTTCGAACGGAGATGTGGACGGCTCGCCGAGGTTAGGGGCGATCCGAGGTGAAGGTAAAAGGATACGAGGCGAACTGGGCCCCTTCCAACAAGGCTTTCTCAGCTTCTGTGAGGCCCCCACGGGCCTCAATCAGGTCGGGACGCTGCTGCAGAGTGCGCCACAGGGCCTGTGCATGGCGCCATTGAGCCACTTTGGCATGGTCACCCGAGCGAAGCACCTCTGGCACTTCCCAGCCTCGGAAATCGGCGGGGCGGGTGTATTGAGGCTCTTCCAGCAGACCCTCTGCCCCAAAGCTTTCCGTGACTGGTGAAACAGAGTTACCCATCACACCAGGAATCAACCGGGTGACGGCTTCGATGATGAGACATGCGGCCACTTCCCCGCCGGCCAGCACCACGTCACCCACTGACACTTCGTGATCCACCAGGTGCTCGCGCACGCGCTGGTCGACACCTTCGTATCGGCCACACAACATGCTGAAGCCACCCATCTCTGCAAGTGCGTGAGCCATTTTCTGATCAAACTTCTGACCGCCAGGTCCGAGAAGCAAAAGAGGTCTCGGCGGGTTAGCTGCTTCCACGGAAGCAAAGATGGGCTCGGGTCGCATCAGCATTCCTGCGCCGCCGCCATAGGGAAGATCATCAACCGTGCGATGAATATCGGTGGTGTGTTCGCGAATGTCATGAGTATTCACCGACACCGCGCCAGATTCGCGCGCGCGACCTAACAAACTGTGCGAGCAAAACCCATTGATGATGTCGGGAAACAACGTAAAGACATCAATACGCATGACTTACTCGCCATCGTCCTTCGCGCTCGGCATCAAGGCTTCTCGCAAACCAGCAGGTGGGTCGATAGTGGTGACACCGTCAACGCATTGCATCACGAATGGCATCGGTACCAGAAGTGTGCTGTCGATTTCCAGAATGTCATGCGCGGGGTTTTGCAGCACGCCGGTACATGTGCCCCATTCGGTGCCCGATGCATCAACCACGCGCGAGCCGATGAGTTCGTGCACCCACAACGCATCCTCGTCTTCTAATGGTGCGGCATAAAGAAACTTGTTGGTGAGCTTTTCCGACACATTGCGGTCATCAACGCCCTCAAAGTGCACCACCCAGCGGTCTGCTTGCGGGCGTGACGTTGTGACAGTCAGCGTGCGATATCCGGCGGGTTCAACAATGGTGAACGTTGCACCAGGTTGATGACGTTCAGGCGAATTGGAAGTGAGCGAAATAAAGAGATCGCCACGAACGCCGTGAGGTTTGCCGATACGACCAACTTCTAACAGGCCTTCGGGAGGCGCTGGAGTGGCCATGATGATTGCCTATGCGAGATCAGGCGTCAACAAAGTCGACGTCGACATCGACATCGTCGTTTGTTGCTGCAGCACGCACAACGGTGCGAATGCTTTGTGCGGTGCGACCGCGGCGGCCAATGACACGCCCAAGATCGCCAGGACCAACGCGAACTTCAAGAAGGATCTTGTCGCCCTTGCCAGGACCAGATGAAACAGTGACAGCGTCAGCGTCGTCGACAATGCTGCGCACGATGTGCGTGAGCACCGCAGTTGCGACGGGTGCTTCGAGCGTGTTCGCGTCGAATTCGGACACGGTGATTACTTAGACCGAGCTGCGGTGAACTGTGCCCAGGCGCCGCTGATTTCAAGAAGCTTGCGCACGCGCTCTGTTGGCTGCGCGCCTTCCATGAGCCACTTCACTGCCTTGTCGTTGTCGATAGTGATGGTGGATGGCTCTGTACGTGGGTTGTACTGACCGAGGATTTCAATGAAGCGACCATCGCGTGCGCGACGTGAATCAGCAGCGATAACGCGGTACTGAGGTTGCTTGGTCTTACCGACTCGTGTGAGGCGCAATTTGACTGCCATGTGCGATTTCTCCTGAAAGGACCCTTCTTGGGACTAGGTAAGGCTAGCGGTGGAATACGGCCGACCCCAACGGGCGACCTACTTGAAAAATGGCGGCATTCCGGGGTCTTGCCCCTGCCCCGGTAGGCCTGGCATACCTGGGAAGCCCTGTGGCATGCCTGCGCCGCCCATCATGTCGCTGAGCTCGCGCATGGCCTGGCGCTTATTGATCTTGGGCTTGCCACCCTTGCCCTGCTTGCCCTTGGGCTGAGCCATCACCCCCATGCGCTTCATCATTTTCTGCATTTCGGTGAATTGCTTGATGAGTTTGTTCACATCAGAGACCTCGGTGCCACTGCCCTTGGCAATGCGGGTGCGACGGCTGCCGTTAATGATTTCGGGCTTGCGACGCTCTTCCGCAGTCATTGAACGAATGATGGCCTCGGTGACTTTCACCATGTCATCACCGACTTGAGCATTCTTCATTTCCTTTGGCATGCCAGGCAACATGCCCATCACACCAGACAGTGGCCCCATCTTTTTGAGTTGCTGCAACTGCTCAAGGAAATCTTCAAGCGTGAACTGCCCCTCAAGCATGCGTTGTGCTGCTTCTTCGGCCTTATCTGCTTCGAAAACTTTTTCGGCTTGCTCAATGAGTGTGAGCATGTCGCCCATGCCAAGGATGCGGCTGGCCATGCGGTCGGGGTGGAACTGTTCGAACGCATCAATTTTTTCACCAGTAGCCGCGAACGCAATAGGTCGACCAATCACCGTTTTCACAGAGAGTGCAGCACCACCACGCGCATCACCATCGAGCTTGCTCAGAATGACGCCATCAATTGCGAGACGTTCGTGGAATGCTTCGGCAACACTGACCGCGTCTTGACCTGTCATTGCATCAACAACAAGGAATGTGTAGTGCGGCTTTACCTTGCCTGAAATGTTTGCGACTTCGCGCATCAACTCTTCGTCAATGGACAAACGACCTGCAGTGTCGACAATAAGAACGTCTTTCCCTAAACGCTTTGCTTCGGCAAGGCCGCGCTCTGCGGTAGTGACCGGATCACCTGGCTCCGAGAAAACAGGAACACCAATTTGGTTACCCAATGTGCGCAACTGATCAACAGCAGCTGGACGCTGCAAGTCGGCGCCCACCAGCAGCGGCTGACGACCTTGCGACTTAAACCAACGCGCAAGCTTTGCGGCCGATGTGGTTTTACCTGAACCTTGCAAACCAGCCATGAGCACAACAGTGGGCGGAGCACTTGCATACGTGATCTTGAGTGTTTCGCCACCCAACATTGCGATGAGTTCAGCATTAACAATTTTGATGATTTGCTGACTGGGATCAAGCGCTTCAGACACTGTGGCGCCGATTGCTTGTTCGCGAATTCGCGCAACAACATCGCGCACAACAGAGATGTTGACGTCGGCTTCAAGAAGTGCCGTGCGAATCTCGCCCATCACCTCATCGACATCGGCCTCGGTGAGACGGCCCTTGCCTTTAAGGCGCTTGACAATCCCTTGAAGGCGGTCGCTAAGTGAATCAAACATCGGTGTTGAGGCTACCGACCAGTGATGGCAGTGAGAAAACCGTTATCCGATTGATACAGCAGTCACAATGCCCTTTGTGACCGTGAGATTCACGCGACTCTCGCTGTAATCGGCAGTGAGTTGGAATGCGACTCCGTCCTTCATTGCAACACGCAAGGCCCAGCCATTGTCTGTGGCCACTTTTGTTGCTCCGTATTCCGTCAGCCCAATGAGAAGCTTGACCGATTCCGGAGTTGGTGGAGTCATTGTTGGTGGCGTGGCAGCCGAGCCACCGGGAGAGCCGGTAATTCGACTTGCAGTATTCAGCGGAGATGGTTCATCGGTGTTCACTGGCATCTCACCAAAGTTGAGGTATTCATCCTTCATGGCAATGACCGTTCCCACAACTCCGTCTTCGTTGTAATAGGTATACGCCGGCAAGAGAATTGTGTTGGTATTGGCCAACGTCGATTGCATGAGCGAGTATTCCACTCGCGTAATAGGAATGACTCGTGATGAATTCGAAGAACTAGTTGGTGCAGCAACTGCACGACCTATTGCCGAATACGCACTGGACCCTAAGGCTGAGTACCGCGGATCCGAGAGGCGCTTCACGCCTTCTTCCGGCGAGATGAGGTAGTACCCGTTTGCTCTCCGAACAACAACAAACGGCCCCGATGCCGCAGTAATGACGCCGTTGTCACCAAATGAAAAATTGAATCCGAGATTGGTGGGTATTCCAGCTATGAAGAGTTTCCCTACAACTTCAGTCGAATAATCATTTTTCGTAGTTGTGAAACGGAAATTATTGAGTCGGTATCCAACTTGAAGAAGAAACCGAGTTGCTCGAGCTTCGGCTTCATCAATCGACAAGAGATTCTTTGGCTTTGCAGGCGCTACAACGTCACACGGTGATTCTGGCGCACAAGTACCCGAGGACGGGGCTGTTGCAACCGCTGAGCTGCCCGGAAAGTACGACCACCAACTACCAGCATCATCAATCCACAGCCACACACCTGCGCCAGTGTCTTTATTGAAACCAACTGTGAACGTGTTTTTCGATTGCTTTATTGGTTCGCCCGGAACATTGAGTGCAGCTGCTACCTCTCGTAAACCATCCTTTGCATCAAAACGCAAGCCAATGGAAAACGCGAAGCCTGAAACACGCGGGGTAGACAATTTCCCAAACACCTTGTATTCAACATCGCTTGTGTCAGGAACAGTTGAAAGGTCAATCGCAGATTCCATTGTGCGATTTGCGCCTGAAAATGCTTGCGAGGGCGCAAGTTCAAGGCGAAGTGGGCCGACAGGCTCACATGCAGTGAGACCAAGAGCTCCCACAACACAAATGATTGGAATAACTCGCTTCAGTAATTTGTGCACTGGAAACCTCCGACGCACCATTCTTCACCGTGGACACCTCTCAGATGAGGCACCTCATATGTGGTTACTCAAATAGTGCGCTGACGTACTCACTGGGGGTGAAAGGAACTAGGTCGTGAGCGCCCTCGCCAAGACCCACCAACTTCACAGGAATGCCAAGGTCTGTCTCGATAGCGAACACAATGCCGCCCTTTGCTGAACCATCAAGTTTGGTGAGCACTACCCCGGTGACATCTGTAGCTGCGGCAAATTCGCGCGCTTGCGACAAACCGTTTTGGCCGGTGGTGGCATCAATAACAAGAAGTACCTCATTCACAGTGCCTTCTGCTTTGTCGGCAACTCGGCGCACCTTCTTCAATTCCTCCATGAGGTTTGATTTGTTTTGCAAACGACCAGCAGTGTCACCCAATACCAAAGTGATGTTCTTTGCGGCGGCGCTTTGAATGCCATCGAAGATGACCGACGCTGGGTCTCCCCCTTCGGCACCGCGAACGAATGCTGCACCGGAGCGCTCGCTCCACACTTGCAATTGTTCGGCGGCTGCAGCGCGGAACGTGTCGCCTGCTGCCATGAGCACTGAAGTGCCTTTAGCGCGTTCTGCAGTTGCGATCTTGCCGATGGTGGTTGTTTTACCAACACCATTCACGCCAACAAACAACCACACGTTGGGGCCAACTGTTGCATCCAGATGCAACGAACGATCAGTGGTGGCAAGTTGTGCTGTCATGCCATTACGTAACGCATTGATGAGATCATCGGCAGTGCGAATCTCTCCGCTCTTCACTGATGCACGTAACGGCTCAAGCAAACGCGTGGTGAGGCCGATGCCGATGTCGGCCTTGAGGAGAGTTTCTTCGAGATCGTCCCACGTGTCTTGGTCGATGCCTGAACGTCCACGCACTTTTGCGAAGGCACTCGCGAACACGCCACGCGTCTTCGCCGTGCGCTCTTTCAGGTCAGCGATCTCGTCGATGACCGCGGTATCTTCGCTTCCGGCTTCAGTCGCCTCAACTTTCGCCTTCGGCTCTAACATTTCGGCAACCGAACCGGAATCCGATACCGCTACCTCATTCCCGGCAACCGAAGCGTGAGCATCATTCGCCGATGAAGCCGGCGCCGAAGTCGTCTCGGGTGCGGACTTTGGTGAAGGTTTGCGAAGTCGCATGAACGCGACGCCACTGATACCGACCGTCGCGAGAATGGCGACGATGATGAGAATGTTGGGCGTTGAAGACGCGAGCATGCTCAGCCTGCTGAAGTGTTACTGGCGCGCTCGGAGACAACCTTGGAAGATCCGCCGGGCTGCATAGAGACACCCAACAAACAGTCGGCTGCTTCCATGGTGCGCTTCTGGTGACTCACGATGATGAGCTGAGCATCACGGCGGAATTCTGCAACAAGTCCGAGGAAACGGTGCAAGTTCACATCGTCAAGCGCAGCTTCCACTTCGTCCATGACATAGAACGGAGACGGACGGCTGCGGAACACAGCAAACAAATACGCAAGTGCAGTGAGTGAACGCTCTCCACCTGACAACAACGACAACTTCTTGAAGGTTTTGCCAGGAGGCGTTGCCTCAATTTCGATACCGGTGTTCAACATGTCGTGCGGTGTGGTGAGCGAGAGCTTGCCCTTACCGCCGGGGAACAACAACTGGAAGAGCTCGGTGAAGTTCTTATCAACATCTTTGAAGGCATCGGCGAACACGGTTTGAATCTCTTGGTCAATTGCTTCAATCACTTGTGCCAATTCACGGCGAGAGTTACGCACGTCGGTGAGTTGCTCTTCTAAGAAATTATGACGTTCCTGTAGTTCAGTGAACTCTTGCAATGCGAGTGGGTTAATAGGGCCCATGAGACGAATATCGCGTTCAAGTGCACGGGCACGATCTGCGTGGTCGGTGCCTTCAGGAACTTCCGGCATTGGTGCAGCCTCGGCCACCTCTGGCTCCACCTCAAGATCACGACGAATCATTTCAACAGCCGCTTCTAAGCGCATGCGTGCTTCGGCCTCTTCAACATCTACGCGGCGTGCACGCTCGCGCAATGCCTCAAGTTGTTGTACTGCTTCGTGACGACCACGACGTGCTGAATCAAGACGCGCTGCAACATTGCGCACCTCATCGCTTTGGCGACGGCGAGCTTCGTGAAGTTCAGCGAGACGAGATTCAAGACCTACTCGGTGATGATCAACAAGTTCACCTAGGTGATTGATAGCCACAATGGACGCTTCAATGCGCTTTCGGCGCTCGCCTGCTTCGATACGAGCCGCAGTGTCAGCTTCAAGGCGGCGTTCAGTTTCATCAAGGCGTTGCTTCAAGAACTGATCGCGCTCACGCAACCCAGCCATGCGAATTTCTAGATCTTTACGACGCAGCACCAAGTGCGCAGACTTTGAATCAATGGCAGCGCGTGCATCATTTTGCGCTTGTGCAGCTGCAAGTTCTGCAGCTTCGCTCTCTTCAAGACCAGGCAAGATGGACTCAAGTTCGCCGACACGAGATTGGTACTGATCGGTGCGAATGCGAATGTCATCAATGGAACCCAGAGTCATTTCGCGTTCAGATCCATTTGAACGGCGATCATTCAATGTTCCGGAGAGTCGATCAGATGCGGTTTCAACAACCTGCAACTGGCGTGTGAGTTTCGACTGGACATCGCTGATGAGTGAACGTGTGGTGATAAGCGTTGCGCGCGACTCACCAACAAGAGCGGACAAACGTTGCAACTCTGCAGTGGCTGCTTCCACTTCCTTGCGTGTTTCCTCAATGACCTCAATGGAGCCAACATCATCGGCTGCACCCAAGCGCCATCCGCTAGGGGCTAGTCGGTCTCCGCGACGCGTCACCATGGTGGCTGCAGCATTCACTTCAACGGCAGTAATGGCCTGGCCAACAGAATCAGCACAGCCAATGTGGGACAACAACGAATCAAGAAGAGCATTCAACGAAGCGGGTGCGCTCACGATAGGGCGTACATGTGCTCGCACTGGCTCAGCGCCTTGTGGCAACTGGGCACCAGCATTGCGCTGAACACCTAAGGCAATAACAGCGCCGTTGTGGTCCACACTGCGCAATGCATCAATTGCTGTGCGAGCGGCGGAGAGATCTTCGATAACGATTGATGACAACGACTCACCAAGCGCAGCTTTCACTGCGGCGTCCCAGCCTGGGTCTATCTCAACAAGGTCAACAAGCGCGCCAACGACACCAGATACTTGTGCAAGGTGTTCAGCACCAATTCGTGCACGAGTTGAAGCAACAGCGGCTTCCAGTGCTTCAAGGCGGGCTGCCGCACGGGCAGCGCGGCGTTCAGCAGTTGCTTGGTCTTGTTGTGCTTGGTCACCCGCAAGCTCGGCAATGTCACGTTGGCTTTCTGCGTCTGCCAATTGCGCACGAAGATTTCCCACTTCGGTTTCTACCTGCGCTACTTCTTCTTGCAAACGCTCAACATTCTTCAAGAATCCGGCATCGCGAATTTCAATCTGTTCAAGACGAGCATTCAGTTTCTGAATTTCACCTGCACCTTGTTCCACCGTGTTACGAAGCGTGCGCAATTCGCCACGGACCTCCGCTGCAGCATTAGATGCCTCATTGCCCTGCACTGTGTGGAACAAGCCCTGCTCATTGCGTTCCGTTTCAAAATGTGTTTCTTCAACTGCAAGGGATTCGCTTTCTCCCATTGCAATTGACAGTCCGCGCTCAACTTCTGCAAGTTCGTCGCGCATTTGAGCCGCATCGGATTCAAGGGCGGCTACAACGTCTTCGGCAATCAATTGACCTTGATCGCGTTCCATTGATCGGCGACGCTCAGCAATTAACGCAACTAGACCTCGAGCACGTTCATGCAGCTGGTCAACACGCATCAATTCATCGCTGAGACCTGATTCGCCGCGCTGTGCAAGTTCAGATTCCGCGGCAGATACCTCAACATCGAAAGCGGCCATGCGCTCGCGAAGTTCGCGCTCACCAGAATCGCCGGCTTCTTTTTCTTGAGCCAAGGTGCTGAGGCGCTCACGTAATGCGGCTACTTCACGACCCGAAAGAAAGAGACGAAGGGCGCGCAATTCGCCCACAATCTCTTCGTAACGACGGGCTGCGTCGGCCTGACGCTCAAGTGGACGCAACTGGCGACGCACTTCGCGAATGAGGTCTTGTACTCGCAAGAGATTTGCTTCAGTTGCCTCAAGACGGCGCTCCGCTTTTTCTTTACGGCGACGGAACTTGAGAACACCGGCGGCCTCTTCGATGATGGCGCGACGATCTTCTGCGCGCGCTGTAAGAACTGCGTCAATTTGTCCCTGGCTGATGATGACGTGCTGTTGGCGACCAACGCCGGCGTCTGACAGGAGTTCTTGTACATCAAGAAGGCGACATTCCACTCCGTTGATGGCGTATTCAGAATCACCATTGCGGAACAATGTGCGCGACACCGTGATCTCAGTGAATTCAAGCGGCAAGAGACCCGACGTGTTGTCAAGAGTGAGCATGACTTCGGCGCGGCCCAATGCTGAACGCTTTGAGGTGCCATTGAAAATGACATCTTCCATCTTCTGACTTCGAACAGAACTTGGTGCCTGCGCTCCGAGAACCCATGCGATGGCGTCAACAACATTTGACTTGCCAGATCCGTTTGGACCAACAACAACTGTGACGCCAGGCTCCATTTCCATAACGGTGGAGTCAGCGAAAGACTTGAAGCCTTTGAGGGTAAGAGATTTCAGAAACACGGCGACTCAAACAGTAATAGACAGGTGGGGGAAGTGCCCCATGCCGCCTATTTCTGACAGCGAGGACAAAAACTGGTGGAGCGCCCTGCAACAACCACTTTTCGAATGGAAGTTTTTCCACAGGTGAGACAACCCTGCCCCACCCTGCCGTACACGCGGTGATTCTCTTGAAAACTGCCCACATTGCCCTCGATATCCACATACTGCGTGTCCACCAAGGTGGAGCCGCCAGCCTCAATGGCCTCCGTGAGAATTTCCACAATCGATGTAGCAAGCAATGCAATCTGTTTGCGAGACAGGCTGTCAGCAGTGCGATCCCAACGAAGCCTGGATCGATGTAGCACCTCATCGGCATAGATGTTCCCCACCCCGGCAACAACATGCTGATTCAGCAGAAGTGGTTTCAACGCACCACGCTTTCCTTTCAGCTGCTTCGCCAAAACCTCTGCATTGAATTCATCAGTAATGGGGTCGGGTCCTAGTCGTGCAAGTTCAGGCAGTACCTCTGCTGTGCAGGTGGGGTCAAACACCACCACTTCACCAAAAGTGCGTGGATCAACAAACCACATCTCGTCGACAACTCCATCACGTGCCGCGAGCGTGAGCACAACATGAGTGTGCGGTGGTCGCTCGGTACCTGCTGGCTCCACCAACACTCGCCCGCTCATGCGCAAATGAATCATCACTTCATCACCTGAATCAAGATCGCACAACAAGTACTTGCCGCGGCGACGAGCATTCAACATGGTTACGCCTGTGAGGCCATGAATGACTGTTTCACGACCCACTCGGCGTACTGATCGCTCACGACCCACTTCAACCTGGGTAATTAAGCGACCAACTACTCGCTCTTCAATTCCACGTCGAACTGTTTCGACTTCAGGTAATTCAGGCATTGTCGTACGCGACAAGTGCGTCGAAAGCGGCGGCGGCGGCCAATTGTTCTGCGGCCTTCTTTGTGCGGCCAACTCCGGAACCCCACTCGCGTTGATTCACCAATACTCGAGCAGTGAAGATTCGTTCGTGATCGGGACCATCGCCTGCAACGTCATACACCGGAGCCTGACGGCTAGTGCGTGCACACAATTCTTGTAAACGAGTCTTTGTGTCAAACGAATCAAGATGTGGAATTGCTTCTTCTATTGATTGAGCAAGATGTGACTGTACGTAGTGAAACGCAGCGGAATAACCAGCATCGAGATACACCGCACCAATGATGGCTTCAAATGCATCGGCCAAAATTGATGACTTGTCGCGGCCTCCAGCCGCATCTTCGCCGCGGCCCAAAAGTAGGAATTCACCGATGCCCATGGAGCGCGCAAGATCTGCAAGCGCATTCATATTCACCACACTGCGTCGTAAGTCTGTGAGACGACCTTCAGGGTCTTGTGCAAGGCGGTGATATGCAAGGTCGGCAACTACCCAACCCAATACAGCGTCACCCAAGAACTCAAGACGTTCGTTGGTGACTTCACCACCGTGCTCTGCATGCCATGAGCGATGCACTAATGCAGCACGCAGAAACTCAATGTTGGAAAAGTTGTGCCCCACGATGGAGGCACACTGCAACAGTTGCTCGTGTGCGATATCCGACATTGGGATATTTAGCCGTGCGCGCGAACGATGTAATCCACCGCGTCAGCAACGGTACGCAGGTTCACCAAGTCGTCATCATCGAACTGGAAGTTTGGAATTGTTGCTTCAAACTCTTGCTCGAGATTGTCAACAAGCTCAATCAGTGCGATGGAGTCTGCACCAAGGTCATCTGCAAACGTTTGTGTTTCAGAAATTGAACTTGCATCAATTTCAAGAATTTCAGCAAGGCTCTTGCACACAGTGTCAAGAATTGCGGTGCGATCTGCGGCCATGATTTGCTCCTCGAAAAGCGATTACTGCGCAAGGCTAGTGGAGATGGCCTGGCGCAGCGCCTCGACCATGTTGCACTGCACCATGTCGGCAGCAACTTTGATGCCGTTCAACATGGCTTTTGCACTGCTGGAACCGTGCGAGATGATGCACACGCCATCAACACCCAACAAGATGGCTCCGCCAACCTCGTCGGGGTCATAAGCGGAATACATGGGCATTAATGCTGGCAACAGCGCCTTGGCGGCTTCTTTGTATTCGGGTTGACCAAATGCTTCAAACAACTGCCCAATCACTGCCTTCAGCGTGCCTTCAAGTGTTTTGAGAGTGACGTTCCCGGTGAAACCGTCGGTGACCACCACGTCTACTTCGCCCGTCATGAGATCGCGGCCTTCAACGTTGCCAATGAAATTGATTCCAGATGCTGCGCTGAGCAATTCCCATGCGTCTTTGCGCAACTGGTCGCCTTTGCCTGGCTCTTCACCAATCGACAACAAACCAACACGGGGATTTTCCACGCCATAGCGCTGCGTTGCATACACAGAACCCATGATGGCGAACTGCACCATCCACTCGGCCTGTACTTCAGCGTTTGCGCCTGCATCAAGCAACACGGTGGGGTGCTTTCCAGGAACAGGCACAGGGGTGGCAATAGCGGGACGCGCCACACCAGCAATTCGACCCATGCGCAACAATGCGCTGGCCATAGTGGCGCCTGTGTTGCCCGCAGAAATCATTGCGGAAGCTTTTCCGTCGCGAACAGCTTCTGCTGCGCGCACCAAAGTGGAGTCGCGTTTTGTGCGAACAGACTTTGCAGGGTCGTCATCCATCTCGATGACTTGCGATGCAACCATCAACGGAAGATCGCCTGCGCCTTCAAGACCTTCAGGTCCGACCAGAAGAACAGGAATGCCAAGTTCGGCGGCTTGAAGTGCTCCAGCAAGAATCTCGCCAGGTGCGCGGTCTCCGCCCATCGCGTCAACGGCGATTGGCAACATACGAATTGAAACCTAAATCAGTCGATGGTGACCGCAACGCGGCCCTTGTACCAACCGCAGGTACCGCACACTGTGTGTGGGATTTTTGCGGCACTGCAACGAGGGCAGGTGCTGCGTGAAGGAGCATCGAGGCGCCAGTTAGAGGCGCGACGCATGCGGGTCTTCATCTTCGACTTTTTCTTTTTGGGAACGGCCACCGTGGACTCCCTGTGTTAGCGGCAAATGCACCCGTTTGGGGGCTAGGTGATGATAGCCCGAATAGGGAGAAAACTCACCGTGTCCCCCGAATCCCCTTTTGGGGCTTAGTCGGGCAGGGTGCCCTTGAGGTTCTCCAGCGCTGACCAGCGAGGGTCAACAATGGCCGAATCGCAGCCACAAGTGCCTTCTGAGAGGTCTGCTCCGCACTGCGGGCAGAAGCCTGGGCAATCTTCCCGGCATAGCGGCCCGAGAGGAATAGCCACCAGTACGTTCTCGCGCACCATGGGCAACAGATTGATTTGGTCGTTCACAATGGCGTAGGCATCGGGGTCTTCGGGAATCTGTTGATACAACTCCGAGAGGTCCACGATCATCAATTGCGACAGAGGCGTTAAGCACCGACGGCACTCTCCGTGCCAGGTAGCCGTAGCCGCACCCGCTACAGACACTCCATTTGACAGAGACTCAAGATGCACATTGATGCTGATGGGCACATTCGACACACGCGCGTCGTTGAATTCGAAATCTTCCACCTCAACGGTGGCGAGAACATCTTTCGTGGTGCCGGGCCACCGCAGCAGCTCAACAACATTCACATTCAGTGGAGTTGCCACAACTAACTCCTACTCAATGTCTTGGTCGAAGAATCCTGAGCCAAATTGTTGCTCGATGGGTTCTTCGGCTTCAGCGGGTGGTGGTGGCTGAGACCCAATGGACAAACGTTCGCGACCAGTGGCCACAGTTTTTGCCAAACGACCCAAGAGAATTTCAAAGCTTCCCAATCGCTGATCAAGGAAGTCTTCTGTTTCATTCTTCAGGCGACGTGATTCCTCTTCAGCTGCATCAATCACGTTGCGTGCACGAGTTTCAGCGGCGCGCACCACTTCAGTGCGCTGCACCATGCGCTCTGCTTGCTGGCGTGCAGCACCAAGAATTTCATCAGCTTCACGCTTGGTTTTCTCAAGGAATTCCTGGCGTTCTTTCAACATCCAGCGCGCTTGGCGAATTTCCTCGGGAATACGAATAACAGCATCTTCCAGCAATTCAATGACTTCGTCGCGATCAATACGTGGCGTGCTTGACAGCGGAATGCTGGGGGCAGTGGCGATGATGTCGATGGTGCGGCGAAGAATCATTTCGCTCTCACCTAAACGAGCTTGCACAGGTGCTGGCTGCGGATAGGTGTCGTCAATCAGGTCGTCGTCGAAATCGTCGTATGAAGGCATCTATTTGCTCCGTGGTGAAAATGCAGCGAGAACATTGGAGAGCACAGACGCTGGCACCAATGGTGAGATGTTGCCGCCGTTCGCTGCAATGTCGCGAATGTAACGGCTGCTCAAAAATGAAAGTGAAGGATCGGAAGGTACGTACACCGTGCGCACTCCGGAAATTGCAAAGTTCGTGTGCGCCATTTGCTGTTCCACTTCGAAATCATTTGGCGTGCGCAAACCCTTCACAATGCACAACGCACCAATCTTCTTGGCCGCATCAACAGCAAGGCCAGGGAATGCTTCAACGGTGACACCGTTGATGTGAGCACATGCAATTCGAGCAACTTCCACACGGTCTGCAGTGGGAAACACGCCCGATGGCTTGTCGGGATTATGCATGACAGCAACTACCACTGAACCGAATAGTTCAGCCGCCTGGGACACAACATCGAGATGCCCTAAATGAAAGGGGTCGAAACTGCCGGGGTATAACACGGTGCTCATTCGCCCTCCACCGTATCGCCTGAGCCATCACCTCTTTGGAGAAATGCCACGAACGTGCGCCCGTACTTCTTTTCACGGACGGTCTCCCACTCCGCAATCTCCCCCACTGGTCGGTCAGATTCAAGAACCACAAGCCCTGCCTCAACATCAGCAAGGAGTTGCGCCCATTCGTTGTATCCATACGGCGGGTCGGCGATGAGCACGTCAACATCACGTTGTTGTGCTGCCACCAGAACTGCATCACCCGAAATCACCGACGTGCGAGATTCAAGGCCAAGGTTCTTGATATTCATGCGCAACACCTGCAAGGCAGCACGATCTTTCTCCACGAACACACAGTGAGCGGCACCACGAGAGAGAGCTTCAATGCCCATTGCACCAGTACCAGCAAAGAGGTCGACAACACGAGCACCTTCCACTACGCCAAGGCTTCCCAGTGCGTTGAACACCGCCTCACGCACCTTGTCGGTGGTGGGTCTGGTGGCATCCGTGACTGGGGCTTCAATTCGGCGTCCACGAAGGTCACCTGCAACAACTCTCACATCAGGCAGACTACGGCGATGATTAGTCCTCGCGAGTCCATTGTGTGTGTTGACTGCGGCGGGCCATGCCACCTCATCTCACTTCCCCGTGAAGATGGCAAGTGGTACGAGGGCGACATCGCCACCTATCGATGCCGAGATTGCCGCGACCGCTGGGATCTCATCATCACCGTTGAAGACGACGACTCACCCGAAGAATTCTGATCTAGCCCCGTGGGTTGAACTTCACGCCAATGGCGGCGAAGTTCGAAATGCGCGTGGGCAAATGGTTCAACCAGAAGTTGATGCTGAGTCGCTTGGGGTCGCGCACAAATGGCTTATTGCGAGCAACTGCGTTCACTGTGCGCTTGGCAAGTTTCGCTGGCTCCGCTGTGGGGATGAGATGCAACATCTGAAAGCGACGCACCACAGCATGTGTTGAATTCGTGATTGCTTCAATGGCATCCCACATGCCGGTGTCTACTGGGCCTGGCGAAAGAATGGTGGTGTGCACATTTGTTGATTTCAATTCGCGCGACAGACCGGCAACAAAATTCAAGATGCCCGCTTTGGTGGCGCCGTACACGCTCATGCCAGGGAAACCAGCGGTGCCCGCAAGCGATGACACGAACACAATGTGCCCACTGTTGCGATCCAACATGCCAGGGATGACATGACGGCTCAACAACAAAGGCACCTCAAGATTCACGCGACTAACGGCACGAATTTCACGCGTGTCTTCAATAGCGAAAGGTGTTGACGTTTCGAGTCCGGCGTTGTTCACCAACACATCAATGGGCCCGTGCTGGGATTCAATGTGTTCAATCAGACCATCAACAACAAGGTCGTCAGAGAGGTCGGCCACAACAGCGTTGCCGCCAATGTCGCTGGCAACGCGTTGCAATGCATCAACACTTCGTGCAACAACCGTGACAACAGAACCTCGTGCTGCGAACTCGCGAGCCAATGCTTCGCCAATTCCACGTGACCCACCAGTCACTACTACGTGCTTGCCTGAAAGTTCCACCCCGTACCCCCTTCGTACAGCATTGACCGTACTACTAAGTGATCAGGACTTGAACAGAAACTCTTCGTCTTGCTGGTTGAAGGACAACTCAAGTTCATCGCGCAATAACGGGTGCCCTTGTAATGCTGGGTCGTTGTTGATGATGGTGAGTGCGTCCTCGCGTGCCCATTGAATGAGGTCGAGGTCCCGCTGCAAAGACGCCAGGGTGAGGTCACTTTGACCCTTCTGGAATGTGCCCATGATTGTTCCTTCGCCACGAAGCTTGAGATCTTCTTCTGCCAACACGAAACCATCGGTTGATGCAACAAGAGCCTCCACGCGCGGAGATGGTTCATCTGATTGCGTCACCAAATAGCAGAACGATGACAGCGCACCGCGGCCAACACGACCACGCAACTGATGCAATTGCGCAATTCCAAAACGACCCGAATCGAGAATCACCATGCTGGTGGAATTGGGAACATCGACGCCCACTTCAATCACAGTGGTAGCAACGAGCACTTGGGTGGTGCCGGCGCGGAACGACGACATGATGTCTTCTTTCTCGGCGGAAGACATACGACCATGAAGAAGACCCACGGTGTACCCCTTGAGATCGTCATACATCAATTTGTCGAACGTCTCTTGCGCTGAGGCAACTTCTAACTTTTCGCTTTCCTCAATGAGCGGACACACCACATACGCCTGTTGTCCTTCATTGAGTCGTGCACGAATATCACTCCACATTGATTCAACATCATTTTCGTTGTTCACCCATGTTGTAACAATTGGTGTGCGTCCTGGTGGCAACTCATCAAGCACACTGACATCAAGGTCGCCGTACACGGTCATTGCCGCGGTGCGCGGAATAGGTGTTGCCGTCATCACCAATACGTCGGGCATGAGACCTTGCTCAGATTCTTGCGCCTTGTCTCGCAAACGTGAACGTTGTTGCACTCCGAAACGATGCTGTTCGTCAACCACAACAACGCCCAAACTCTTGAACGACACTTTGTCTTGAATAAGCGCGTGTGTGCCAATGGCAATGTCCACTGCACCATCAGCAATGCCCGCAAGAATGTCTTTGCGTTGTTGACCCTTCACTTTGTTGGTCAATAACTCAATGCGCAAGCCAGAATCACCAAAGAGCGTGGTGTCATCAAAGCGAACCCTCAATTCCGACAACAACGAACGGATTCCGATGGCGTGCTGATCAGCCAACACTTCAGTGGGCGCCATGAGCGCAGCCTGATGCCCGCTAATCACTGCAGCCAACATGGTGGCCACGGCAACAAGGGTTTTGCCAGCGCCTACATCGCCTTGCAACAGGCGGTGCATTGGTTGTGGTGACATGAGGTCTTTGTAAATTTCCGCAATGACTCGTTGCTGTGCTCCGGTGAGTGGGAAAGGCAACGACGCAAAGAACTGTTCGAAGTGCGCACCACTAGTTGTGTGTTCGAAACCGGCAGATTCCAATTCCCACTGCTTTTTGCGACCGACCAACATGAGTTGCACGCGCAACACTTCGTCGAAGGCCAACCGGCGACGTGCTTGCACATGTTGCTCCATGGATTCAGGTGCATGAATCCACCGCATGGCATCGCCGCGAGAAATGAGATTGTGTTGTTGCAGAATTTCCGGCGGCACAATGTCGGCTATTCCGCGGGGAGCACACTTTGACAGTGCATCTTCTATCCACTTCGCAAGATCCCACGAAGAAATATTGTCCTTCGCACTTTGTGGATACACCGGAACAATTCGCCCTGTTTGGTTACCCACGCGGTCAACAATGGGGTTCGTCATCTGCAAGTAATTGCGATACATCTCGGGCTTGCCGAATACAGCAACTTCCATGCCAGGTTGCAATTGCTTTTCGCGCCACGCCTGATTGAAAAATGTCAGCGACATTTTTCCGGTGTCGTCACCGACGGTGACCGTGACCATGACGCGACCATTCTTCGTGCGCATGGACTTTGATTGCACCACGCGCACCATCACCAGAGATTCCACGCCCAGTTCCATTGTGGAGAGAGTGGCCATGTTGGAGCGGTCGATGTACCTGCGTGGATACGTTTCCAACAAATCAAGCACACTGCGGATGCCAAATGACTCCAGTGCCTTCTTTGATTTCTCGCCAATGCCCTTGATGCGCTCGAGACCTAATTCGTCAAGGTCACGCAGTGTGAGAGGTGAACTACTCAACGCCAAACAAATATGGATACAAGGGCTGACCGCCCACATGCACTTCAACCGCCACATCGGGACGATTCTCTGACACCCACGCAGAGATCTGGTCGGTGTGTGCTGCTGTTGCATCAACACCAGTGACAATGGTGAGCAATTCGCGCGAATCATCAATGAGGTGGTCGAGCAGTTGTGTTGCAGAAGTAACCAAAGTGCCAGCGATAGACACAATGCCATCTCCACGCACAATGCCAATCCAGTCGCCCTCAGTGACCTGGCCCGCATCAGAGTTCGTATCGCGCACTGCTTGGGTAATTTCGCCAGTGGCCATTGACTCGGCCGCAGTTGTCATGCCACGAGCATTTGATTCAGCAGACGCCTCGGGGTCATAGTTCACCAATGCGGCAAGTGCTTCGGGCATGGAACATGTAGGCACAACACGCACATCTTTTGTGGTGAGCGCATCAATCTGCTTGGCCACCGGAATGATGTTCTTGTTGTTCGGAAGAATGATGACTTGGCGCGCATTCATTCGTTCAACGGCAGCTAACAACTCAGCCGTTGATGGGTTGAGTGTTTGGCCACCCGAGATAACACCGTGCACACCGAGTTGACCAAATAGTTCGGCAAGTCCATCACCACTTGCAACGGCCACAACGGCGCACGTGACCGGCGGAAGCGATGACGTATGAGTGCGCGATGTAATTGGTGCGCCAAGTTCGGCTTCGCGTGCTGCGTGCTCTTCTGACACTTCTTCAAAAAGATCGGTCACGCGAATTTGCTTGGGGCGACCACCCAAGAGCAACGGCGCTTCGATTGCGGCGCCAATGTCGTTGGTATGAATGTGGCAGTTGTACAAACCGTCACCACCCACCACAACAATGGAATCACCAATGGATCCCCACGCTTGTTTGAAGTCGGACGACTTTGCATCATTGAGATCAAGCAAGAACATCACTTCGTATCGAAGTTCGCTCACGTCAACGGTGCCGTCTTCGTGATGACGCTTTGCAACAGCTTCGAATTGTTCAACTGACGGACCAGCAGATTCGTCTGGTTCGGGCATTGGCTCGCCATCAACAACGTGAATGGCAGAGTCGAGCAAAAGTAAAAAGCCTGCGCCACCAGCATCAACAACGCCGGCATCTTTCAACACAGGCAACATGTCGGGTGTGCGTGCAAGTGCATCGCGACCTGCAACACGAGCTGCTTGCAACGTGGCTGACAACGTTGCGCCACCCGTTGCCGCCACTGCCGCACCGTCGGCGGCTTCGCGCACCACAGTAAGAATGGTGCCTTCGATGGGCTTGAGAACTGCCTCGTATGCGGCGGCTGATGCCTTCTTTAAGGCGTCGGCAATTTGGGCTGCGGTGGCCGAACCGTCTTTCACTTCGCTGATGGTTCCGGCCAGTCCGCGAAGAATTTGGCTGAGAATGACGCCACTGTTGCCGCGGGCACCCATGAGGGACCCATGACTAATGGCCTGGCAGGTGGGCTGCATCTCGGGGGCAGCACTGTCCAACTCAGCCACCACGGCATCGAGCGTGCGAGCCATATTGGTGCCGGTATCCCCATCGGGTACTGGATAAACGTTGAGGCGGTTGATGCCAGGGGCATGGGCCTTCATGGCGTCTCGGAAGGTCACGACGGTCCGTCGAAGATCTTCTGCCCCTAGTCGCTCCAGCTTTGCCACGGTTCTGAGGTTACTTTCCTCTGGCGGTTGGGGTCGCTTTGGTCTCGCTGGTAGTTTTTATCTCTGCGTTCGGAGCCAGAGGGTTCCGCATCACGAAGAGGATCTCAACATGGCTGCAGTTTGCGAAGTTTGTGGCAAGGGCCCATCTTGGGGCATGTCAGTGTCTCACTCACACGTCCGTACCAAGCGCCGTTGGAGCCCAAATATCCAGCGCGTTCGTGCCATTGTTAAAGGCTCACCTCGCCGCGTCTATGCATGCACCGCATGCATCAAGTCGGGCAAAGTCGTCAAGGCCGGACGCTAAGGCCAATCGCCATGCAAGGCGTTATCAAGGCATACGACCCCACCTCTGGTGATGGCGTCATCGTTTGCGACACCAATCTCGCCGAATACTCCCTTGCGGCCAATGCGCTCGAGGGCTCCATTTTCCGCATGCTGCGCCAAGGCCAGCGTGTTGTATTCACCCTCGACGACGCAGGTCGTGCCACTTGTCTCAGCCTTGGGTCTGAGTCGGATATGGGTACACCGGGCGTTTAGCCCTAAGGTTTGGGTTGCGCATTCGTGCGCACTTTCTTTACCCGCCACCGCACACAAGAGGTCAACACATGGCTGCAAGCACCGGTAACACCCGTCTTCAACAATGGGTGAACGATTGGGCAGAAATTCTTCAGCCCGAATCCATCTACTGGTGTGACGGATCCGCCGACGAATACGAGGCCTTGTGCCAGACACTCGTTGATGCCGGAACCTTCACCAAACTTGATGAAGCAAAGCGTCCCAACAGTTACTGGGCACACTCTGACCCAGGCGACGTTGCACGCGTAGAAGATCGCACATTCATTTGTTCAGCAAACGAATCAGACGCTGGCCCTAACAACAACTGGCGCGAACCATCTGAGATGCGCGCAGAAATGAATTCGTTGTACAAGGGCGCCATGAAGGGTCGCACCATGTACGTGGTTCCTTTCTCAATGGGACCCCTTGGTTCACCTATCGCGCACATTGGTGTACAGCTCACCGACAGCGCATACGTTGCTGTGAGCATGCGCATCATGACCCGTATGGGCCAAGGCGCACTTGATGTTCTCGCCAACAACGACTGGGTGCCTTGTGTTCACTCAGTGGGCGCTCCCCTTGCACCAGGCCAGAAGGATTCTTCATGGCCATGCAACCCCGACAACAAGTACATCGTTCACTTCCCAGAGACCCGCGAAATTCTTTCGTATGGCTCGGGATACGGCGGCAACGCATTGTTGGGTAAGAAGTGCTTCGCGCTTCGTATCGCTTCGGTCATGGCTCGCGATGCAGGCTGGCTAGCAGAACACATGCTCATTCTCAAGCTCACCAACCCTGCAGGCGAATCGAAGTACATCGCTGCGGCATTCCCATCGGCATGTGGCAAGACAAACCTCGCCATGCTTGTTCCCACCATTCCAGGCTGGAAGGCCGAAACAATTGGTGACGACATTTGCTGGATGAAGTTCGGTGAAGACGGCCGCTTGTACGCCATCAACCCTGAAGCTGGTTTCTTCGGCGTTGCACCTGGCACCGGGTACGACACCAACGCAAACGCAATGGAAACACTGTGGGGCAACTCATTGTTCACCAACACAGCACTCACCTCTGAAGGTGACGTGTGGTGGGAAGGCATGAGCGACACTCCACCAGCACGTGCAACCGACTGGAAGGGCAACCAGTGGACCCCAGAGTCCACCGAAGTTGCTGCACACGCAAACGCACGCTTCACCGCACCTGCATCGCAGTGCCCATGTATTGCACCTGAATGGGAAGACCCAGCAGGCGTGCCCATCTCGGCAATCTTGTTCGGCGGACGTCGTCGCACCACAGTTCCTTTGGTCACCGAAGCATTCGATTGGGATCACGGCGTGTTCCTTGGTTCGATCATGGCCTCGGAAACCACAGCTGCTCAGGCTGGCGCAGTGGGCAACCTTCGCTTCGACCCCATGGCAATGCTTCCGTTCTGCGGTTACAACATGGCCGACTACTTCGGTCACTGGCTCAAGGTTGGCGCAGCCACCAAGAGCGAGAACCTTCCGAAGATTTTCTTCGTGAACTGGTTCCGTCGTGACGAAGACGGCAAGTTCATGTGGCCTGGCTACGGAGAGAACAGCCGCGTGCTCAAGTGGATCTTCGACCGTGTTGACGGCAAGGCAAACGCACACAAGACCGACATCGGTTACTTGCCTGCACCATCAGACATCGACATCAATGGTCTCGATGTAAATATGGGCGACCTTGAGACAATTCTCTCGGTTGATGTTGATGGCTGGAAGTCAGCCATTCCACAAATCAAGGATCACTACGCACAGTTCGGCGGCAAGTTGCCAGCAGCACTTGCAGCCAAACTCACAGAACTTGAGAAGGCATTCGCCTAATTCGTTAGAAACGAAAAAGAGCCCTCGCACTTTGGTGCGGGGGCTCTTTTGTTTGTTGCGACTTAGCGAACTTTGAGTGCCATGCGTGGGCCGTCGGGGCCGTCAACTTCTTTCATACGTTCTTCCACGTCATCAAATTCAACTTTGAGCGCGCGACTCATCACTGCATGCATTTCGTACATGCTGATGATGTAGGTGAACTCCAGAATCTCTTCATCGCTGAGGTGCTTCTTTAATTCGGCAAAAACACCATCGGCTACTCGCCCACCGTCGTACACAAGCGCATCGGTGTATGCGAGAACTGCACGTTCTGCTGGTTCGAAACACGTTGCTACTTCCCAATGAGGAATGGCCTCAATCTTTTCCTCGGGAATATTGGCACTGCGACAACTTTTGCAATGCTGCGAGTACACAAACAAGCTTTGACGAGCCCAGCCACAACGCGTCATGCCGAGCTCACGCAATTGTGGGCTGAGAATGCGCTCGGGATTTTGATATAGCGCAAAGCCCTTCACCGAGTGTTCGAAGACTTCGGGCACTAATGCAAACACTGTCCACCAGTCACCAGGTGTGCCGGTAGCGGTACCGCGTTCCACCACTGGGTCGCGATCTCCAAACAACATGTTGTACATCGTCAATACAAGACCGCTTGCTTGTGCACGAGACACTTCTCTTAATCGCGCCATGCGATTCCCCCTTGGTAGTTACTGAAACAGTTACTGACCAACAAGCATTGCACGAATTCCGAGACCCATGAAGAAGAGCCCTCCGAATCCGTACAGCAGGTACACCCGACTCTTGAGTTGGTGGCGGTACGAGTAGACAATGGCGATTGCCATGATGGCCACAAATCCGTAGAACGCGTGGAACTGCTTGAACACGTGCCCCTTGTTCACCAGCGCGACACCAAGGGCTACCTGAATGAAAATGGAGAACTCAGCTGCACCGGTGAACCACCAGAGCGCGCGAGTGCGCAACGGGGTGATCTTGTGAGCACCGAGTGCCCAGAGGCCAGCAAAGGCATTGCTCAGAATGGCCACCCACGCCCACGATTTGTGGATGTCAACAAGCAAAAGACTGAGCACGAAACGAATCTACTCTGCGGTGATTGCTAGGGACTAACGGACGAGAGTATTGACGTCTTCGCCGCCAACCTCTACCAGTGTCAGCCCGCCTGCCCCATCGGTGTCAAACACACTGACCGAACAGTTCTCGAGATGGTGAATAAGTACACGGTCGTCATTAGTGGCTGCGCCAATCACCGCGTTGATGGCAATGAAGTGACTGAAGATCACCGTGTCGGTGGTGAGCGATGCCACTGTCTTTGCAATGTTGGCGTGATACTCGGCGTAATGCGCGCCAGATTCTTGCGCTACTGCGCTCCACGTGGTGGCCATGGCGGCGCGCAACCATTCACTACGGGTCTCCAGCGAATATCCCTCGGGCGAAGGTATCTCCCCCACCATTGGCTCAATCGTGACTTCTTGCTTCCACGCTGTTGCCAATGGGAATGCGGTTTGTTGGCAACGTAACAACGGACTGCTCATTACAGGCAACGGACCAAGTGGTGACAGTTTCGAAGCCACAGCCAGCGATTGACTGCGACCTTGTTCGTCGAGTGCAGGGTCGGGGTCAACGTTCCAACCAGCTGCGGCGCGACCGTGACGCACCATGTAGATGCGGCTCATTCGAAGATCCAACCCTCACGCATTGCTGCGTTGTTGCCCGGCTCAATAAACCACTCATTGCCAAACTGTTCAACGAATCTCTCATCAGGCATCTGCATGAAGAAGCTGCTGTCGGTGAGTTGACTTGCATGACACTTCATTGCATCACGCTTCTTCATTGCGAACTCACGCACATTTACTTTGATGTTGATTTCTGATTCGAGGGAACCCATGGGGTTGCCATCGTCTGCAGGTCCGTCAACATTGAAACCTTCGTCGGGACCCATGAGTCCGGCTGCTCGTGCTGCTTCAATACCGCGACGAATTTGGTCGCGATTCATGGTGCCTTCAAGAACACGCACTGATGGGAATAACTCTGCGGCACGATGACCCACCTTGTGCACCATGATGTGGTCAGGGTGGCCGTAGCCGCCGTGCCAGTCATATGTGGTGAGCACGTCAGCGTTTTCTTCCTTGAGAATTGCTGCAAGTTTGTGCGCAGCTTCGACAAGCGAGGCATTGCAGAATGCGCCCGGTGCAGTGTTTTGCTCCCAGCCAGTCATGCCGCTGTCGTTGTAGCCAAGCCATTCAACGCGATGAACACCCAAGGTTGCAGCAGATGCAAGAGTTTCCTCACGACGACGAACAACCAGTTGTTCCGGTGTGGTGATGCCTTCGGTTAATTCGCCGTGGTCACCGTTGGTGGCAACAACCAGAACTACGCGGTGTCCTTCTGCGGATGCGCGCGCAATGGTGCCACCTGTGCCGATGCACTCGTCATCAGGGTGGGCATGAAAACAAACAAGAGTTGCCACTCGTTATGCCTGCTTCGCTGCGCCGCTGGCAAGAAGTGCATCAACATTCTTCACGCCCCATGCATTCAAAACCTCAGCAGTGTGCTGACCAGCGTGTGCTGGCACCTGCGTCACTTCAGGAACTGTGCGTGAGAAACGTGGCGCTGGTGCTGGTTGAGTTTTCCCAGCAACTTCAATGAATGTTTTGCGCTCTACGTTGTGTCGATGCTTGGCTGCCTCGGTCATGGTGAGAACTGGGGCGAAGCACACATCGGTTGCTTCCATAATGTCGCACCACTCAGCTTGCGTCTTCTGCTTCATCACATCTTGCAAGCGAGTCTTGAGGTGTGGCCACATAGATGAATCCATTTGCTTCGCAAATTCAGGATCGCCTTCAAGGCCCGTGAGCTTCAACAATTCTGCATAGAACTGAGGCTCGATGGAGCCCAGCGA
The DNA here is from genome assembly GCA_947447175.1 of Acidimicrobiaceae bacterium. Lineage (GTDB taxonomy): Bacteria > Actinomycetota > Acidimicrobiia > Acidimicrobiales > Ilumatobacteraceae > UBA2093. The sequence continues at coordinate 21,132 of CANFIM010000003.1, read as the reverse complement.
TACCCACTTGCCGTCTTTGCATTCGAAGGTGTCATAGAAGTGCGCACCGGTGTCGAGAAGGTTTGTACCAGGTGCATTTTCGTTGAAGATGCCTGACGACATCATTGACCAGAACATGGTCATGAGTACTGCGGTGCCATCAACCATGGCAGTGTCACACACTTGACCCTTGCCACTCTTCACTGCTTCGAGAATTCCGCATACAACGCCATATGCAAGGAACATGCCGCCGCCGCCAAAGTCGCCCACCATGTTGAGTGGTGGTGTTGGCTGTCCGCCTGCACGTGCGAAATGCGCAAGAGAACCAGCAAGCGCGATGTAGTTGATGTCATGACCAGCTGCATTTGCATACATGCCTTCTTGACCCCAACCCGTCATACGACCGAACACCAACTTGGGGTTGCGTGCCAAACACACATCAGGACCAACGCCAAGACGTTCCATCACGCCAGGGCGGAATCCTTCAATGAGGGCATCTGCTGATTCCACCAATTGCAACAATGCCTCAACGCCTTCAGGGTTCTTGAGGTCAAGTGCAATGTTCTTGCGACCGCGCAGTGAAATATCACCTGCGGCAGTGTCAGGTGCTGGACCGCGCACTGCTTGCGCACGGTCTACGCGAATCACTTCGGCTCCCATGTCTGACAACAACATTGCGGCAAACGGACCTGGTCCGATGCCTGCAATTTCAATGATCTTGTATCCGTTGAGTGGACCGGCCACGGTGTTCCCCTTTGAGTAAGTGAAGTGAGTAGAGCGTTATTGCGCGCGACGTGCGTGTGAAGTGATGGCGTCAACAAACAATGGCCACAGTGGCTGTGGCATGTCGTGACCCATGTCTTTTACCTTCAACAACACTGAACCTGGAATAAGTTCAGCCGTGCGATCGCCACCTGATGGTGTGAGCAACGTGTCGTCAGTGCCATGAATAACAAGTGTTGGCGTATTGAGTGTGGTGAGCGCTTCGCTGCGGTCACCCGACGCATAAATGGCCGCCATCTGACGATGCGTGCCTTCGGGGTAGAAGCTGCGGTCGTATTCACGACCGGCACGTTCACGTGCCTCATTGAGGTCGAAGTATTTCTTCGAACCCCAGATTGACCATGACTTGGCTGACTCGATGTAACCGGCGCGGTCTGGCGGTGGTGCGGCCACCAATGCGGCCAAAGCATCTTCCGTAGGAGTTCCGTATGCAAGGTCACCGGTGACCGACATGATGGAAACAAGACTTTGCGTGCGATGCGGGTGCTCAAGGGCAAATGTTTGCGCGATCATGCCGCCCATTGATGCGCCGATGATGTGCGCCTTCTCAATACCGAGATGATCAAGTACACCTGCTGCGTCTGCAGCCATATGAGACAGCGTGTATGGCACCTCGGGCGCCGTGTCGCCCATCATGGCCGCCATCACAACTTTGTCGGTGTCAACCATGACGCCATCGTGCTTGTATGACAAACCACAATCACGATTGTCGAAACGCACCACATGGAAGCCTTGGTCAACAAAGAGCTTCATGAAGTCTTCATTCCATGCAGTTAACTGCGCACCGAACCCCATGATCCACAACAGGGTGGGGTGCGAAGCATCGCCCATGGTTTCGAATTCAATATTGACGCCAGAGGGCAAAAGTGCTTGAGCCATTTGACCATTCTCTCAGGTGGCAGCACCCTTGAGACAAAGCGGACGAATCAGCCGAGAAGACGTCGCTTTTGAGCCTCAAATTCCTCGTCCGTGAGGGTGCCGCGGTCCCGAAGAGCCTCTAATTTCTCGATTTCAGTGGCCACACTGCGCACTGAAGGAGCAGAGGTGAAATTGCTAGCCGTGAGGTTCTGCATGGTGGAGTGAATGATGTTTTGCACTGACTCCGGCTGAGCGATATCGGTGAACCGCTGTTGGCCATCTTTTCCACCTGATTCGATCAGCAAGGTGCCCACCCCAATGAGGCGTTCAAAAATGCCTTGCTCGAAGTTCACGTTGTTCACTTTTTCCAACGGAATCTCAATGCCACCGCGCGCCATCACCCCTTGGCGATAAATCAGACGATGGGACGTGACCACAAAGTACGTGGTGCGCCACTTCACCACTGTGACAGCTAGCCACGCAGCTACCACCACAATGATGCCGAAGCTTGGGTACTTCAAGAACGTTTCAAGGCCACCCGATGTTTTCCCCAAAACAAAACTGGTGAGCACCATTGAGCCAACTAACGACAGTGCCTCGGGGCCATAGAACCACCAGTGCGGATGCAGGTCGAGCACCATGGATTCGTAGTCGTTCAACAATCGTTTTGGGAAGGGCATGAAGCGAGGCTAACAACGCCTAGTTTCAAGGGGTGCGATTTGACCAGCCTTCCCCCTCTTCCTCGTCGCACACGGCTGATTCTGTACTGGCTGGGCTTGATGCCGATCAGCGTGCAGCCGTTACTGCGCCTGTAGGAATTGTGGTGGTGCGCGCCGGAGCAGGGTCGGGCAAGACAACCGTACTTACTCGTCGCATTGCGTGGCGTGCGCTCAGCGACACTGCAGATATCGAGCGCACTCTCGCTATTACATTCACGCGACAAGCGGCAACCGAAATGCGAAGCCGACTTGCATCGTTCGACCTTGACGGTCGTCCCGCCATTGGCACGTTCCATGCCATCGCACGTCGCGTCATGATGCAATACCTCGAAGACCGCGGCAAACGAGCTCCTGTCATTGTGAACAACCGAGCATCATTGATTAACCAATGCATGACAGTTGATGAGCGCAAGATCAGCGTGTTCGATGTTTTGTCAGGTATCGACTGGGCACACGCCCGAATGGTGAACCCAACTACTGCGGTGGAGGCACTACAAGCTGTTGATGCCATTCAGTTACCGCTATCTTCAGGGCGCTTCGCTGAAATCTTCGCCGCCTATGAGCAACTGAAAAAGAAGCGCGGCGTTATTGACTTAAACGACTTCATGACCGCTGTTGTGAATGATGCGGCGAAAGATCAACGTTTACGTGAATCAATTCGTTTTCAATACCGACACATCTCGGTTGACGAAGCGCAAGACATGAACCCATTGCAATATGAGTTCCTAAAAGTGCTTCTTCCTGCCTCGCCAGATTTGTTCTTGGTGGGCGACCCCAACCAGGCCATCTACGGATTCAACGGTGCCGACAAAACGTTGTTTGACACGTTGCCCTCTATTGGTGGCGGCGCACATGTGATTTCGTTGCCATCGAACTATCGATGCACACCGGAAATTGTGAACATGGCTGTGAGCGCATTGGCGCGTGACGGACAAACAGCAGATGCCGTTTCTCGCCGTGCAAACGGCGCACCTGTGCGCCTCGAACGTCAAGCCGACGACTCCAAAGAACGTGATTTCATTACAAAGGCTGTGTTGCGCGCGCACGGCTCACATCGTGCATGGAGCGATATAGCAGTGCTCACACGCATCAATGCACATGCAGATGCCATTCGAGAAGATCTCGCAAGAGTGGGAATTCCCGTGCGATCTTCACGCCGTGGTGGTGAATGGGGTCGCGCCGTGTCAGCCGCAACCGAATGCACTGGTCGTGACGAACTCACTGCTTTTGCAGCAGACATTCTCGATACGGGTGACTACAACACAGACGATCCTGATTATGTGGTTGCGAAATATGTGCGCGACTTTCTTGACAACAATCGCTCAGGCATGGTCGACGGTCGATCATTCGGCACATGGCTCACCACGTCTGCCGATGTTGCAGAGTCCGACGGAGTTGAAGTGTTGTCCTTCCATGCAGCCAAAGGCCGTGAATGGTCATATGTGGTGGTGGCTGGCGCAGAGAAAGGCTTGTTGCCGTTCAGTCGCGCACGCACAGCTGCCGCAAAGAGTGAAGAGGCTCGCCTTGCTTATGTGGCGTTCACTCGCGCCGCAGACGAATTAGTGATTACGTGGACAGACAAGCGCAACAATCGTTCAACAGGTCCGTCGCCACTGCTTCCGTCGTACACCACGGCACAGCGAATTGCCGATGCACCACCCGAAGCGTTCCGTCGCGTGGCTACGGCTGCACGCAAAAAGGAAGATCCGGTAGTTGGGCAACTGAAACTGTGGGGCGTCAGAAAAGCTGCGATATCAGGAAGTCATCCACTGACTGATCGACAAATTAAAGAACTGGCGAGACGGAAACCCATAACTGTGCAGCAGATTGCTGACATCATCGGCGACATTTTTGCCAGTCGTTTTGGCGAAGAACTACTTGCCGTTATGGGAACTGCGGCGGAGTAGTTAAGTCTCTGCCCTTGCGCAAGAGATCCATCATCTCTGGTGGCATTGACAAGAACAGCACTTCTGCTTCCGCGCACAATGTGTCGCCGTTAAATGATTGACCTTTGCAAAAGATTTTGCGACCATCCACGCGATCAACCCAGCCCTTGTACACAATCGGCGTGTTCAACGGCGTTGGTGCGCGATATTTGATGGTGAGAGTGCCGGTCATGCCGGGGCGGCCAGTGAGTGATTGCGCCATGCCCAACACTTCATCGAATGCTGCAGCAATGAAACCGCCGTGAATATGACCCGGAGGACCCTCATATGGCTCGGTAAATGTGCCAGTTCCGATGATGGCTCCGAACTCACCAAAGTTGACATCACGTGTCATCACCATGGGCATGGAGATGGGGTTCATCGCACCATAGAACGGACTGCGATCAGAGAAGTGTGATTCGGCTGCTGCACTGCCCACCACACCATCAGCACTGACTTCTTGAATTGCGGCTTCGATATGGCGAATTGCAGCGTCAATATTTTCTATGGGCGCAGTAGAAAGAAATGAATCGGTAATCAAAATGCGAAGTGCACTTGCCAACCGAATTCGCGCCTGATCTGCTGATGTCAGTGGAGTAGCACGCTCATGAAATGAAGGAAACGACACTGAATTATCGATGTTGTCGTTGGTCATTTCTCGCTCACTTTCACCATCACTGGCACATGATCACTCGGCGACTCGCCCTTTCGTGCGTTGCGGTCAATGCCCACCCACGTTGAGCGGTTCATCACCGACTTCGTGGCCAACAAGTAGTCGATACGCATGCCGTGGCCCTTGTAGAACGAACCACCGCGGTAATCCCACCATGAATAGATGCCCGACTCTTGATGGAAGTGACGGAACGTGTCTTCCATGCCGAACTCACACACGTGTGCAAGTGCTTCACGCTCGGGAACACTCACGTGGGTGGCGTTTTCAAACTGCTTTACATCCCACACATCGCGATCTTCGGGGGCGATGTTGAAGTCACCACACACAATCACGTCGTCGGTGGGCTTATTCGCCGCATCGAGAGTGGCTCGCAAACGCTTCAGCCACGACAACTTGTATTGATAGTGATCGTTATCAAGCTCGCGACCATTGGGTACGTAACACGATGAAATGCGAATGCCGCCACATGTTGCAGTGAGGAAACGAGCTTCGTGGTCTGGTTCAATGCCAGGCGCAAAGTTTTGCACCACGTCGGTAAGACCTACTTTGGAAATAATTGCAACGCCGTTCCATTGACCCTGACCGAAATGAGCGCTCTCATATCCCATTTCGGCGAATGCTTCATGAGGAAACTTTTCCTGTGCAAGCTTGGTTTCTTGCATGCACAGAACATCGGGCTGCACTTCTTCTATCCACGCTTGTACGCGCGGTAGTCGAGCTTTGAGAGAGTTGACGTTCCAGGTGGCAATCAGCACATCTAGACCGTAGTTCGTGGGCTAATTGGCGCGGCTATTGGGCTTTATGCCTTCTTGGCTGGCTTCTTTGCCGGCGTGGCCTTCTTGGCGGGCGCAGCCTTTTTGGCAACAACCTTCTTTGCTACAGCCTTGGCCGGAACAGCCTTCTTCACTGCTGCTTTCTTTGCGGGTGCAGCAGCCTTCTTGGCCACCACTTTCTTCGCAGGCGCCGCAGCTTTTTTGGCAACAACCTTCTTCGCGGGTGCAGCTTTAGCAGCAGCAGCTTTCGTGGCAGTTGCTTTTTTCGCACTCTTTGTTGGTGCAGCCTTCTTGTCAACAACCTTGAGGTTTGCGGTGACTACATCAGGCACACCAAGGTCCACACTGCGACGTGATGGTGTGTATCCACTCACCATGAGCGCAACGGTGTCACCCAACTTGAAAAGATCTCGCGCACTGCGTGGTGGAGGTGTGGCCATATTGCGCAATGAGACGTAACCAGAAATGTCTCCAACTTTTACCGTGATGCCATTTGCTGCATACGTATCCACAACGGCTTTCACCTTTGTGCCCACGGGATGCTTTTCCACGAACGACAAGTACGGCATGACATCGTTTGCCATTGCAGTTGTGCGAGCTGGGGCTGCGGCCGGAGCTGATGCACGCGCAGCAGGTCGTGCAGATTTGCGTGCACCTGGTGGTGGACCTTTGGGCACTGGCATGGGCTTGCTTGCTTCAGGGCTGGCCTTTGGCAATTCCTTCGGAACAACAGCTCCACTCTTCACCGAACGGCGACTGGTGGGTCCGCGCACAGGCAAGCGCTCAACGAATACCCAACCAACATGCGGCACTGCTTTGCCACCAATGAGACGACCGTCTTCGAACAGCCACTTGTACTTGCCATGGAACTCTTGGAAACTGTCGTTCGAAAAAATAGATGCGCCCGACTTATCGGCAATGGCAAGAATGAACGCATCTCCACGGCCCACTGCACCGGCTGGTGGCGCTACAAGTTCATTATTTGCGATGGCGTGATCGAACTCAGCGCGTTCTTTCTTCGAAATGCGGTGACCAAATGTGGCGTCAACAACAACGGACACCTTGGCGCCCTTGTATTCCTCCATAAGAGCCATGACCGCGTCTTGCAACTGAGCGAGGCTGGGCTCTGAGCGACCCTCAGTGGCGATATTCGATCCGTCGACGACAATCAGTTTTGGCACATAGCCATTGTCCCACCCCAACCCCCTTGAACGGGGACAATCCGACCTAATCTGACCCAGTGACAAATGGAATTAGAGCCGTTTTGTGGGATTTTGGCGGGGTCATCCTCTCTAGTCCCTTCGAAGCCTTCAATCAATACGAATCCGAGAAGGGCCTGCCCCTCGACATCATCCGCACGGTGAACTCCACCAACCCCGATTCCAATGCGTGGGCCCTGCTTGAGCGCAGCGATATCTCCCCTGCTGAATTCGATACTCAGTTCGCGAGCGAGAGCGAAGCACTCGGCCATCGCATTCCCGGCGCCGATGTTCTTGCATTGCTCAGCGGTGATGTGCGCCCCAGCATGGTGGCTGCTCTTGACCACGTGATTGCATCCGGCTTTCTCACCGCGTGCCTCACGAACAACGTGGTGGTAACAACGCCCGACCCCACACCGCGCCAAGCCGAGGTGGCGGCCATTATGAAGAAGTTCAACCACGTGGTGGAGAGCAGCAAGGTGGGTTGCCGCAAGCCCGAGCCACGCTTTTATGAAATCGCATGCGAGCTACTCAACGTGTCGCCCACCGAATGCGTGTTTCTCGATGACCTGGGCATCAACTTGAAACCAGCAGCAGCCATGGGTATGCGCACCATCAAGGTGGGCAAACCAGACATTGCATTGGAAGAGTTGTCGGGCCACATTGGCCTGACGTTCTAACTTTTTTTAGAAACCCTGGAACGTTTCGTCCATGAGGTCGACAAGTTCTTGATCGTGAATCGCCTTTGATCCGGTAGCAGGGCTTCCTGATGGCACACGAGCAACATGACGCAAGTCGTAGCCACGTTCTTTCACACGCCAGATGAGGTGCTCAACGAAGTGCCAAGGACCCATGTTCTCTGGCTCTTCTTGCAACCACACGATTTCCTTCGCGTTTGGATAGCTCGCGATGATGTCGTTGATCTGGTCGATAGGGAACGGATACAACTGTTCAACACGAACAACTGCAACAGGTGCATTGCGCTTCACGCGCTCATTGACTGCATCCCATGCAACCTTGCCACTGCACAACACGATGCGCTTCACAGACGACTTGTCAGTGACAAATGGGTCATCGAGAACTTCGCGGAAAGAACCGGTGGTGAACTCGTCGACCTTCGAGCGGCTTTCCTTCATACGAAGTGGCTGCTTCGGTGTGAAGATCACCAATGGCTTGCGAATGTCTCGGTGCAACTGGCGGCGCAATACGTGGAAGTACTGCGCTGCGGTGGTGCAGTTCACAACTTGAATGTTGTCTTCGGCACACATCTGCAAGAAACGTTCGATACGCGCGCTTGAGTGCTCGGGGCCTTGACCTTCGAAGCCGTGAGGCAACAACATGACGAGTCCGTTTTGCTGCTTCCACTTGTCTTCGGCAGCAACGATGTATTGGTCGATCACAATTTGAGCGCCGTTCACGAAGTCGCCGAACTGGCCCTCCCACATCACCAACGCATCGCGGTTGGCATGTGAGTAGCCGTATTCGAAACCAAGTGCTGCATATTCAGACAGCAATGAGTCATACACCCAGAACTTGCCTGATGCTCCGGAAAGCTTCTGCAACGGAATGAAATCGTTTTCGTTCTCGTAATCAACAAGCGCTGCGTGGCGATGGCTGAATGTGCCGCGTCGTGAGTCTTCACCCATGAGGCGAACATCAAAACCTTCAAGCACCAATGAGCCAATAGCGAGAGCTTCACCCACTGCCCATTCGAAATCGCCTTCTGCTTCGTATTGCTTCACGCGTGCTTCAAACTGTCGCGCAAGCTTCGGATGCGGATGGAAATCTTCGGGGTAATTCGTGAGCTGCGTGAAAATACGCTCCACCGTTGCCTTGTCGATTGCAGTGTTGGCTGGCGGCAACACACCAAGCGGTGCGGGTGGCCTTCCCACTTTCACCTTCTCTGGCGCATGTGCACGAGTGTCGTCGAGAGCAACCTGAAGCTTGCCTTGGTAATCCTGCAGTACTTGTTCTGCAACTTCGAGGCTGATATCGCCGCGCTTCACCAGTTCTTCCACGTACATCTTGCGAACACTGCGCTTTTCCGCAATGGCCTTGTACATGAGTGGTTGTGTGTAGCTCGGATCATCACCTTCGTTGTGACCGTGCAAGCGGTAACAAATCATGTCGATCACTACGTCTTTGTGGAACTTCTGACGGTATTCGAAGGCAAGACGCGCAACGCGTGCACATGCTTCTGGGTCGTCGCCATTCACGTGGAAGATTGGCGCCTGCACAGTTTTTGCAACATCTGTTGCATATTGCGATGAACGTGCAAACTGCGGTGCGGTGGTGAAACCAATTTGATTGTTCACCACAAGGTGAATGGTGCCGCCCACGCGGTAGCCATTGATGTCACTCATTGCAAGACCTTCAGCAACAATGCCCTGACCAGCAAACGCAGCGTCACCGTGCATGAGCAATGGCAACACGCTGTACGCAAGCGGTGGTTCGATCTTGTCCTGCTTTGCACGCACCATGCCAAGCACGATGCCGTTCACTGTTTCCAAGTGGCTGGGGTTTGCAGCAAGTTCTACTTCAATGCCGGCGCCATTTCGTGAGGTGTACGTGCCGTGTGCACCAAGGTGATACTTCACGTCGCCACTGCCCTGCACGGAATCTGCACCAATGTGGCCTTCGAATTCCTTAAAGATTTGGTCGTAACTCTTACCCATCACGTTGGCAAGAATGTTCAAACGACCGCGGTGAGGCATACCGAGAACTGCTGCTTCCATTCCTTCATCAGCGGCTGCTGAAAGAATTTCGTCAACGATAGGAATCATTGACTCTGCACCTTCAAGACCGAAACGCTTTGTGCCCACGTATTTGGTGGCAAGGAACTTTTCGAATGCTTCTGCCGCATTCAAACGCTCAAGAATGCGCAACTTCTCGTCAAGAGTTGGCGTGAAGGTGACGCCCTCTACTCGTGACTGAATCCAACGCTGTTCATCGGTGTCTTGAATGTGCATGTACTCAATGCCAATGGTGCGGCAGTACGCGTCGCGCAATACACCCAGCAATTCATCAAGTGTGAGCTTGGTGCTACCGGCAACGCCACCCGTGAGGAACTCACGCTCAAGGTCCCAAATGGTGAGGCCGTAATTATCGGGGTTCAACTCGCGAGGAAGACGAGGCGCCTTCCAGCGAAGCGGGTCGATGTCGGCAATGAGGTGACCACGAACGCGGTGAGCACGCACCAACATGCTCACCTGCATCTGCTTGTGCATCATTGTTTCTTCGCGGTTCAACGGTGAAACGTCTGAGGACCACTGCACTGCCTGATACGGAATGCCCAGGCTGCGGAACATGTCGTCGTAGAAACCATGTTCGCCAAGAAGCATTTCGTGCACACGCTTCAGGAACAAACCACTTTCGGCACCTTGAATGATGCGGTGGTCGTACGTGCTGGTGACAGTGACAACTTTTGAAATACCGAGGGTGTTCAAGTTTGCAGTATCTGCACCTTGGAACTCTGCGGGGTAATCAATGGATCCAACACCAACAATCACGCCTTGGCCAGGCATGAGGCGTGGCACTGACTGCACAGTGCCGATGGTGCCGGGGTTTGTAATGGATACGTTTGCGCCCTGGAAGTCGGCAATGGTGAGTTTGTTGTTCTTCACCTTGCGAATGATTTCGTCATATGCAACAAGGAAGCCGGCAAAATCAAGCGTGTCTGCATCGCGCAACACGGGAACCACAAGGTTGCGCGTGCCATCACCCTTGTCAACGTCCACCGCAAGACCCACATTCACGTGTGGATTGCGCACGAGTTGCGGCTTGCCATCAGCATCGAACGTGTAGGAGTTCTTCATGTTGGGCACGGCATCGGCAATTGCACGCACAATTGCGTGAGCGATGATGTGCGTGAACGACACCTTGCTCAAACCATGACGTGAGCGGTAGTCGTTGATGCCCTTGCGGTTCACTTCAAGAAGTCGTGCAGGAACATTGCGAAAGCTTGTTGCGGTTGGAACTGTGAGGCTTCGTTCCATGTTGGTAACAATCGCTGCACCAACACCACGAATTGGTTCAGGAGTGACATCAGCCGGTACCGGAGGCGCGGCGATTGTTGACGGCGCACTTGCAACCACGGGAGCTGCAGTTGATGCTGCAGGGGCGGGCGCCGGTGCTGCTGCGGAAACGTTGGAGCTTGCGACAGTTGACGCAGTAGCAGCCGGCGCCGAAGCACCTGCACCATTGCTTGCACCAGATGCTTGCGACTTGTAGTCGGAGAAGAACTCGCGCCAGGCCTCGCTGACGGATGCTGGGTCTGCACGAAACTGTTCGTACATTTCCTCTACAAGCCAGGAGTTTGCGCCGAAGTCCTGTGTGCGATCTGCAATGTCAGCCATGGTGTGTGCCTCTATCGATGCCCCAAAGGGCGGTATGGACGTCGAATTTCACGACATCACGAACGCCGTTGTCCGCGTGACAAATGGTACTTGTACCAGTACCTATGAACAGTGCTGTTCTGGCCTGGGGGGAAGTAAATTCGGTCTCATGAAGCGTCTTGCCCCTCTTGTAGCGTCCCTTGGCCTCCTTGCCGCCTGTGGAAGTGGTGCCACAAGCCCCACCACCACATTTGCGCCAGGCACGTTGGTGGTGAAAGCCATTCCGTCACTCAAGTTTGACGCCAGCGAATACGGCCCCGTCACAGCCGGTGAAGTCACCATTGGCTATGCCAACTCTGACTCAGTTCGCCACACACTCATCCTCGCAAAAGACAAAGTGAAGGTGGCAAATTTCAAGTTGGTGACTGCACAACGAGGTGACTCAGATTCCGCAGTCGTGAATCTCGAAAAAGGCACCTACGTGATGTTGTGTGATGTTCCCGGCCACTCAAATATGAAGGCCACTTTGGTCGTTGATTGATCACAAGTTCATAGAACGCAAAAGGGCCGCCCCAATGGGGCGGCCCTTTCACTTTTCGAAATGAGAATTATCCGAGAAGGACAATCGCAAGAATCAAGTTGATAGCAAGCAAGACCACCGAAGTGATGATTGCGTTCTTGTGGCTTTCGTATGGAAGCAACATCTTGTTGCCAGCCTTGATGCCACCGAACTTGCCGAGAGCGTTCAATTGGAACAATGCGGCAATAACAACTGTGATGAGCACGTATGTTGACGCATCGCTTGAAGATGCTGTGGTAACAGCCTCAAACAAGTGAGCTGCGCCCACCATCATGAACAACATTGATACGGAGAAGATCATGTTCTGACGTGATGCGAGCATTGCGCGACGACCAGCTGTTGCTGCGTCAGGGTTTGCCTCGCCACCATTGAGAACATTGGTTGCGTTTGCAATAACAACCTTCTGGTTCTTCCAGATGATCATCCACACGTTGGCAGCCATTGTGATACCCAAAATCATGCCCAATGCAATTGCAGCATTGCCGCCGTTAAGAGCAAGGTCATCACCGGTGTGATTCATGAAGTTCTTCATGTAGCTGCTTGGCACGCCTGCAAGAAGAAGGCCTGAACCGAGGGTGGCAACTGCTGCCCAACGGAACCACCACAGTGCGCGTGTGGCAATTTGTGTGACCGTGATGTTGCGTGCTTTGCCCTCGTCGCCGTAGGCAGCAAGGCCTGGCACTTGCACCAGGTTGAAGTAGTAGAGAAGTCCGATCCAAGCAATGCCTGTGAGGATGTGCAGGTATCGGAACCAGAATTCATGTAATAGGTCTTGAGTGAGCCAACTAGCTGCAGTCATGTGAGTTTCCCCCTTAGTCGCGGTTCGCTCAGGGCGAACCTGTTTCCAAGGTATCAGCCATACCGAACGGACAAGGGGAACCTGTGTACCTGGGAACTAACCTCGGGTCACCATGGCGCACGAGTTCATTTACACCTGTTACAAGCTCGGCCGGTTCTATCCGCCCGACCGCACCATCCTTGAGAACATCTCGCTCTCGTTCTATCCGGGGGCCAAAATCGGCGTCATCGGCTCTAACGGCAGCGGAAAGTCCAGCCTCCTGCGTGTCATGGCTGGCCTTGACGACGGCTACACCGGCGAGGCTCGCCTCACCCCCGGATTCACCGTGGGTCTCCTCGAGCAGGAACCTCAACTTGACCCCACCAAAGACGTGTTGGGCAATGTGATGGACGGCGTGGCCCCTATTCGCGACATGCTCGCTCGCTACGAAGAAGTGATGGCTATGTGGGGTGACCCCGATGCCGATTACGAAAAAGTTGGCGCACTGCAGGCGGAGCTGGAAGACAAGATTGCCGCTGCCGACGCGTGGAGCCTTGATCGCAACGTAGAAATCGCCATGGATGCATTGCGTTGCCCGCCGAACGATGCCGATGTCACCAAGTTGTCTGGTGGTGAACGTCGCCGAGTTGCATTGTGTCGTTTGTTGTTGTCGCGCCCTGATCTTTTGTTGCTTGACGAACCCACGAACCACTTAGACGCAGAGAGCGTTGACTGGCTCGAGCGTTTCTTGCAGGAATACCCCGGCACTGTTGTGGCAATTACGCACGACCGCTACTTCCTTGACAACGTGGCCAAGTGGATTCTTGAACTTGATCGCGGACGCGGTTTCCCCTTCGAGGGCAACTACACCTCGTGGCTTGAGCAAAAGCAAACACGTCTTGAATCTGAAGAGAAGGCAAGTGACTCGCGTCAGCGCACACTTGAGCGCGAACTCGAGTGGGTCAAGATGTCGCCGAAGGCTCGCCAAGCAAAAGGTAAAGCACGTCTTGCCGCGTACGACAAGTTGCACGCAGAAGCAATGGCTGCCGAGCGCGGACCCGACAAATTGGAAATTCATATTCCTGCTGGCGGACGCCTCGGCGACAACGTGATCAAGGTGGAAAACCTCTCGAAGGGATTCGGCGATCGTTTGCTGATTGAAGATCTTTCGTTTGCTCTTCCTCCCGCCGGAATCGTGGGCATCATCGGTCCCAACGGCGCAGGTAAAACAACATTGTTCGCAATGCTCACTGGTCAAGAAGCTCCCGATTCAGGCACTGTCACCGTGGGCGACACTGTGCAATTGAGTTACGTGGACCAGAACCGCGACTCACTTGACCCAACAAAGACCGTGTACGAAGAAATCACTGAAGGTGTTGAACACATGAAGGTGGGCAACCGTGAAATTCACGGCCGTGCGTATGTTGCAAGCTTCAACTTCAAAGGTGCTGACCAGCAAAAACTGGTGGGAGACCTTTCTGGTGGTGAGCGCAACCGCGTGCACTTAGCAAAGGTGTTAAAGCGCGGCGGCAACGTATTGCTTCTCGACGAACCCACCAACGACCTCGACGTTGACACCTTGCGCGCTTTAGAAGATGCGCTTGAGCAATTCCCTGGTTGCGCTGTGGTGATTTCGCACGACCGCTGGTTCCTCGACCGCATTGCTACTCACGTGCTTGCATTCGAAGGCGACAGCCAAGTGCGCTGGTTTGAAGGCAACTTCTCTGAATACGAATCATGGCGTCGCAAAGAGCTTGGTTCTGCTGCAGAACAGCCACACCGCATTAAGTACAAGCCGCTCAGTAGGTAATCACGATGGCCGCCAAACTCATTCGCATTCTGTGCTTCGGCATTTTTCTCGCAGGAGTTCCCGGCATCATCGTCACGTCCATCGTGAGCAACAACAACGGTGGCATTGTCACTATTGGAATGTGCATGGTGGGTGCAGCAATTGTGCTCATCACCATGTCTGCCACTAATGGAAATAAGCGTCTTGATGCATTTGATGAAGTTGCGGCTGAGCGCGTGGAAAACAGAGTGCGTGCCTTGGTGGAAGCCGGCGCTAACGAGAATGACGTTCGCGCACTGATTCGCGACACCATTGATTTGACTCGCGGACAGCAGTGAGCAACCAGTCCCTCTTCGAAACCTGGAAGGGACTTTCTGACCACGACCTTGCTACTGAACTAGCTCGTGAAACAGGCAAGCGTTTGGTGATTCACCGCGAACAAGAAATTGAAGCGGGCACCACGGTGTGGAAGTTGAAAGATTCGGGCGACATGCTTGCCCATAACTTCCTCATGGAAGCATTTACTGCACTTCGCCCTAATGATGCAGTGCTCTCTGAAGAGGGCGCAGATAACCGCAAACGATTGAGTTCTGATCGAGTGTGGATTGTTGATCCGTTAGATGGCACTCAAGAATTTGGCGAAGGTCGTTCTGACTGGGCCGTGCACATTGCATTGTGGGAACAAACGGCACTCACTGCTGGTGCTGTTTCGTTGCCCAGCATGGAAACCGTGTTCAGCACCAACCCTGCAACAGTGGTGCCAACAAAAGAAGGTGTCAAGCCTCGTCTTGTTACGTCACGCAATCGCGCGCCCTATGCAGCAATTCTTGTTGCAGAAAATTTGGATTGTGATGCGTATCGCTTAGGTAGTGCCGGCGCAAAAACCATGAGCATCCTCATGGGCGAAGCAGATATCTATGTGCACGATGGCGGCATGCACCAATGGGATTCCGCCGCACCTGCAGCTGTAGCGCTGGCGTCTGGCTTGCATGCCAGCCGCATTGATGGTTCGCCACTTGAATACAACGGCCCCGATACGTGGCTGCCCGACTTCTTCGTGTGTCGCCCCGAATACACAGACGCAATTCTTCATGCCATATGGGGGCGCGATCCGAGATGAGCGACTCCACCGTTCTTGTTTCCATAGACGGTCATGTTGCAACCGTTTCTCTTAACCGTCCACACCGTGCCAACGCATGGACTGGTCGCATGCATGCCGAATACAAAAAAGCTATGGCAACTCTTGATGCCGATGAAAACATTCGCGCCATCGTTGTCACGGGCGAAGGTAAAACGTTTTGCGTCGGTGGAGACTCTGAAGCGTTAGCGGGGCACGCCGAACGTGGCGGATACGACCCCGGCGAAAGTGTGAGTGTTGCAAACCCCGGCACGAATCTTCCCGCTGAGTTCAACCACGACCTTGCATGGCATTTCGGTTTACGCGTGCCCGTGATTGCGGCCATCAATGGCGCATGTGCAGGCATCGGTTTGGCATTGCCATTGTTCTGCGATCTTCGATTCATTTCTGCCACTGCGAAGTGCACCACTGCAGCACCAAAACTGGGACTTCCTGCCGAATACGGCATGAGTTGGACTCTCCCCCGCATCATTGGCGTCACTCGTGCCAATGATCTGCTGCTGTCAGGTCGCGTATTCACGGGCGAGGAGACTCGCGATTGGGGCTTGTGGAATGGCGTGGCAGAAGATGGCGTTGGCGCACTTCGCATGGCCCAGGAATGGGCGCAATCTCTCGCTCAAAACGCTGGACCGATTGCTGTTGCTACTACCAAAGCACAGATTTATCGCGATTACATTCGCCACGCCCTTGGCTCATCCATCGATGAATCGGTTGCGCTTATTGACGAAGCCACGAAAACCGCCGAATACCGCGAAGGTGTTGCAGCATTGCGGGAAAAGCGCCCTCCACGGTTTTAGACATCCGCGACACATGCCTCGTCTAGAAAATGACCTGAGATGACGAAGTTCCTTACATACGCGTTTTTGTTCATGGTGGTTGTTGGCGGATGCTCCGAAGCGTTCAGCAGCACTGACTACACCACCGACACCACACTGCCCGCTTACGTGGCACCAGAGAGCACTACAACAGAGGTGTTCGTTCCTGTCACCAACACAACCATTGCCACTAAATCACGCACCACCGCGGCGCCAAAGAGAAAATCAACAATCACCTCAGGCAATGACATTGATTGCGATAACGCGGAAGAGTTGTACGACAGTGGCGAATACGCCGACGACATTGCCGACTATTGCGATTACGGGCCCGATAGTGAATGGGATACCAACGATGATTACGACAGCTGGGAAGAATAGAACGTCCAATTCTTAAGGAATCCTTACCCCCCTTTCACTTCTTCTTCACCTTCATTCGTGATGATGTCGGGCATTGAAACCGCACAATCCGTGCGAGGGGGACATATGAAGAAGACACTTATTCACGGCATCGTTGCTGCATCAATGGGCGCCACTGCCTTAGGGATTGCGTCCCCAACACAAGCAGCACCCATCGCCACAACCTCCTGTGCAATGCCTGGCAATGGGTACGGGAAAATGTTTCCGTCGCTTGCTTCATCATCGTGGAGCACCAACGCCATCAATGCGCTCAGCGCTGCTGTCCTTGCACCAGAGGAAACGAACCCCACTCCCGAGGGTGAAGTAGATAGCGAGGACAACAAAGAAATCGCAGCGGGTTACACCTACTTCGGACAGTTTGTTGACCACGACCTCACGCTCGACGACCGTGCGAACGATCTAGTAACTCCCACTCCGGTCGCATCATTAGTCAACGGCCGCACGCCTCAACTTGATCTCGATTCGGTGTACGGCAATGGTCCAACAGTTTCTTCATCGCTCTACGAAGCAGATGGGGTTCACATGAAGGTGGGCACCCTTCTCACAGGCAGCAACGATGCAGGCACACGCGACTTGCCCCGTGGCGCGAATGGCCAAGCAATTATTGGCGACCCGCGCAATGACGAGAACCGATTAGTGGCTGGCATTCATTCACTATTTCTTCGCTTCCACAATGCCACCGTTGATCGCATTGCATTAGCGGAACCAACATTGACCTCAAGTCAGTTGTTTACCAAAGCACGTGCACAGGTTGTGGCGGCGTATCAATCAATCATCATCAACGATTTCCTGCCACAGATTGTGGGTCAACGACAAGTAGATGACGTTGTACAAAAAACTGCCACTGGTTGGCGCACGAATTTGCGCTTCTATAACTCGTGCCAGCAGATGCCTGTTGAATTCGCAGTAGCCGCTTATCGATTCGGCCACTCCATGGTGCGCGGCTTGTATCGCATCAATGACACAACAAATAGAGTGCCTGTCTTCAGTGGCACCAATGTGTCGGGAAGTGACCTCACGGGGTTCTCCCCTAGCCCCAAAACTTTTGGCATCAACTTTGACTTCTTCTTGCCTTCGGCGTCAGCAATGTCAAAGGTGCAGCCGTCATACAAAATTGACAATTCCATCACGTATTCACTGGGACTCCTACCGCTTCCCGCTACAGGCGCTGGACCAGCAAACCTGGCGAAACGCAATGTGTTGCGGTCTCAACAAGTTGGTTTGCCTTCCGGTCAAGCAGTTGCGAGAGCAATGGGGGTCACTCCACTACGTGATGATCAGATTCTGATTGGTAAATCATCGGGAGATGCAGCCGATACGCAGTCAATTACTTCAGTGTCATCGGAATTCGCAGGCAACGCGCCACTGTGGACATACATCCTTGCGGAGGCCACTGCGCATGCATACCCGGTGGCAAATGGAAAAATCACTGGGGCTCAACGTGATGCATATCGACTAGGACCAGTGGGTGGTCGCATTGTGGCTGAAACGATTGTGGGGCTCATGAAGAGTGATCCATCATCAATTCTGAATTCGTCTACACCAGCACCTCGTTACTCATTCCGGTCGTTGGTGAATGCAGTGATAAATACTGCCGTCATCACTCCGGCGCCAAAGCCAGTGCCGTCGAATCCTTCACCCGTGAAGCCAGCGCCAAAGAAAAAGAAGGCGCCTCGGACTCGAGTTACCAGCGCGGCTCGTGCTCGCCAAGCTTCGGTACTTGCCCGAAGCGTGGCTCAAAATCGCTGAAATCAACGGGAGAATTCACCGCTTGATAGGGCGCTTCGCCTTCGCGGGGCGCCATATCAATGAATGCACCAGATGCGATGACTTGTTCATCTTCTACGGCTTCGCGAATTGAATTCAGTGGTGCCCACCACACATCGAATTCATCAAACTTCTGTGTCCAATGCGTATACGAGTTTGTTGCGAAGTGTTCGTCCAGCATTGCGATCAGCGGTTCGCAATTCTTTGCTCGCAGCACTGCGTTTGTGAAACGTTCATCAGCTGCAATATCGGGGCGACCAATTGCCTGAATGAACCCTGGCCAATGTCGGTCTGCTTCTAATCCGAGCAACCAGAATGCACGTCCATCAGCACATGAGTAATTCAACATTTGTGGAGCCGGGTTCTTTGCACGCGCCTTCGTGCTCGTGCGCTTTCCAAAACGAAGTTGTATTCCTACATCCCACCCAATTGTGTAAATGCCGGTGCGCAACAAACTAGTTTCCACAATGCGGCCTTTGCCCGTGCGTTCACGATCAAAGAGCGCAGCCATCACACCTGCACACATTGACAAACCAGTGGTGTGGTCGCCTTGACCACTTCGTGCGCCCGGAGGAATCTCACCTGCTCCTACCAACGTGTGCGCAATACCCGTGCGTGCCCAGAATGCTCCAATGTCGTAACCCGCACGATCTACATCGGGACCTGTGGTGCCGTACCCAGTCAACAATCCGTAGACGAGGCGTGGATATTTCTTTGTGAGGGTCTCAGCATCAAGTCCCATTCGGGCAAGGCCAGCAGTGCGGACATTGGAAACGAACACGTCAGCCTCTGACAACAAGTGATGCATGGTGGCCATATCGGCTTCATTGCGCAAGTCCAGCACCACTGACTTCTTGCCGCGGTTATCTATTTCAAACGGAGGCACTCCCGTTTGGTCGGCAACACCCAACGCTCCAAACACGGCACGTTGCGGGTCGCCTGTGGGCGGTTCCACCTTGATCACAGTGGCACCCCAGTCGGCCATGATGCCCGTTGCTGCTGGTCCTGCAACCCACACGCCCATCTCCAACACTTTCACGCCGTGCAATGGTCCGTTGCCCATGTGTGCCCCCTCGATTTATTCCCTCGTTCATTGTGTCTCATTTCCCCTCCCAGAGCCGTGTACGGGCGGATGCACACGGCAGACTGACCGAATGACTGCACCGATGACAGACCTTGAATGGGGCAACTTCTCCGAGACAGGTCCGTGGGATCTGAACCGCGAGGCCATTACCTGGTCAAACGTTGCAGTGGTGCTCCGCAATGCAGCGCAGAAGGAAGTACCCACGCTTATTCGCAGTCGTCGAGTTCCGCCCATTGGCCGTCTCATTGTTGTGGTGAGCCGGCTGGGTTGGGCACTACTGCCGTGGTTCATTCAGAAGAAACGCAACAAGTTCTCTACACCAGAAGAGTCACGTACATACATTTCGCTGCGACTGCGCATTGCAATTGAGCAACTGGGCGCCACCTACATCAAACTGGCGCAAATCATTTCCAGCGGTGAAGGCTTGTTCCCCACTGAACTTGTTGATGAATTCAAGCGATGCCGCGACCAGGTGCCAGCAGAACCATGGGACAGTGTGCGCGCCACCGTGGAACAAGATCTTGGCGCACGCATCGAAGATGTGTTCTCCACATTTGATCGCACAGCACTTGCAGCCGCTTCCATCGCGCAGGTACACCGCGCAACTTTGCTCACTGGTGAAGACGTAGTGGTGAAAGTGCAACGCCCTGAAGTGTCTCGTTTGGTGCGCGCTGACTTGCGTGTCATGGCGTGGATTGCTCCGTTCATGATTGGTCGCATCAAAGTGGCGGCGCTCGCAAACCCGCCAGCACTTGTTGAATTGTTCGCCGAAACCATTGTGGAGGAACTTGACTTCCGCATGGAAGCAAGCAACATGGTCGACGTAGCAAGCATGTTGCACGATCTCGACCAGAACAGCTACATCGTTCCTCGACCACACCCTCGCCTAGTAACTCGGCGCATCTTGGTGATGCAACGTTTACAGGGATTCAATTTCGACGATGTTGAAGGCATGAAGAATGCCGGCATTGATACCGAGCAAGTCATCAAGAACGGAATGATTGCATTCATGGAAGGCGCGCTCATTCATGGCGTCTTCCACGGCGACCTCCACGGTGGCAACCTGTTCGTACTCAATGATGGGCGCACGGCGTTGCTCGATTTCGGCATCGTTGGTCGGTTGAACCACAAACGTCGCCTTGCTTTCATGAAGTTGATGCTGGGCGCCACCACCAATGATGTTCGCGGTCAAGTTGCGGCACTGTGCGAATTAGGCGCATTGCCTATGGACACAGACATTGATGCAGTCATTGTTGACTTGCGCCTCGATGACCCTATTGACCCCACTTCCCTTAGTGGTGAGGAACTTGTAGTGGAAGTGCAGCGCATTGTGAAGTCGCTGCTTGCATACGGTGCCAAACTGCCGAAAGAACTCATGCTCTATGTGAAGAACATGGTGTTCCTTGACGGTGCCATCTCTCGCTTGGCTCCCGATCTCGACATCATCGCCGAACTCACCAACATCACCATGACGTTCACTCAACGCCATGGTGAGAAGTTGTTCCGTGAACTTGGTATGGC
>CANFIM010000002.1 GCA_947447175.1 Acidimicrobiaceae bacterium | reverse complement strand
CTCAAGGAGATCTGACATGGCTCACTCGCGTCGCGCACTCGTGCGGTTTGCACTCGGCACCGTTCTCGTATCAACACTCGCTGCATGTGGATCATCAAGCAATGCATCGAACGACACCAATGCTGCACCTGGCGACACCACAGCCAGCCCCGCCACCCCCACGAATGTGTACCCACTGCTCGGTACTCCCGTTACCGACCCTGCGGCAGCGGCTCGTCCGGCCATCGCATGCAAGATTGACAACCACCCACAGGCTCGCCCTCAAACTGGTCTCAATAAGGCAGACATGGTGTACGAGGAAAACGTAGAAGCACTCACCCGTTTTGCTGCAGTGTTCCAAAGCCAAGGCAGCGACCCAGTCGGCCCATTGCGAAGCGGCCGTACTCAAGACATCGACATGCTTGGTTCACTGAACAAGCCCATGTTCTGTTGGAGTGGCGGTAACTACCGTGTGACGAAAGCAATTAATGCAAGCGACTTCAACAATGTTGGATACAGCGCATCGCATGGCAAAGGTGGCTACTACCGATCAAAAGATCGCAAGGCGCCACACAACTTGTACGCAAAGACCACAGACCTGTGGACTCTGGCTAAAGCCGATGCTGGTCCACCACCACAGCAATTCACATATCGCACCGACAGTGATGCAAAGCCAGCAACGTCAGTCGCCATCGATGGCGCAAAGGTCTCCATGTACAACGTGCGCGTGTACTGGAAGTGGGACGCTGCATCCAGCAACTTTGTTCGTTCGGTGGAAAATACCAAGCGTGTTCTTGAGCCCAGCATGACTGATGACGGCCAAGTGAATACGAAGAACGTTGTGGTGGTGTACTGCACCTACGTACGCAGCAAAGCTGACCGCAAGAGCCCGAATGCGCTCACTGTAGGAAAGGGCACCGGATTCGTGCTCACCGACGGCGGAGTGATTGCAGTGAACTGGGAGCGCAAAGATCGTCTGCAGCCTTTTACTCTCACAGACGCCAATGGGGCAGTGGTCCGCATGACACCTGGCCGTACATGGGTGGAAGTGGCCTTCAAGAACTCGGTGGCGCCTGTGAATCCGGGTATTGACCCTGCAAAGGTCGTTTGGCCAGCAACCTGAGACCAAAATCATCAGGGGTACCTAGCAGTGCCCTCGGTACCATAATCCCCATGAATTCAACTTCTGGTTCTTCGGTCGGTACGCAGCGCGTTAAGCGTGGCCTTGCAGAAATGCTGAAAGGCGGCGTCATCATGGACGTGGTCAATGCCGAACAAGCAAAGATCGCAGAAGATGCCGGAGCATGCGCCGTTATGGCACTTGAGCGCGTGCCAGCAGACATTCGTCGCGACGGTGGCGTGTCTCGTATGTCTGATCCATCGATGATCGAGGGAATCCAGGCCACGGTGCGCATTCCTGTGATGGCAAAAGTTCGTATCGGCCACTTCGTTGAAGCTCAAATCATCCAGCAACTCGGAGTCGACTTCATCGACGAATCAGAAGTACTTACCCCTGCAGACGAAAAGCACCACATCGACAAGTTTGCGTTCACCGTTCCTTTTGTGTGTGGCGCAACCAATTTGGGTGAAGCGCTTCGTCGTATTTCCGAAGGTGCATGCATGATTCGCTCAAAGGGCGAAGCTGGCACGGGTGACATTGTGGAAGCTGTTCGTCACTTGCGTTCAATCCTTGGTGACATTCGCAAGATCACCCAGGCTGACCAGGCTGAATTGTTCGAGTGGGCTAAGCAACTGCAAGCTCCATTGCCGTTGGTGCAAGAAATTGCAGAAACTGGCAAGCTCCAAGTTCCCATCTTCTGTGCAGGCGGCATTGCAACTCCAGCCGATGCTGCTCTCGCAATGCAATTGGGTGCTGAAGCTGTGTTTGTTGGTTCGGGCATTTTCAAGAGCGATGACCCAGCACCTCGTGCAAAAGCAATCGTGGAAGCAACCACTCACTTCCGTGACCCCGAAGTTCTTGTTCGCGTGAGTCGCGGGCTTGGTGCACCAATGACCGGCATCAACATGGATGAAATCAATAACACTCAGCGCTTCGCACAGCGCGGTTGGTAATTGGTACAACCATGAACGCGAGGCCTCCGGGTGAACATGCGAATCGGAGTCCTCGCTCTTCAAGGAGCGTTTGCCGCTCACTGTGAGTGTTTGTCCTCAATAGGTGTCGAGCCTGTTGAAATTCGCACGCCTGCACAATTAGAAACTGTGGATGCACTGCTGATGCCCGGTGGGGAATCCAGCACCATGTCGCAGTTGCTTGAGTCGTCTGGATTATTTGATGCCATCACGGAGCGTCTTGCCAGTGGCATGCCTACTTTCGGCACCTGCGCCGGCATGATTCTTCTTGCATCAGAAGTCCTTGACGGACGTTCCGATCAGCGAAATTTTTCAGCGATTGACATCTCTGTTCGCCGCAACGCGTTTGGTCGCCAAGTGGATTCTTTTGAGAGTTCTATCTCCACGCCCATTGGAGAGTTCCATGGCGTATTCATCCGAGCGCCACGAATTGAACGGGTGGGCACAGCCGTAGAAGTGATTGGTTCACTAGGGGATGAGCCTGTTCTTGTGCGCCAGGGCAACGTGCTGGCTGCCTCATTCCACCCTGAATTAACGAGCGATGCTCGACTTCATGAATACTTTGTAAGCACCATGTCAAACACGAGAAAGGTGTAGCCATGTCAGGCCACTCCAAATGGGCAACTATTAAACACAAGAAGGGCGCAGCCGATAAGGCTCGCGGAAAGCTCTTCGCAAAACTTGCGCGACAGATTGAAGTTGCTGCAAAAGGTGGCGGCGACATCGACTCCAATGCTCCGTTGCGCACCATCGTGCAAAAGGCCAAGCAAGCCCAGATGACCAAAGACGCCATTGATCGCGCAATCAAGCGCGGCACTGGTGTGGATGACGGCGCAAACTACGAATCAATCATGTACGAGGGTTACGCACCGGGCGGTGTTGCCATGTTGGTTGATGTTCTTACCGACAATCGCAATCGCACTGCATCTGACGTGCGCAATGCTTTCTCAAAGTTTGGTGGGGCAATGGCCGAACCCGGTGCAGTGGGTTGGCAATTCTCTCGTCGAGGAGTCATTTATGTTTCGGGCACGCTCGATGAAGACACCGTGATGACAGCAGCACTTGAGGCTGGTGCAGAAGATGTTGAGCGCGACGGAGAATCTTGGAAAGTTCTCAGCGATCCGTCAAGTGTGTACGACATTCAAGAAGCGCTTGTCGGCGCCGGCATTGAAGTACAAAGTGCAGAATCAACCATGGTGTCGTCTACTGTGATTGAAGTAACTAGTGCCGACGATGCGAAGAATATTTTGAAAATTATGGACATGCTGGAAGACAATGATGATGTTCAAGACGTGTTCTCAAACTTCGACATCGAGGAATCACTCATGCAGGAGCTTGGCTAATGACTCTTTCAATTGGTGACCAGGCTCCCGATTTCACGCTGCCAGGTACTGGTGGACGTTCGTATTCGCTGTCTTCTTTTAAGGGCACCACAGTGGTGGTGGTGTTTTACCCTGGCGACGAAACCCCAGTGTGTACCAAGCAATTGAATTCGTACAACAACGAACTGTCAGCATTCGATGAAGTAGGTGCCCAGGTGCTTGCTATTTCATCGCAAGATGTTGAGAGCCATGAGCAATTCGCAGCCAAGTACGGTTTCAAATTCCCGTTGTTGGCAGATGTCGACAAAACGGTCGCTGGCCTCTACGGCACGGTGGGCCCCCTGGGGTTCCCTCGCCGCAGTGTCTTTGTGGTCGATGCCCAGGGCATTGTCCGCTATGCGCACAGGGCCATTGCGGGCCTTACTTTCCGCTCAGTTGACGAACTTGTGGCTGCCGTCCAGGCTGCGGGCTGATATTCCCCATCGGGGTTGACAGCCCCGATACAATCAAACATATGTTCGGTCAGGGGTCCTCAGAAGCACGTATTGTGCTCGGCGTCGACCCTGGGCTCACCCGTTGTGGCTATGCCGTATTGGAGATGAAGTCGGCCCACAACATTCGGGCTTTGGCCATTGGGGTCATCCGTACCCCTGCCACCAGTCCTCTCCATGAGCGTCTCGCCGAGCTGCACGGCGAAGTAGAGCAATTACTCGCCGAGTTCACGCCACACGCGGTGGCAATTGAGCAGGTGTTTTTTCAGAACAATGTGCGCACGGCAATGGGGGTTGGCCAGGCGAGTGGCATTGTTCTCGCGCTTGCATCTCGTGCGGGTTGCGAAGTAGCTCAGTACACACCGTCTGCAGTGAAGAACACAGTGGCCGGATGGGGAAGCGCCACGAAAGATCAAATTGGTCTGATGGTGCAACAGAGGCTCAAGTTGGAATCTGTTCCTACGCCTGCCGACGCAGCCGATGCAGCAGCAATTGCGCTGTGCCATTGCTCAATAGCCCCGTTTATCGCATCGCGTGATGCGGCAATGTCGCGGAGCGTGTTGTGATTGGCAGTCTGCGTGGTGTGGTGCTTGAACGGTTTACGCCGTCCACAGTGCTGCTTGAGGTTGGCGGAGTTGGCTATTTGTGTTCTGTTACCACCTCAACATTTGCTGAGTTAGAGCCCACCGTGTCAACTTTTTTACATATTCATCATCACATCCGTGAAGATGCACAAACGTTGTTCGGTTTTATATCGCGCACCGAGCGAGACACATTCAACATTCTCATCGCCACACATGGCATTGGTCCCGCTATGGCCATGGCAATTCTCTCCACGTATTCACCCACCGCACTCATCACCATTGTGTCGTCTGGGGATATCGCCGCTCTCACGGTTGTTCCGGGTGTTGGT
Source organism: Acidimicrobiaceae bacterium (assembly GCA_947447175.1). Classification (GTDB taxonomy): domain Bacteria; phylum Actinomycetota; class Acidimicrobiia; order Acidimicrobiales; family Ilumatobacteraceae; genus UBA2093. Next base: position 76,647 of record CANFIM010000002.1, on the reverse strand, counting down.
AAGAAAACTGCAGAACGTCTCATGGTGGAATTGAAGTCACGTCTGCATCTCGAAGGTATTGCTGATGTCGGAAGCAGTGACTCCGTGCAGTCTGCGGCAGCAGATGTTCGCGAGGCGCTCACAGCACTTGGCTATGCACCTGAAGAAATTCGTGAAGCAATGCGTCAACTTGCCGCAGGCGGAGATTCTGAATCAATGCTGCGTGATGCTCTTGCACTGATCGGAGCTCGACGTGCGTGATGAGTTTTTAGAACCGTCGGTTGCTCATGAGCGTGAAATGGGTGAAGAAGCCGGATTACGTCCACGTGCACTAGACGAATTCGTTGGACAGCGAGAGCTGAAAGAACACCTTGACATTGTGTTGGGTGCAGCAAAGCAGCGCGGTCAGGCGGCAGATCACATTCTGTTGGCTGGGCCCCCAGGTTTGGGTAAAACAACCATGGCCAGCATCGTGGCTATCGAGATGGGCGTTGCCCTGCATGTCACAAGCGGCCCAGCACTCGAGCGCGCAGGTGACCTTGCCGCCATTCTCACCAAGTTGGGTGAGGGTGACGTGTTATTCATCGATGAGATACATCGACTATCGCGCTCGGTTGAAGAAATTTTGTATCCAGCAATGGAGGATTTCCAGATCGACATTGTGGTGGGTAAAGGCCCTGCGGCGTCGTCAATTCGACTCACGTTGCCGCGATTTACATTGATTGGTGCAACCACACGTACCGGAATGATTACCGGACCTTTACGAGATCGCTTCGGACTTGTCGCTCGACTTGATTACTACGACGATGACGAACTTGATTCCATTGTTCGCCGTGCGTCACGCATCCTTGATGTTCCTCTTGATGGCGAAGCAGCAGGCCACATCGCGCGACGCAGTCGAGGTACACCCCGAATTGCCAACCGTTTGCTGCGCCGTGTTCGAGACTTCGCAGAAGTACGCAGCAATGGCCATGTTGACTCGGCAACGGCACTTGAGGCCTTACGTGTCTTCGGTGTTGACGAGTTGGGTCTCGACAAAGTTGACCGCGCAATCTTGCGCAGTTTGTGTGAGCAGTTTGATGGTGGTCCCGTAGGGCTCACCACATTGGCCATCGCTGTCGGTGAACAACCGGAAACTGTGGAAGATGTCTACGAGCCTTTCCTCATTCAAAAAGGCCTGCTTGCGCGTACTCCTCGGGGCCGAATCGCAATGGATGCCGCACGTTCACACCTAGGAAACCCCTAGCCTTACTGCGTGCAACTCTCGGACATCGATTACGAACTGCCCGAGTCTCTTATTGCTCAGAAGCCAGTTGAACCACGAGATTCCGCACGGCTCTTCGTTGACGTGGGCTCCCACGGTATTCGCCACTTACATGTGAGTGACTTTGATTCACTCCTTGAGCCAGGCGATGTGCTTGTTGTGAACGACACGCGAGTACTACCCGCTCGTATTCACCTGCAGCGACGCACGGGTGGGGCGGCAGAGATTCTTTTGTTGGAGCAACGCACCGAAGACCATCGTGAATGGGAAGCAATGGTGAAGCCCGCACGCAAGCTAAAAGAAGGCGAGATTCTCGAATACTTCGGAAAGAGAGTCGTGCGAATCGGTTCTCGTACCGAGGCAGGCGACACGTTCAACATTGAAATTCTCGATGAAGACCCCATGGGGTTGCTACAGCGAATTGGCACCATGCCGTTACCGCCGTACATTCGCGGATCTCTTGTTGATCAAGAGCGCTATCAAACGGTGTATTCCCGTCGGGCAGCTAGTGCTGCTGCGCCCACCGCAGGTTTGCATTTCACACCCGAGTTAATGGCCCGAATTGAAGCGAAGGGCGTTCAGGTGTTGAAGGTGGAACTCATTGTTGGTCTAGACACGTTCAAGCCAATTTCTGCTGATGACCCTCTTGACCATGTGATTCACTCGGAGTACTACAACGTGTCGCAAGAAGTATTGGATGCGTGTGCCTCGGCGTCTCGAGTGATTGCTGTTGGCACCACTGCTACTCGCGCCATTGAATCTGCAGCAACGCGCGGCGAGTTATCGGGACGTACCAATTTGTTTATTACGCCCGGATACAAATGGAAGCACGTGGACCTCATGCTGACCAATTTTCACTTGCCTAGAACCTCGTTGCTGTTAATGATTGAATCTTTTGTTGGCGTCAAATGGCGTGATCTCTATGAAACGGCCATCGCAGAGAAATATCGTTTTCTCTCTTTCGGTGACGCAATGTTGATTGAAAGATCAGGAGAGTAATCGTGTACAAAGTGTCTTTAGACATCACGGCCCGCGACGGCGATGCGCGCACTGGTGTCGCCACAACACATCGTGGTTCGTACGAAACGCCATGCTTCATGCCAGTTGGTACACGCGGTGCCATTAAATATCTCAGTGCTCGCGACTATGCAGAACTTGGTGCGCGCATCGTGTTGGGCAATACGTATCACCTCATGCTTCGTCCAGGTGCAGATGTGGTGCAACGTTTTGGAGGACTCGGATCTTTTGCCGGTTGGGATGGACTCACGCTCACAGACTCCGGTGGATTCCAAGTGTTCTCACTTGATCCAAAAGTTGATGATGATGGAGTCACGTTTAAGTCAACATACGACGGGTCGATGCACCGCTTCACTCCAGAGATTGCCGTTGATACGCAGGAGAAATTAGGAGCAGATATTCAGATGGTGCTTGACGTATGCACGTCGCTACCTGCTGAACCGCACGTTGTGCGCTTAGCTCTTGAGCGCACTCATGCTTGGGCTCTTCGAGCTAAGGCTGCTCATCATCGTGAAGACCAATCGCTTTTTGGAATTGTGCAGGGTGGCACAGATGCTGCAATGCGCGCAGAAAGTGCACGTCGCACAACAGACGTTGGCTTCGATGGGTATGCCATCGGTGGTTTGTCGGTGGGTGAGACTCGTGCAGAAATGGTGGAGTCCATTGCCGCGTGCATTGGTGAGATTCCTAAAGATCAGCCTCGGTATCTCATGGGCGTGGGCGACCCTGCATCGTTGGTAGAAGCAGTTGCCTTGGGAGTCGACCAGTTTGACTGCGTCATGCAAACTCGACTTGGTCGTCATGGCACCGCAATGACATCGGTGGGCAAAGTTCATATCAAGAACGCCAAGTTCACCGACTCTGATGAACCCCTCGACCCTGCCTGTTCATGCTGGGTGTGCACCTCGCATAGCCGTGGATATCTCCGCCATCTCACTCAGGTGGGCGAGCCCACTGCCGCTCGATTGGTGTCTATCCACAACGTGGCCTGGACTATTTCACTCATGGCCCAAATGCGTGCAGCCATCTCAAATCAGACCTTTGGGGCCTTGCGCAAGCAGATTCTCGACGTTTGGGGATAAGGGCGTAGGGGTCAGCGCCTCGGGTGGCTGGCTAGGATTGCACACCGTGATTGCTTTTCTCCTCGCCGCAACATCCACCTCCAGCAAGAACGGTAACCCGCTGTTTACCTTGTTCTTTTTCGGTGCCATCTTCGGGGCCATGTATTTCCTCTTGCTTCGTCCTCAGCGCAAGCGAGTAAAAGAAACAGCTGCCCTGCAATCTTCCATTGTGGAGGGTGACGAGGTGCTGTTGAACTCTGGCATCTTCGGATTCGTTTCTGCCATCGAGGGTGATGTGATGTGGATCGATATCGCTGATGGTCACGGCTCTGAGCGAATTGAAGTTCGCGTATCTCGTGGTGCTGTTGCTCGCAAAGTGACACCAGCAGCCACTCCCGACAGTAAGTAAGTAGAAAATGATTCGTCGTCTTGTAATTTCTCTTGTCGCCATTGTGGTGCTTGCTGCGGGCATGTTCGGGGGCAACATTGCGGCCGGCAACAAGCCGTCTTTGGGTCTTGACTTGCAAGGTGGCGCCTCGGTCACCATGACACCTACTGGCACGTATGACGAAGCAGCACTCACCGTTGCTGTGGACATTATTCGTCAGCGTGTTGACTCCATTGGTGTTGCTGAGCCCGAAATTATTCGTCAAGGCAAAACCGTTGTGGTGAACCTGCCTGGCGTGAAAGACCAGAAGCAGGCTCTTGACCTCATTGGTCGCACTGGCTCTGTTGAAATGCGTCCAGTGCTGAAAATGGCGCAGAATCCCAACGCCACCACAACAACCACTCTGAAGCCTGGTGCAACAACTACAACGGTGAAGGGTGCAACCACTACGACGGTTGCATCACCAACATCCACGTTGGCTGCACCAGCTGGCGGTGTAGGTAGTGCGCGTCATGCAGCTGCCAGCACATCAACAACATCCACCACAATTCCTGGCACCGACCCAACAACCGGTCTTGCTCCTGGACAAACCGTGTACCCAGGGCGCAAAGATGGATTGCTGTACCTCCTCGGACCATCGGGTGCCACCGGCGAAGTATTTAAAAATGATGCATCGGCGCAGGTGAATGCGGGTGCATGGGCAGTTGCTGCCAATCTCCGAGATGGCGCTGCCGGCGCAGACCTCTGGAACGCTCTGGCTGCTAAGTGCTTCGCAGGTGGGTCAGATTGCCCCACGAAGCAAATCGCCATCAGCCTCGACGGTGAAGTGATTTCTGCGCCAGTTGTGCAGGTTCCCAAGTTCGATCAGGGAAGTGTGCAAATCACTGGCAACTTCACACAGAAAGAAGCCACCGAATTAGCTCGCGTTCTTCAGTTCGGCGCTGTGCCTGTGAAGTTTGATACGCCTACGGTGCAAACAGTTTCGGCATCACTAGGCAAGGACTCATTGCACGCAGCAATAGTTTCAGGCCTCATCGGCGTTTTGCTGGTGCTGCTATTCCTCTTGCTCTATTACCGCCTCATCGCGTTTGTGGTGGTGGGTGGCCTTTCGGTCTCGGGTCTGCTGCTTTGGAGCATTATTTCTTGGCTGTCAAAAACAAACGGCTTGGCTCTCACCTTGTCGGGTGTTGCAGGAATCATCGTGTCTATTGGTGTCACCGTTGACTCATACGTTGTGTTCTTCGAGAAGCTGAAAGATGACGTTGCTGCTGGTCGTACTTTGCGTAACTCCGCCGCACGCGGATTCGAGAACGCATGGCGCACCATTCTCACGGCCGACATTGTGTCGTTGTTGGGTGCAGTGATCTTGTGGTGGCTCACCGTTGGTTCAGTGCGAGGCTTTGCGTTCTTCTTGGGACTTTCCACAATGGCTGACATTGTGGTGTCGTACTTCTTTACTCGCCCTGCGGTGTTATTGCTTGCGCGTACCAAGATGTTTAACAAGGGGCGTGTGCTCGGCATCTCCCGCAAAATTTCTACCGAGGGAGTCGCGTAATGGCCGGCCGCATGTCTCGAGTGTTCCGTGGTGAGACCACCATCAACTTCTACGGGCGTCGCAACCTGGGCTTCGCCGCATCTGGATTACTTCTGGTTGTCACTATTGCCTCACTCTTCGCACAAGGTCTCAACCTTGGTATCGACTTCAAGGGTGGTGTGGCTTTTGAAATCCCCGTAACTTCGGGGATGACCATTGCTAAAGCTGAATCTGCAATGAAGACCGTCAAGGTTGATTCTGCAAATGCAAAGGTTCAAACTTTGAGCTCGGGTTCTTCGCAACGTATCCGTGTGCAGCTCGGTGACATTCCCGCTGCAACAGTCACGAAATTGCAATCTGAATTTGCCACTGTGTCAAAGTCGAAGGTGAACGACATCAGTGTGTCAACGGTGAGTTCCACATGGGGACGATCCATCACCATGAAAGCCATCAAGGCTCTTCTCATATTCCTTCTCGTGGTGTCTTCATACATCTGGTACCAGTTCAAAGAATGGCGCATGGCAGTTTCCGCTATTGCCGCAATGGTGCACGACGTTGGCATCAGTGTTGGTGTGTATTCAGTGTTGGGCTTGGAAGTAACACCCGCCACCGTTGTGGCATTCCTCACCATCCTTGGTTTCTCCTTGTATGACACCATCGTGGTGTTCGACAAGGTGCGCGATAATGACAAGCAATTTGCTGGTTCACGCGTTTCATACGGAGACATCGTGAACGTATCGATGAATCAAGTGCTCATGCGTTCGTTGAATACCTCGCTGGCCGCATTGTTGCCGGTACTCAGCCTCCTTGTTCTTGGAGCGGGAGTCTTTGGTGCCGTGTCCTTGCGTGAGTTTGCTCTGGCATTGCTGGTGGGCTTGGCCACTGGTGCATATTCGTCGATCTATATCGCCACCCCACTGTTGGGCATCTTGAAAGAGCGTTCAGCGCAATACAAGGCAAATAGGGGACAGCTTTCATTGGGTGCTGACATGACGCACCTGATGCAGACTGGGGCACCTGTCAGCCGCCGTGCCGCTCGCAGTGGCGCAGATGTGAGCATGCCTACGGCGCCAGCAGCCGCTGCAGAAGCAATTCTCAGCCACCCACCGCGCCCCCGCAAGAAGACGCGTCGCTAACCTTTCTATATGGCAACCGTCGACCGCGTTCTTCCGTGGAGACGGCACCACAGTGCGCCGATTGAGGAAATCGCCCCGCTGCTCACTGCATTTCGGAAACGACACCCGAAGGCTTCTGTTGCTTTAGTGAACCGTGCGTATGAGTCCGCACGTGTCGCACACATCAGCCAAATGCGTTCATCGGGCGAGGCATATATCAACCACCCCATTGCAGTGGCTCGAATAGTTGCCGATATCGGACTTGACGATATTTCTCTGGCAGCCGCACTCTTGCATGACGCGGTAGAAGACACCGAGATCACCCTTGAAGATGTGCAACGTGATTTCGGAGACGAAGTTGCAACGTTGGTCGATGGCGTCACCAAGTTAGAACGACTGCAGTTCGATTCGCGAGAAGCGCAACAAGCAGCCACAATGCGCAAAATGTTGGTGGCTATGGCTCGCGATATGCGTGTGCTCATCATCAAACTTGCTGATCGCCTGCACAACATGCGAACACTGGCTGGGGTGCCGCTTGATAAGCAGCAACGCATCGCACAGGAAACCCTCGACATCTATGCACCATTGGCAAATCGGTTGGGCATGCAAGAAATTAAGCAGCAACTAGAAGATCTTTCTTTCTCGGCGTTGTACCCAAAGCGATTCGCTGAACTTGACCATTTGGTTTCTACACGTACTCCGGAACGTGACGTGTATCTGGCAAAAGCAATTGCCGAAGTGCAGTCACGTCTGGCTGATGTGAACATCGTTGGTGATGTCACTGGCCGTGGAAAGCATTTGTGGAGCATCTACGAAAAGATGGTGCAGAAGGACAAGGACTTCGACGAAATCTTTGACCTTGTTGCTATTCGCATCATTGTTGATTCGGTGCGCGACTGCTACGGCGCACTTGGTTGTATTCACGGCAAGTGGCGCCCCGTTGTAGGCCGTTTCAAGGACTACATCGCCATGCCAAAGTTCAATTTGTATCAATCGCTGCACACAACTGTGATTGGGCCGGGCGGTAAACCACTTGAAGTGCAGATTCGTACGCGTGAAATGCACGAGAGAGCCGAGTGGGGAGTAGCTGCTCACTTTGCTTACAAAGAAGGTGCAGATTCAGGAGATGCTGATTGGTTGAATCGCATCATTGATTGGCAGTCAGATATGACTGACCCCAATGAATTCATGGCCGACCTGAAGAGCGACCTTGAGCAAGAAGAAGTATTCGTCTTCACGCCGAAGGGTCGCGTGATTACATTGCCGATCAATTCAACGCCGGTTGACTTCGCATACGCCGTTCACACTGAAGTGGGGCACGCATGTGTTGGAGCTCGCGTTAATGGCCGACTCGTGTCACTTGACGCCACGTTGGCATCGGGAGACACATGTGAAATTTTCACTTCCAAAGTGGAAGATGCGGCGCCATCGCGTGATTGGTTGGGGTTTGTTCAATCACCACGAGCACGCAACAAGATCAAGAACTGGTTTACTCGCGAGCGCCGTGAAGACATGGTGGAAGTGGGAAGAGACGAACTCACTGCTGAACTGCGACGTGAAGGTCTCCCTGTTCAACGTATTTGGACATCCGATGCGTTTTTGCAAGAACTCGCATCGCTCAATATGGATGACATCGACACATTGTTTGCTGCCATTGGTGAGCATCATGTGTCCGCTCGGGGGTTTGCGCAGCGCATCGGTCGAGCCGTTCGTCGCGAAGGAAGCGACGAGCAATTGGCAATGCCAATGCGCGTTGACCGTCCGGACACTGAGCGACGTAGCGCAACAGGTATTCATGTAGAGGGCCTGGAAGATGTACTAGTGCGTTTGTCTCGGTGTTGCACTCCGGTACCAGGTGACGACATTCTGGGTTTTGTCACCAAGGGTCGTGGAGTCAGCGTGCATCGTGCTGACTGTGCCAACGCCTTTGCTCTTATTGAGGATGAGCCAACCCGCATGATCGATGTGGAATGGTCGCGTACCTCGCCTGGCACCATGTTTACTGCTGGTGTTGAGGTGGTGGCATTAGACCGAAGTCGCCTTCTTCGTGACGTGGCCAATGCTTTGTCTGAACAGCACGTCAACATCGTGGCGTGCAGCACGAACACGGGCTCTGACCGCGTGGCAAAGATGCGCTTTGAATTCGAGCTGGCAGATCCCAACCACCTGGAGTCAGTTCTCCGCATGATTAAGGGAATCGACGCTGTATACGACGCATATCGCATCGTGCCTGGCGGGTCGCCCGACTAGCCTCTCTAGTCGTGCCGTCATTCCAAACCACTCCGGGTACTCGCGACATCCTGCCTCCTCAGGCAGGACGCTGGCGTGAATTCACCCGGGTCTTTGCCTCAGTGGTGGAATCTGCAGGGTTTGAATGCTTCGTGCCACCCATGTTTGAAGAACTAGGCGTGTTCCAGCGTTTGGGTGATGCCACCGATGTCGTCACGAAAGAGATGTACGACTTCACTGATAAAGGTGGTCGACATATTGCTCTTCGACCTGAGCACACGGCCAGTGTGTGTCGTGCGTTTGCGCAGCATCGTCCTACGCCGCCGTGGAAGGTGTGGTACTCCGGGTCCAACTTCCGCTACGAGAAAGCCCAGGCTGGTCGATACCGACAGTTCGATCAGGTAGGCATCGAAGCTCTTGGTGCAGATGATCCTCAATTAGATGTCGAAGTCATTGCTCTTGGCTGGCAGTTCTATGCAGAACTTGGTCTGCGCAATGTGCAACTCATTATCAACTCGTTAGGCGATGCAGGGGATCGAGGTCGGTACGTTGACGCACTGGAGAAGTATTTCCGCTCTCGTATTACTGAACTGAGTGAAGAAGCACAACAAACTCTTGATCGCAATCCGTTGCGAGTTTTGGATTCGAAGCGTGAACAGGATGCAGCCGTTATTGCGGATGCGCCGTCTATTTCTGCTTTTCTCAGCGATGATGCAGCTAGCCACTTTGTAGCAGTGCGTGCAGGGCTTGATGCGCTGGACGTTCCTTACGTTGTAAATGAACGTTTGGTTCGCGGCCTTGATTATTACCGTCGCACCACCTTTGAATACATTGCAACTTCTCTCGACAATGCACAGAACGCAGTCGGCGGAGGCGGTCGATACGACGGCTTAGTGGAAGATCTTGGCGGACCTGCCACTCCAGGAATCGGGTTTGCCTTAGGTATTGACCGCACCTTGATGGCGTGCGATGCGGAAGAGGTATTCCCGTTCGGATCACCTGTTATTGATGTCTTTATTGTTGACACCGTTGATGGAACTCGAGCTACTGCGCTTGCACACTCGTTACGTCAAGCAGGATTCGCTACCGACCGTGCCTATGAGGGTCGCAGCATGAAATCTCAAATGAAGGCCGCCGACCGAAGTGGTGCAGGTGTCGCCATCATCATTGGTGGCACCGAAGCCGAAGAAGGTACGTGTACCGTGCGCAACCTTTCAACATCTGAACAAACCACCATTCCCGTCGGTGAATTGCAGTCACATCTGCAATCTGTCGTCGGCCCCCGAGAGCCCCGGAGGCGTCCCTCATGAAAACCACAGCAATGCGTACTCACATGTGTGGAGACCTGCGTGAAAGCGATATTGGCGCCACGGTTTCAGTGTGTGGTTGGGTAGGTCGTCGTCGCGAGCATGGTGAGAAGTTGGCGTTTGTTGATCTTCGTGATCATTCCGGAATCATTCAGTGCGTCGTGGACAACGATGTCGATGTTCGAAGTGAATATGTCATTCGTGTTACAGGTGTTGTGCGCGCACGTCCCGAGGGCACGGTGAATTCAACTTTGTCCACTGGATCTGTAGAAATTGGTGATTGCGTAGTGGAAGTTCTCAACTCTGCCGAGCCACCGCCGTTCCCTGTCGACGCGCGCGCCGATGAAGTGGATGAAATGATCCGCTTGAAGTATCGATACCTCGATATTCGACGCGAGCGCATGCAGAAGAACCTTCGTGTTCGCGCAGCTGTGAACAGCGCCATTCGTGCCGAGATGGAATTGAACGGCTTCCTTGAAGTAGAAACTCCACTCCTCATGCCATCTACGCCTGAAGGCGCGCGTGAGTTCTTAGTGCCATCGCGTAAAGATCATGGTTCGTTCTTCGCGCTGCCTCAGTCTCCACAGTTGTGGAAGCAGTTGCTCATGGTGGCTGGTGTTGACCGCTACTACCAGATTGCCCGTTGTTTACGCGACGAAGACCTTCGCGCAGATCGTCAGTATGAGTTCATGCAACTTGATGCCGAAATGTCGTTTGTTAATCAAGAAGATGTTCTTGAGAACATTGGTCGTGCGGTTGTTGCAGCGGCAAAGGCTGTCACAGGTGTTGCTCCACCAGAGATTCAGCGCATTACTTGGCGTGAAGCAATGGAACGTTTCGGCGTTGACAAGCCAGACCTCCGATTTGGTCTTGAACTAGTTGAGCTCACGTCTTTGTTCTCCTCTACAGAGTTCAAAGCATTTGCCGGTGCTGAATGCATTAAAGGCATCCGAGTAGACGCTGCTACGTATCCCGAAGCTGCTGCATATGGTCGTAACAAACTTGATGCTCTCACTGATCGCGCCAAAAAGATCGGCGCAAAGGGTCTTGTGTGGATGAAGGTGCAGGCCGGTGGGGCGGTTGATTCACCTGTAGCCAAATTCCTCAGCGACGACGAGCGAGCACAGTTGGTCTCCACCATGGGCGCAGTAGAGGGCGACTTGTTGTTGCTTGTTGCTGATTCATGGGACACCACGGTGGAAGTGCTTGGTCAACTGCGTAACGACATTGGTCGTCCGCCAGTGCACGAGGGGCCATACCGCTATGTATGGGTCACGGAATTCCCTCTGTTTGTTGGGGTAGACCCCGTCACAGGACGTCCACGCCCTGGTCACCACCCGTTCTGTCACCCTCACCCCGATGACTTACACCTCATGTCCACCGAGCCATTGAAAGTGCGCGCACTCGCGTATGACCTAGTTCTGAATGGCTGGGAACTGGGCTCAGGTTCGATTCGTATTCACGAGCCAGAATTGCAACGCCAGGTGTTCAACGAACTCGGAATTTCCGATGAAGAAGCGGACAAGCGTTTCGGGTTCTTCCTGCAACCTTTCAAATACGGAGCGCCACCCCACGGTGGTTTTGCTTTCGGTATCGACCGCCTCACCGCCATCTTGGCGGGCGAAGAGAACATTCGCGAAGTCATTGCCTTCCCGAAGACACAGAGCGGTGCCGATCCGATGACGAACGCACCAACCCCCATTGAGGCGGCTCAACTTGCCGAACTCGGTTTGCGTTTGCTTCCACCACCTGCAGGTTCATAAACCACATGGAAGAGCCCGATCTCTTCACGGCCTCGACTGAACAACGATTGGCATCACGTGCACCACTGGCTGCACGGATGCGACCCTCTTCGCTTGACGATGTTGTTGGACAAGATCATCTTGTTGGAGCGGGTGCGCCTCTTCGAAAACTCATTGAATCTGATCGACTTTCTTCAATCATTGTGTGGGGCCCGCCGGGCACAGGAAAGACAACTCTTGCTGAATTGGTGGCCTCAGCTACCAAACGAGGGTTCGAACGTCTTTCAGCAGTCACTGCGGGCGTGAAGGACATTCGAGAAGTGATTGAAGTGGCCAAGCAACGTTTGTCCATTGACGACCGCGGCACGGTGGTGTTTGTTGATGAAATTCATCGCTTCAGCACAACACAACAAGATGCACTGTTGCATGCGGTAGAAAGTGGACTCATCACTCTCGTTGGTGCCACTACAGAGAACCCCGCCTTTTCGGTGAATCCGGCGCTGCGAAGTCGATCTTCAGTTTTTGCGTTGAAACCAGTTGATGAAACGGCGGTGGCAATTCTCTTGCGCCGTGCGGCGAACCTTGAAGGAGTGGTTCTCGACGATGACGCCGTTGATCTCATTGCGCGACGTTGCACAGGTGATGCCCGTCAAGCATTAACGGCACTCGAAGTAGCCATCGCTCTGTCCACCCATCAGACCGTCTCGGTGGAGCAGGCAACAACTGCTTTAAACACCAGTGTCTCGCGCTTAGGGAAAGACGATCACTACGACGTCATCTCTGCATTCATTAAGTCAATGCGTGCAGGTGAGGCAGATGTTGCCATGCATTGGCTTGCTCGCATGTTGGAGTCGGGGGAGGACCCACGATTCATTGCTCGCCGAATGATGATTTTCGCTAGTGAAGATATTGGTCTTGCTGATTCACAAGCACTGGTGATTGCGTTGTCAGCGGCTGAGGCTTTAGAACGTGTAGGTCTGCCTGAAGGGCAACTTATTTTGGCTCATGCAGTGGTGTACTTGTCGAGGGCGCCTCGCAGTCGAGCCGTTACCAATGCAATTTTTTCGGCGTTGGGAGACGTGCGGGAGGGACGTACGGGACAAGCACCGCCCACCACGGTGGAGCCCCCGTCATATCTCCCGTTGGGATTCACTGTGCCCCGGTACTACCGTGAGGAAGATGACGTCTCGAAATAGTTCTTCCGTGGTGATTCCGTCATGATGCGTCGGTTCTTTTGGTTCACGTTGGGTGTTGTCGCAGGCATCACCGGAATGAAATGGATGCGGCGTAAGGCTGGCGAAATTGCCGAGAAACTCACGCCCACCGCAGTGTTCGAGACTTTGGTTGATTTAGTGAAACTTGTGGTTCGCAAAATCTTCGAGCTGGTAGAAAAACAAGACCCTCCCGTGCTCTAGCGGGGAATTAACTCCTCAGTCCACAGAAGGGGCATAGGTAAGATGGAGCCCTCATGGCCTCCTCACCTTCGAACCCTCCCCGTAGCGCGAACGATCTGCGCAAAGCCTTCTCTGGGTTCTTTGCCGATCGCGGACATACCCCTGTAGCCTCCGCCAGTCTCATTCCCCATGACCCCACTCTCATGTTCACGGTGGCAGGCATGGTGCCTTTCAAGCCGTACTTCATGGGTGATGAAGTTGCTCCATATAACCGTGCTGTCACCGTTCAAAAATGTGTGCGCGCAGGTGGAAAGCACAATGACCTCGATGAAGTAGGTCGCACGAAGCGTCACTTGGTGTTCTTTGAAATGCTGGGCAACTTCAGCTTTGGTGATTATTTCAAGTCAGATGCCATTCCTTGGTCATGGGAATTGGTCACTGAGGTTTTTGGTTTTGATGGCGACCGTTTGTGGATCACTGTGCATGACAGTGACGACGAGGCCGAAGCGATGTGGCACGAACAAGTGGGTGTTCCGATGAACCGCATCCAGCGGTTGGGCGACAAAGACAACTTCTGGCAAGCAGGCGACACGGGCCCATGTGGTCCATGTTCAGAAATCCATATTGATCGCGGTCCAGCTTTTGGTCCCGACGGTGGTCCTGCAAATGATCCCACCGGTGATCGTTTCATGGAGTTTTGGAACTTGGTGTTTATGCAATACAACCAGGCTCCAGACGGCTCACGTACTGCATTGCCAAAGCCCAGTATTGATACGGGTGCCGGACTAGAGCGCATTCTTGCTTTGGTGCAGGGCGTTGACTCTGTGTGGGAAACCGATGTGTTGTATCCCATCATCGAGCAAGCGCAGTCAGTCACGGGCGCGTCATACAAGATCGGCGATTACGAAGACCGCAACAGTTTTAGCCTTCGTGTGCTGGCTGAACATGCCCGCTCTTCCATGATGATGGTGAACGATGGTGTTTTCCCTAGCAATGAAGCTCGTGGATACGTGCTTCGCCGCATCATTCGTCGAGCTGTTCGACACGCTTACTTATTGGGAACAGAAAAGCTTGTTATTCCTTCACTTGCTGAAGTTGCAATCAATGTGATGGGTGAGGCATACCCAGATATTCAAAACAACAAAGATTTCATTCTTGGTGTTCTTACAAAAGAAGAAGAACGTTTCCGCAACACGTTGAAGACTGGTCTTTCAATTCTCGAAAACGACCTAGCTGTTGAGCCGAAGAAGTTGTCAGGTTCTTCAGCGTTCTTGTTGCATGACACCTATGGATTCCCGCTTGAACTCACACAAGAAATTGCGGGGGAACGCGGTGTTGATGTTGATGTCGACGGTTTTGAATCCGAAATGCAGCAACAGCGAACACGTGCGAAAGATGCCCGCAAAACCGGGCGTGCCGATGGTGATCGCGTTGAGGCGTACCGCGAAGTGATGGAGAATTTCGGTACCACGGAATTTGTGGGCTATGTCCACGATGTTGCTGAATCCACTGTGCTGGCAGTGATCAATGGAGACGAAGGTCTCGTTGAAGTATTTCTTGACCACACTCCGTTTTACGCAGAGAGTGGCGGCCAAGTAGGAGATATTGGCACTATTTCCTGCAACGATTTCTCCCTAGAAGTCGTTGATACAACTTTTGCTCTGCCCGGATTACGTCGCCATGTGTGCAAGGTTGTTTCGGGTGAGGCAATTGATGGTGTCACTGTTACTGCTCGCATCAACACTGATGCACGCACAGCAACGCGCCGCAACCACACAGGTACTCACGTGCTCCACTGGGCATTACGCACTGTTCTCGGAGAACACGTGAAGCAGGCTGGCTCTCTTGTATCGTCAGACCGTTTGCGCTTCGACTTCAGTCATTACGAATCTGTCACTGCTGAGGAGATTGCAAAGATTGAAGTGTTGGCAAATGCGCAGGTTTTGCTGAATGCGCCTGTTGATGCATTTGAAACCTCCAAAGATGAAGCACTTGCATCGGGCGCAATGGCGTTCTTCGGTGACAAGTACGGCGATGTTGTGCGAGTTCTGCGTGCCGGGTCTTCCATTGAGTTATGCGGTGGAACTCATGTGTCTGCCACCGGAGATATTGGACTCATCAAGATTGTGGGTGAGTCGTCGGTGGGCTCCAACCTTCGTCGTATTGAAGCTGTCACTGGGGAAAACGCAGTTGCATATTTGCAGCGCACCGATTCTGTGTTGAGCCAAGTTGCCACTGCAGTTGGTACTCGACCTGAAGACGCAATGGCTGGTGTGTCCCGTCGGTTGGACGAACTCAAGCAGGCACAAGATGAGATCAAAGCACTGCGCGCAAAGTTAGCTACTGGTCGGGCAGTGGAACTTGCTGCTACAGCGCAGGACGGGGTGGTGATTGCTCGTGTCGACGGCATCTCTGCGAACGACGTTCGCGATCTCGCTGTTGCTATCCGTCAACAATCCGGCATCAAGATTGTTGTTGTAGGTGCTGTCACAGACACCGGCGGAGTTTCCTTGGTGGCTGCTGTGCATTCCTCGGTCACGGGTAATGCCAGCGACATCATTAAAGACGCAGCCAAAGCAGTCGGCGGCGGCGGTGGCGGCAAGGGTGACATTGCAACCGCAGGTGGAAAAAACCCTGAAGGACTTGACGAAGCACTATCAATTGCACGCGTGAAAGCTCAAGCAGTTGTGGGTAGCCACTAAACAGTGCGAGTTCTTGGCATCGACTTAGGTTCCAAGCGCATCGGTATTGCTGCGTCTGATCGCAGTGGAACAATTGCAACACCCCTCTCGGTGTTGAAACGCTCAGGTTCTCTTCCTGCTGACTACAAAGCAATTGCCGCAATTGTCCTTGAAGAGGAAGCTGTTGCAATTGTGGTGGGATTACCGCTCAACATGGACGGTTCGGAAGGCTCTGCTGCTCGGAACGCCCGAATCGAAGCGGAACGGCTGACTACGGTGGTTGGTGTGCCTGTGTATGTCCATGATGAACGGCGAAGCACTGTGGAAGCAGATCGCGTACTAATGGAACGAAAGATGAATGCCCAAGATCGACGCAAAGTTGTTGACAAAGTTGCTGCAGCTGTCATCTTGCAATCGTGGCTTGATAGCCGCCAGGCAGATCAGTGCTGATGAAAGATCCATTGCTGCCCAACGATTGGCGTGAAGACCCGTGGGACAACGTGTCGGTCTTGCCTGAATCATTGACAGAGGAACTCGCGCCAACATTGGATGGCGTTCGAGGTCCACTTCGTCTTGTAGCCATCGTTGTCGTTGCAGTGGTTCTACTTCTCGGACTTTCAGGGTGGTGGGTGGTTCGTCAACTGAACCCTTCGGGCCCCCTAGGGAAAGCCCTGAATTTCACCGTCAACGAAGGTGACACGGTGTCGTCCGTTGCTGGGCGTCTCGAAGCATCTGGCGTTATCTCAAACGCCACGTTGTTCAAGTGGTACGTATCAACCAAAGGTGGGCTTGATCTCATTCCGGGGTATTACGCCCTTCATCAAAAAGAAAATGCGGGCGATCTGATTGCCACGCTTTCTATTGCACCGTCCAACACGTTTCAGTCGGTCACCTTTCCTGAAGGCATGACTGTTGCGCAAATGGGAAGTCGATTGTCATCAAAAATGACATTTATGGCCGCTGCAGATTTCATCACTGCTGCCACTGACGGCTCTGTACCTTCAGAATTGAGTCCGAAGGGCAACACCAATCTCGAGGGATTATTGTTCCCTGACACATACCAAGTTGCAGGTGACGACACCGAGAGTCGAGTAGTTGCTCGAATGGCGTCAATGATGCAACGAGTAGCCAAACAAGTAGACCTTGTGGCCGGAGCGAAAGTACGTGGATATTCCCCGTATGAAGTTCTGGTCATTGCATCGTTGATTGAGCGCGAAGCAAAAATTCCAGAAGATCGTTCGAAAATTGCTCAGGTCATTTACAACCGTCTGGCTGCGAAGATGCCTCTCGAAATCGACGCTGCAGTGAAATACGGTCAAGACCCTGCAATGTCGTGGACAGATATGAAGGCCACTGACACCCCGTACAACACCTATCTGCATAAGGGGTTACCGCCAACACCAATTGCTAATCCGGGTCGTGCATCCATTGTTGCCGCTCTAGCGCCAGCAGGTGTTCCGCCAAAAACTGATGAAGCATGTGTGGGCTTAGCCAAGAATGTGAAGTGTCAATACTTGTACTACGTATTGGCGAATGCTCAAGGTGGCCATGCATTCGCCACCACCTATGAGCAGCATCTTGCAAATGTTGAAACGGCAAAAACCGCGGGGCTTCTGCCATGAGTTCACGTATCGCAGCGGTCATCGGACAACCTGTCAACCATTCGCTGTCACCGGCAATTCATAACGCAGCTTTTTCGGCAAGTGGGCGAGTGGGTGAATACGTGGCAATTGACTGCGGAGAACGAGAAGTGTCCTCACTCATGAAAACCCTTCGAACTGAAGGTCTCCTTGGTCTCTCTGTCACAATGCCACTGAAAGAAGTAGTCATTGACACCTTGGACTCTTTGCATGTCACCGCATCACTTCTCAACGCAGTGAATTGCGTGTCGTTCGCAGATGGCAGAGCAGTGGGGTACAACACAGATGGTGACGGATGTTGCGATGCACTCGTTGAACAGGGGGGTGTCGCCATCGATGGCGCTACAGCAGTGGTGCTTGGTGCTGGTGGAACTGCTCGCTCTGTTGCGTTGGCACTAGGTAGGCGTGGTGCTCGTGTGGTGGTCGTTAATCGGTCTACCGATCGAGCCGAGCATTTGGTGAGCAGTCTTGGTCATGCGCTTGCAGATTCGTCGGGAAGTCTGGAAGTAGGCACCATTGAATCTCTTGCAGAAGCTCGCATTCTTGTGAACGCAACGTCGGTAGGCATGAACTCCAAAGTGTCGCCTGTTGACCCAGCGCAACTCCATCGAAAACTCACCATTCTCGATGCGGTGTATTCCCCGATGGAAACATCGCTTCTATCGGCGGGTCGTGCAGCGAAGGCCACGGTTGTTGATGGACTGTGGATGCTGATTCAGCAGGCGCGACACCAACAAGTGCTGTGGTTTGGCGAGAATCCCGATGCCTCCGCGATGCGAAACGCAGCAGAGCAGGAACTTGAGCGTCGGCGCAAGTAGCCTTTGACCTGTGCTTAGGTACCTAACAGCCGGAGAATCACACGGTCGCGCCCTCACTGTCATTGTTGAAGGGTTGCCCGCTGGTCTCCCCATTGTGGTGTCTGACATTGAAGATGAATTGGCTCGTCGTCGCCTTGGGTATGGTCGCGGACCTCGCCAACGTTTTGAGAAAGACGTTGTCACATTGGTGGGCGGTATCCGCCACGGTCGCACTCTTGGTTCGCCTGTGTCCATCGAGATTCAAAACTCTGAATGGTTTCGTAGCGACAAGTGGCACGCAGAAATGTCGCCAGAGCCTGGCGCCACGGAATTTCCGCTCACGCAACCGCGACCAGGTCATGCAGACCTTGTTGGCATGCAAAAGTATGGCTTCACTGATTCTCGTGATGTTCTCGAGCGAGCAAGTGCCCGCGAAACTGCAGCACGTGTAGCTGCAGGTGCTTTAGCGAAGCAGTTGTTGTCTCATCTTGGTGTCGGCATTCTCAGCCACGTAGTGCAAATGGGGAACGTGCGCGCACCATCTAGCGAACTTCCAACAATGTCTGATCTTGCTGCCATTGACTCTTCAGAAGTTCGTTGCTTCACCCCCTCTGCTGAGGAAGCAATGATCACGGCCATCAAAGATGCAGCACGTGAAGGCGATTCACTCGGTGGCATTGTGGAAGCAATCGCACACGGAGTACCCGTTGGTCTCGGAAGCCATGTTCACTGGGATCGAAAGATTGATGCAATGTTGGCTCAAGCAGTTATGAGTATCCAAGCAGTGAAGGGCGTCGAAATTGGCGACGGATTTGAAACTGCTGGTCTGCGTGGCAGCCAATCACATGACCCAATCCTGTGGGATTCTGCAGCAAAGAAATTTGTTCGAGAAGGACATCGTCATGGCGGTACCGAAGGCGGCATCACCACCGGGGAACCGCTCATCGTGCGTGCAGCAATGAAACCTTTGGCCACCTTAAATAAGCCAACTCTCAAAACAGTTGACGTTGTCACCAAAGAAGAAACAGTCAGCTTCAAAGAACGTACTGACGTCACAGCTGTGCCGGCATTGGGTGTCGTTGTTGAGGCCATGGTTGCTCTTGTTCTCGCTGCCGAAGCTCAACGAAAGTTTGGCGGGGATTCGCTCACCGAATTCATTCGCAATGCCGAAGCTTTTAAGGCCACACTGGAGTCGTGAGCTCCGCATCCCCATCCATCCTCCTTGTAGGGCTCATGGGAACAGGTAAAAGCACTGTTGCTCGCCAATTGTCGTCGCGCCTCGGTATCGAATGTCTTGATACCGACAAGATGGTGGAAGCACGTGCGGGTAAGAGCGTTCGCGAATTGTTTGCTGAACTGGGTGAACAAGATTTCCGTGATCGAGAATCTGATGTGCTTTCCGAATGTCTTGCGCGACCCATCCCTGCCGTTATTGCTGGTGCTGGTGGAATTGTGGTTCGTGAGTCGAACCGGCAAGCAATTCGGGCATCTCAGCAGGCCGGCAACGTCATCGTGGTGTGGCTCCACGCTGCAACCGATGTATTGGTGGCGCGTACCTCGAAAGGTGTGCACCGTCCATTGTTAGATGATGACCGTGTGGGAACTCTTGAACGTCTAGCAGAGGAACGCGCAAGTATGTACTCAGAGGTTTCCGACATAGTTGTTGATGTATCGCAACGCTCAGTGGAGTCCACTGTCGATCTATTGATTGATGCGATTGAAGAAGGTCAAGCAGAAATGAGCATCTCTCATGAGTGACGTTGTTGAAGTTCAAGTTCCCCTGGGTGATCGCACGTACACAGTGACTGTGGGCCACGGTGCCCGCACGCGAGCATCATCTGTAATTCCTTCAACCGCTCGACGTGTTGCGGTTGTTACGCAATCGGGCATTCCCGACACTTATATTCCGCAGTTTCCCCAACAGTCTGTTTCCATTCATCACATTGGTGACGGCGAAGTTCACAAATCTCTTACAACCATTGAGCGCCTGTGCAGTGAATTCGCGCGCGAGGGCCTCACTCGTGGCGATGTCATTGTTGCAGTAGGCGGGGGAATGGTGACTGATGTTGCAGGTTTCGCCGCTGCCTCATATCACCGAGGGATTCCCGTTGTGCACGTGGCAACGTCGTTGCTCGCAATGATTGATGCAGCAGTGGGCGGCAAAACTGGCGTCAATATTCCCGAAGGGAAAAACTTAGTGGGCGCCTTCTGGCAGCCACATGCAGTGATTTGTGAACTAGACGCACTTGCCACGTTGCCTGAACGTGAGATGCGTTGTGGTCTTGGAGAGATGGCGAAGTATCACTTCATCGTGCGTGAAGATTTGAATGAGATGCCTTTCAATGAACGCATCGCTCGATGCGTGGGCATCAAAGCTGAAATAGTTGCAGCCGATGAGCGAGAAGGCGGCATTCGCGCATTCTTGAACTACGGGCACACATTGGCACACGCACTTGAAATCGGCACGGATTTTGAAATTGCGCACGGTGAAGCAGTGTCAATTGGCGTTCTGTATGCAGCGCATCTTGCACATGTCCTCGGACGCATATCGGAACAGCGAGTTGACGAGCATTATCGCGTTGTGCATGACGTGTACGGACTGCGCAATCCACTGCCTGAGGGCGTCATAGCTGATCGCCTCATTGAGGACATGGGTCGCGACAAGAAAGCCGTGAACTCATTGACTTTCGTTCTTGATTCGGCAGATGGCCTTGAGGTGGTGTCTGGCATTGAGGAACAACATGTTCGTTCAGCGCTTGATGCGCTCATGGCGCGTTTGGCTCAATAAATCTCCACTTTCTTATCGTTGGCGGAGAGTACGGTTAAGCCATGTCTTCGATTCTTGTCATTCATGGCCCCAATCTCAATTTGTTGGGAACCCGTGAACCTGAAATCTACGGAACTGCAACGTTGAGCGACTATGTGGCTCAGGTGCGAACTGCTGCCCAGCCTCATGGGTTTTCCGTGGCAGATATGCAGTCAAATTCTGAAGGCGACATAGTTGACGCAATTCACTCGGCACGTGGCACACACGATGCCATCATCATTAATGCCGGAGCGTTCACCCACTACTCATGGGCAATCCATGACGCACTGAAGTCATTCGAGGGCACAGTGATCGAGGTGCATATCTCGAATCCGGGCGCTCGTGAAGAGTTCCGTCATGTCAGTGTTCTCAGCACTGTTGTGAACGGCACCATTGCTGGGTTTGGCATCTCCGGATACACCCTTGCCGTCGCCGCGTTGGCAGAACTAGGTCTGAAATAGCAGTGGAAGTTCGTCATCGATTGCCACAACTGAAGGCTGCTCACGGCTCGCCATTTCAGTTGTGTTACCGATACGAAGACATTCGGTGGTTAACAGGATTTAGCGGCAGCACTGCTGTGTTACTCATTGACCGTCGCGATGGAACCGGACACCTAGTCGTCGATGGTCGATATCTCGAACGTGCTGAAGAAGAAATTCTTCGTTCAGCTTCGCCCACAACAATTCATCTCATCACCGGTGCGGAATCAGTTGATGAAGTAGTTGCTTCAATTGTTGGTAATGAACAGGTAGCGGTTGATGGGGTTCACATCACAGCTGCGCAGCTAATTCGCCTGCAAGAAAAGATGTCAGTGGTACTTGAAGAGACAATGCTTGACCAATTGCGGCGCGTAAAGGATTCAAGTGAAATTGAACTGATTGATACCGCAGCACAAATTGCCGCTCACGCGCTCAACACATTGCTTGAGGACGGGCTGATAGGTCGTACGGAACGCGACATACGTCATCAGTTGGACCATCTCATGCGTATCGGCGGTGCTGACGATGTTGGTTTTGACACAATTGTTGCCACCGGCGCTAATGCTGCGCGTCCGCACCATGAACCAAGTGAAGCGCGTATTGAAGATGGCCATATGGTCGTCATCGATTTCGGCGCTGAACTGCAGGGGTATCGCAGTGATATGACCAGAACGGTGTGCGTAGGGAACGTTTCTTCAGAACTTCGCACCATGTTTGAAATTGTCCGTGAAGCACAGGCCGCAGGAGTATCGGCGGTTCATGCTGGAGTAGTGGGGTCAGAAATTGACCGCGCAGTACGAAAAGTCTTTGCTCGCGAGGGTGTGGAGCATGAATATGTGCATGGCACGGGCCACGGAATTGGGCTGTTTATTCATGAACCTCCCATCTTTTCGCCACGGTGCGAGATGGTTCTGGGGGTCAATGAGGTGGTGACGGTAGAGCCTGGGCTCTATCGTAAAGGGGTAGGCGGCGTCCGAATCGAGGATTTGGTTGTCGTCGGCGACAAGAGCTGTCGCATTCTCACGAACACTCCCAAGGACCTCATATGCCCGCGATCACCACAAACGATCTAAAAAACGGAATCACGCTTGAACTCGACAATGGACTTTTCACCGTTGTTGAATTCCAACATGTGAAGCCTGGCAAGGGCGGCGCCTTCGTTCGTACCAAGATCCGTAACTTGCGCAATGGTGCTGTTATCGAAAAGACATTCAATGCTGGTATTCGCGTTGAGCAGGCAATTCTTGATAAGCGCGACATGCAATTCCTCTACAAAGATGGTTCTGACTTCGTCTTTATGGATACCGATACCTATGACCAGGCCACAATTTCTCCATCTGCTTTGGGCGACGCCGCTGACTATCTTGTCGAGCAGGCAATGGCCATCATCGCTTATCACAATGGCGAAATCGTCACAGTTGAAATTCCTGCATCTGCAGAACTGGTGATTGCAGAAACAGAACCCGGCATCCAAGGTGATCGTGTCTCTGGCGCAACAAAGCCAGCCACATTGGAAACAGGAAAAGTCATCAAGGTTCCGTTGTTCATCAACGTGGGTGACAAGGTGAAGGTTGACACCCGCACCGGCGATTACGTCACGCGCGTCTAATGACGCACGATGACGATTCAATTCGCCCATACGACGAACGCACTGATGCCCGCGAACAAGCGGTCATGTTTCTCTACGAGGCTGAGCAGCGCTCAATTTCCCCTGTAGACCTTCTTGCAGAACGCACAATTGCATCGGCTGAGCTCTCCACATTGTTGATCAACGGGGTGGAACAATCACGTGCTGACATTGATGCCCAAATCGTTATTCACGCAAAGGGCTGGGCGCTTGACAGAATGCCCGCACTAGACCGAGCAATTTTGCGCCTCGGTATTTACGAACTCACGTCACGCGCTGATGTGCCAACAGCAGTGGTGATTGACGAGGCTGTTGAGTTGGCGAAGCGTTTCTCCACCGATGATTCTGGAAAATTCGTGAACGGCGTTTTGGCAGCAGTAGCCAAAAAGGTTCGGCCCGCTGGGGCATAAGTTGTGAACCAGTCACTCGAAGTTGTGCCACGGCGCACTCGCATTCGTGGGGCACTTCAATCTGTGTCGCTGTGGACATGGGCAATGTTGGTGGCGTGTTCCGCCTACGCCGTGTACACCTCGTACTTGCAAGTAGACATGCACAACGGTCTAGGAACATTCTCCTATGACGTTGGCCTATACGACCAAGGAATTTGGTTGCTGTCTCGTGGGCACGCGCCGTTCGTCACTCTCATGGGTCGTAACTTATTCGGCGATCACGCGTCGTTTATTCTGCTGTTTCTGGTTCCTTTGTATTGGGTGATTCCTGGTACTTCCACACTGCTTGTGCTGCAAGCAACCGCAATTGCGGCGGCGGCTCTCCCGATCTATTTCTTTGCCCAGCGCGTTCTGAAGAGCGGGGAATTGGCATTCATGTTCGGGATGGTGTGGTTGCTGAATCCAGCTGTCAATGGAACGAATCTTGAAAACTTTCACCCCGATGGATTTTTGGGGCTGTTCGTGGCTCTTGGTCTGTATGCAGCACTGACAAAAAAGTGGAGGCTGTACGCAGTAGCAATTGCTCTTGCAATTCTTGTGAAGGAAGATGTTCTTCTGCTCGTGTTCCCACTCGGCGTATACGTTTTCGCCCGATTGGACAAGAAGAAGGGACTTGCCACCATGGCGGCAAGTTTGGCCGTCACTATTTTCGGAATGTTCTTTGTGATGCGATCCTTGATTGGAGTTCCTACAAGAAACTCCTGGCGTATTCCGTTCGGTGGACCAACTGGTCTCATCAAAGAAACCTTTACGCGACCACTCAACATATGGCGGTATGCACTGCAGGATGATCGTCCGCAATATGTCTTCCAGTTGTTCGCTCCGCTTGCTGGAGCATTCTTCTTGTCACCATGGCTAGCTGCGGTTGCAGTTCCTGTCATCGCATCAAATGTGGTGAGTACGTTCTGGTATCAGCACAACATCCAGTATCACTATTCATTGGTACTGATGCCTGTGCTTGTTTTTGCGTGCATTCTCGGAGTGCAGAAACTGCGCGATAATTTCCGACCCGTTGCCGTCAGTGTGATTTTTGCGTGTTCCGTTCTCGCATTCTCTGCATGGGGTCAAACACCTTTGTCGCAGCACCCTCGCATTGTGTGGAAGGCAAGTAATCCGGTGGCCAAGGCTGGGCTAGACATCATCACGAGCATTCCGGCTGATGCACCCATTTCCGTTTTCGACCCGCTCACCACGCATCTGGCTCACCGTAAAGACGTGTACTTTTTCCCGAATCCCTTCAAGGCGTCGTATTACGGGGTGGATAACACATTGTCGGATAAGCGATTACCTGTGGCCGACCGTATTGAGTACGTGGTTCTTCCAAAGTCTTTGGACGTGGGTCAACAAACTGTGTGGGACTCCGTAAAAGCGGACTATGAGGTCGTGAAGGAAAATGCCTACTGGCAGGTTTTCCATAAGATTTCGCACTAGCGCAGCCCATCTGGAGTGTGTATAGTTGACCTGACCGTCAAACGAGTCCTGTGAGGCTCGAACGGAAGGAATACATGCAGAAATCTTTCTCCACGCACGCACGCCCCTCGCGAGGGGCGTTTTTCATGCCAACAATTGCAACGCACTCGTCGCGGTGAGCATTGTGGACAAGCCCAGCACAGAGATTCTGGGCGCAGAAGACGTCTCGCGCGCGATCACGCGCATCGCTCATGAAATCATCGAGCGAAATACCGACCTTTCCTCAGTGGTGATTGTGGGAATGCAAACGGGCGGTACCTGGATTGCTGAACGCCTCTGCGAGGCCATTGAACGAATCACTGGTGGTACCCGTGTGCCGCTTGGTGCAGTAGATATCTCGATGTACCGAGACGATTACAGCTTGCGTCCCATCGTGCTCTCTGCACCCACTGAAATACCTGTTGACCTTACGGAACGCCGGGTAGTTCTAGTAGATGACGTGTTGTTCACCGGACGTACCGTGCGAGCAGCACTGGAAGCTCTCAATGACTACGGACGTCCACGCGCGGTACAACTCGCAGTGATGGTCGACAGGGGACACAGGGAACTGCCCATTCGGCCGGACTATGTCGGCAAGAATATTCCTACGCACCCCACCGATGAAGTGGCAGTCGGGTCAAACGGAGTTTTTGTCTCCTCCGAATCGGAGGCTGTGTGAAGCATCTCCTCTCTACTCACAGCCTCAGCGTCGACGACATTGTGGGCATTCTTGATGTGGCCGACCACATGACCGAGATCAACTCTCGCTCGGTGGCGAAGGTTCCGGCGCTGCGAGGGAAAACGGTCGCCAGTGTGTTCTTCGAGGATTCAACACGTACTCGCCTCAGTTTTGAGTCTGCTGCAAAGCGACTGTCGGCAGACACCATGACGTTCTCTGCTTCCAGTTCCAGTGTCAACAAAGGTGAAAGCTTGCGCGACACCATTGAAACTCTGTCAGCAATGGGTGTTGACGCATTCGTGGTGCGCCACAAATCAAGCGGTGCTCCACAGGCCATTACTCAGTGGACGAATGCTTCCATCATTAATGCTGGTGATGGGTGGCATCAACACCCCACGCAAGCACTGCTGGATGCCTACACAATCACTCGCTCCTTCGGAACGAAAGATTCCCTCAAGGGTCGCAGTATCGCAATTGTTGGCGACATCAAACACTCACGTGTTGCGAGAAGCGACATCGATGTGTTCACTCGCCTCGGAGCACAGGTAGTGCTTGTTGCGCCGCCCACATTGCTCCCGCATGACATTGCAACGTGGGGAGTCACAACGTGCGGCTCAATTGATGAAGTCGTCGGTTCTGTTGACGTGCTCTACATGTTGCGAATGCAGTTTGAGCGAATGGACTCCGGAGTGATTCCAGGGTTGGGGGAATACACCGCGCGTTTCGCACTAACGCCAACACGCGCCGCGAAGCTTTCACCACACGCCTTGGTGATGCATCCAGGTCCAATGAATCGCGGAATTGAGATGGTGGTTGATCCCTCCGACCTTCCTGGGTCTCGAATTCTGCAACAAGTCACAAATGGTGTGTCGGTGCGCATGGCTGTGCTGTTCACCATTCTCGGAAGCGGGGCTACCGCCACGCTGCAACAAGGAGTAGACGCATGAGCAAGAAATCAATTGTGTTCCGCGGTGGAACAGTGATTAATCCCGATGGCAATGTTGTTGCGGATGTTCGCGTTTCTCAAGGCGTCATCGACGCAGTAGGCCCATCCCTGGACGGTGACACCGTTATTGACATCACCGGCTCCTACGTTTCCTCCGGATTCGTAGATCTTCATACGCATCTACGTGAACCAGGCAAAGAAGAAGCAGAAACTATTGAAACTGGTAGTCGCGCTGCAGCTCGTGGTGGATACACCGCAGTTGTTGCAATGCCAAATACTGACCCAGCACAAGACTCGGTGATGGTGGTGCGATTTGTACGTGAGCGTGGTGAAGCCGCCGGACTCTGTGAAGTGGTTCCATCGGGCTGCATCACGATGGGACGTAACGGAACACAATTGGCTCCCTATGAATCATTAGCCAAAGAAGGCGTGCGAATTTTTACTGATGACGGCAATGGCGTTCAAGACCCATTGCTCATGCGACGAGCACTTGAATACGCAGCGCCACTCGGCGTCACGCTCGCACAACACTGTGAAGTGTCTCGCCTCACAGAAGGTGCCGTGATGCATGAAGGCGCGTGTTGTTCCTCAATGGGCGTGCCCGGTTGGCCATCAATTGCTGAAGAACTGATGTTGCATCGCGATATTGAGTTAGTGCGACTCACGGGCGCACCGATGCACTTCTTGCACCTGTCAACAGCAGGCAGTGTGGAATTAGTGCGACGCGCAAAGGCCGATGGACTGCCTGTGACGGCAGAGGTCACTCCGCATCACCTGGCTTTGAACGATGAACTTCTCCGTGGCTTTAATCCGCTCTTTAAGGTGAATCCGCCACTGCGAACGATTGCAGATATTGACGCGCTGAAGACTGGCCTGCTTGATGGCACCATCGATGCAGTTGCTACTGACCATGCACCGCATGCATCACATACGAAAGAACAGCCACTTGATGCCGCTCCTCCGGGAATGCTGGGTCTCGAGACCGCACTGGCGGTTGTGAATACTGCAGTGAACGCTGACCCACGTCGCATCGTTGAAGTGATGTCCTGGAGTCCTGCTCGCATCGCTGGCATCAATGATCGACATGGTCGCCCGATTGCAGTGGGTGAGCCCGCAAATATCGCTGTTTGGGACACCACATCAGTGTGGACAGTCTCGCGCGATGAACTCGCAAGTCGTAGCAAGAACACGCCGTATCACGGCATGGAAGTACGCGGAAAGGTGCATCACACAATGTTCCGCGGACAATTGGTTGTACAAGAAGGGAAGGCTCTCAAATGAGCTCGGGAATTACAGAGATTGCACTAGTGCTGGAAGATGGTTCAGTTTTTGAAGGAGAATCATTCGGCCACGTGCCAGCAAATGGAATCGCAGCAGGCGAAGTGGTGTTCAACACCACACTGACTGGATATCAAGAAGTGATTTCTGATCCCTCCTATGCCGGTCAAATCATCACATTTACAACTGCGCACATTGGTAACTACGGCACAACATCGCTTGATGCGGAGTCTCGTGGAACATTTGCACGTGGCGTCATTGTGCGTGACATGGCGCGACGTCACAGCAATTGGCGCAGCGAGCAAAGTCTTGATGCAATGTTGAAGCACTTCAACTTGCCAGGAATTGGTGGGCTAGATACTCGTCGCCTGACACGTGTGTTGCGAGATTCCGGCTCATTGCGAGGTGCTTTCGGTACAGCTGACGAAAAGTCATTGCTGGCTGCAGCACAAGCAGAGCGGGGTACATCTGGCATCAACTTGGTCGCCGATGTCACTACGCCAAATGCCTATACATACGGAAGCGGAAAGTTCTCTGTTGTGGCCTATGACTTTGGCATCAAGACAACAATTCTTCGGTGCCTGTCAGAGATTGCAACGGTGACAGTTGTGCCAGCACACACCACTGCTGAAGAGGTGTTGGCCATGAATCCGCAGGGCGTATTTTTGTCGAACGGTCCGGGGGACCCAGAGATGGTGGGCGACGCAACAGCGCACATTCGTTCAATCGTGGAAGCCGGAACACCAACTTTTGGTATCTGTCTCGGGCACCAATTGTTGTCACGCGCATTTGGTGGTCACACATTCAAACTGCCATTCGGACATCACGGCGGAAACCATCCCGTTCGCAATCTTGCAACGGGCGCAGTTGAGATCACTAGCCAAAACCACAACTTCTGTGTTGACCCCGATTCGCTCTCGGGCGTCGCTGATATCACTCACCTCAATTTGAATGACAACACCAATGAAGGAATGCGTTTACGCAATCTTCCGGCATACAGCGTGCAATATCACCCGGAGGCTGGTCCTGGTCCGCATGACAGCCGTTACTTATTCGCTCAATTCGCAGAAATGATGGAGGGCAAGTAATGCCTCGTCGTAATGATCTCAAAAGCATCCTGATTATCGGTTCAGGTCCCATCGTTATTGGCCAGGCTTGCGAGTTTGACTATTCAGGCACACAGGCATGTCGCGTGTTGAAGGAAGAGGGCTATCGCGTGATTCTTGCGAACTCGAACCCTGCAACCATCATGACTGACCCAGACTTTGCAGACCGCACCTACATAGAGCCGCTCACGCCCGAGATACTCGCGAAGATTATTGAACGTGAGAAGCCAGATGCAGTTCTGCCAACTCTTGGTGGGCAGACCGGGCTGAATCTTGCGATGGCGTTGTTCGCACAGGGGCTTGTTGGTGTGCCGGGCACACCTGAACTCATCGGCGCAAACGCAGAGGCAATTGAAACAGCAGAAGATCGTGACAAGTTCAAACAGGCGATGATTGAAATTGGTCTCGACGTACCTCGTAGTGGCGTTGCGCACAACATGGAAGAGTCCAAAACAGTTCTTGCTGAAATTGGACTGCCTGTCATCATCCGTCCTGCTTACATTCTTGGCGGACGCGGCACTGGTATCGCAAACACAATGGAGGAGTTCCTCAAGATTGCGAGCGACGGACTTGATGCCAGCCCGATTCGCGAAATTCTGATTGAAACCTCCATCGTTGGTTGGAAGGAATACGAACTCGAAGTGATGCGTGATAAGGCAGACAACTGCGTCATCATCTGCAGCATTGAAAACTTTGACCCGATGGGTGTTCACACGGGAGACTCCATCACGGTGGCGCCAGCTCAAACGTTGTCTGATGTTGAATACCAAAAAATGCGTGATGCTGCGCTGGCATGTATTCGTCGCGTGGGTGTAGAAACCGGTGGTTCTAACGTTCAGTTCGCACTGAACCCTGCCAATGGCGACATGGTGGTCATCGAAATGAACCCTCGCGTGTCACGTTCATCGGCACTTGCATCGAAGGCAACCGGTTTCCCCATTGCAAAGATTGCAGCCAAGCTTGCGGTGGGATACACGTTGGATGAAATTCCGAACGACATCACACGCATGACGCCAGCGAGTTTCGAGCCCACCATTGACTACGTGGTGACAAAGATTCCCCGTTGGGCCTTTGAGAAGTTGCCAGGCACATCTGGCATCTTGGGTACTCAGATGCAGAGCGTGGGTGAGGCAATGGCTATTGGCCGTACCTTCCCAGAAAGTTTGCAGAAGGCACTTCGGTCTCTTGAGCAAGGGCGCCTTGGATTGAACTGTGACCCAGGTGAAAACCTGTATGACTCGCTAGACAACGAAGCTCTCCTGGCGAAGGCATCCGTTGCAACCCCCGAGCGCATCTTCCAAGTAGGCGAAGCCCTACAACGCGGAATAGGTATCGACACGGTGCATGACCGCACCAAGATTGATCCGTGGTTCCTTGATCAAATGCAAATCATTGTTGATGAGCGTGCCTCGTTGAATGGCAAGACCTTGCCAGCAATTACGAAGTCAGAAATGCGTCGGGCCAAGCGTCTCGGATTTTCCGACGCACAACTTGCATATCTTCTCGGCGCCGATGAGTTAGCTGTCCGCGCACATCGCGAATCTCTCAATGTGATTCCTACGTACAAAACAGTTGACACCTGCAGCGCAGAGTTTGCGGCACAGACTCCGTATCACTACTCAACGTATGAAGACGAAAACGAAGTGCGTCCGTCAGATCGACCTCGCGTCATCATTTTGGGCTCTGGTCCAAACCGCATTGGCCAAGGAATTGAATTTGACTACTGCTGCGTGCATGCAAGTTTTGCATTGCGCGCTGCTGGATACGAAACAGTGATGGTGAACTGCAACCCTGAAACTGTTTCCACTGATTACGACACATCAGATCGTCTGTACTTCGAACCGTTAACTCGCGAAGATGTTTTGAATGTGATTGCAGCAGAGACTGCAGCGTCGGGTGGAGTCGCACCGAAGGTCATCGTGAGCCTCGGTGGACAAACGCCTTTGAAGTTGTCTGGTCTGATTGATCCGGCAATCATCGCTGGCACCTCGCCACATTCGATCGACCTTGCCGAAGACCGTGAGAAATGGAATCAACTGTGCGACAGTCTGTCGATTCCACAACCCCCGGGCGGTACTGCTGTCACCATCGACGAAGCAAACACCATTGCTGACCGAGTGGGATACCCCGTGTTGGTGCGTCCGAGTTATGTGCTGGGCGGACGTGCAATGCAAATCGTTCACGACCGCGACGCACTGAAGCGTGCCATGGAACAACTTGCAGCAGACGGAAGTCTCGGCAAAGAAGGTGGCCTCAGTGCGGAACGTCCTGTTCTCATTGACCGCTTCCTCGAAGACGCCACAGAAGTCGACGTGGATGCAATTCGTGACCACACGGGTGAAGTGTTGATTGGTGGAGTAATGGAACACGTGGAAGAAGCCGGAGTTCACTCTGGCGACTCTGCATGTGCCATTCCGCCACAAACCCTTCCGTCCTGGGTTGTTGAAGTAATCAGTTCATACACCTCGGCCATTGCAAAGGCTCTCGACGTGCGCGGTCTCATCAACGTTCAGTTCGCAGTGTTGGGAACCACGGTGTATGTGATTGAAGCGAACCCCCGTGCCTCTCGAACAGTTCCATTCGTTGCTAAGGCCACTGGTGTTCCATTGGCAAAAGTTGCAAGCCGAGTGATGCTTGGTGCAACTCTTGCTGAACTGCGTGCTGAGGGGCTTCTCACCCCTCCAGTCTCTGGTGGACACGTATCAGTGAAGGAAGCTGTGCTTCCTTTCAACCGATTCCCAGAAGTAGATACGGCACTCGGACCTGAAATGCGTTCGACCGGTGAAGTGATGGGTATCGACCGCACATTTGGTCGGGCATTCGTGAAATCTCAATCGGCGGCAGGAACTGTTCTGCCAACGTCTGGAATGGTGTTCTTGTCATTGAACGATGGAGACAAACCAGCCGGCCTCGTTGTTGCGAAGCGATTGCGAGAACTTGGTTTAGGTATTGCTGCAACCACTGGAACAGCTGCGTATCTTGAAAAGTTCGGAGAGCCCGTGGATCGAGTGGTAGGCAAGTTGTCGGAAATTGAAGGCTCCAGCATGGATAACGCAGTGGAATTAGTTGCACAAGGTGCAATCAGTTTCGTAGTGAATACTCCTCATGGTCGTGGCTCTCGCGAAGACGGTGAAGCTATTCGAAAAGCTGCGAATACCAACAGAGTGTCATCTGTAACCACAGTGGAAGCCGCGTTGGCTGCTGTCAACGGCTTATGGGAACAATCGCATTCCGAAGTGGAAGTACGCTCGTTGCAGGAATATCACGGCCGGTAATGAACATGCGACGCGGGGAGAAGGCGCTACAAGCGCTCGGAGCAGTTGATGTTGGTGGTGTTTCTCTTCGCAATCCATTCATGACTGCATCGGGAACCAGTGGGCACGATGTTGAACTTGGTTCGTATATGCCGCTACAAAAGTTGGGTGCAGTAACTGCGAAGAGTCTGTTTCATGAACCGTGGGCGGGGAATCCAGCACCACGAGTGCATGTTTCAGAGTCGGGCATGATGAATGCTGTTGGGTTACAGGGGCCAGGTGTCACTGAATGGATACAAGCTTCTCTACCAAAAATTGAAAGTGTTGGTGCCGCAGTTGTTGTCAGCATTTGGGGACGCACAGTTGCCGAATATGTTCAGGCTGCGGAACAACTTGCTGGTATCGAACACCGGTGTATTGCTCTTGAAGTAAATCTTTCGTGCCCCAATCTTGAAGGCCGTAGTGGCATCATTGCTCATGACCCATCGTTAGCGGGTCAAATCATTTCAGCAGTTGCGCGTGTAGTTCGTGTGCCAGTGTGGGCAAAACTCAGTGCGAACACAGACAGGATTGTTGAAGTAGCTGTCACGGTTACCGATGCAGGCGCATCAGCACTCACGCTCATTAACACGATGCTGGGAATGCAAATTGATGTTGATTCGGCTACATATTCTCTTGGCAACGGCGGCGGTGGTCTTTCGGGCCCTGCAATTCATCCCATTGCTGTTCGTGCCGTGCACGATGTGCGGTCGGCGCTCCCTGAAGTGTCAATTGTTGGGGTCGGCGGTGTTGCCTCGGGTGCTGATGCCGTTGAAATGATGATGGCCGGGGCTAATGCTGTGCAAGTGGGCACGGCCACGTTCGCCCGACCCGATGCCACGTGGCGAATTGCATGTGAAGCAGCAATGATCGCTAGGTCTCGCGGAGCCCACTCATGGGGCGACATCACCTCACTAGTTCACAAGAAGTAGCGCATCTGCATGTCGTGTCAGTTGCGGCGCGACGCAACTATCATTGCTACATGGAACCACGTGCCGAAGATCTAGCAGCTCTCGCTCACTTGCGTTCTGTTCGTCAGAAGGCTGTTGATTCTGCCGCGGGCGGTGACATTGCCACCGTGCTCTCACATTCTGATGCGGCCACCCAATGTGTCTACGTGGTGAAGTTGCTTGATGTTCACCCGTCGCTCGGCAAGGTTGCGGGCAGACGTTTGCTTGCATCGTTGGGCCTTAACCACTTCTCACGCATTAGCGATCTGTCTCCACGCCACATTGAGACCATCTTGAGTGCATGTGGGGTTCCTGCATGAGCGCACCCATCATTGTCATCGTGTCGGGGCCAGGGGGAGCAGGGAAGGGAACCATCGTGGAGTCGCTCGTTGCGCGTGACCCCATGTTGTGGCTCAGCCGGTCGTGGACAACTCGCCAACAACGCGAAGGGGAGTCCGATACGGCCTATCACTTTGTCTCTCGTCAGCAATTTGAAGATCGAATTGCTGAAAACGGATTCTTAGAGTGGACAGAATTTCTTGGCAACTTCTACGGCTCACCTTTGCCATCGGTTGATGTTGGTCAAGACATCGTGCTCGAAATTGAGTTACACGGAGCCCAGCAGGTCAAAGTTCAACACCCCGAAGCCATTTTGGTTTTCGTTCGCCCACCATCACGCGAGGAGCAACAGCGTCGTCTCCAGGGCCGCGGGGACTCCCCAGAACACGTGGTGGAGCGTCTGCGAAAGGCCGAGGAAGAAGAGCGTTTGGGGGCTGAACGAGCCGATGCAGTGGTAGTGAACGACGATCTAGAGCGGGCAGTAGGCGAGATTCAGGCCATTATCGGTGGCGCTAGAAGCCAGCGCCGATAACCTTTTACCGACTTCGGAGGTCCACATGTCACGTCAACACGACTCCATGATTCACCCAAACATTGAGGGTCTGCTTGACCGCGTCGACTCGAAGTTCAGCTTGGTTACCCTCGCGTCGTACCGCGCACGTCAGATCAACTCGTACTTCAACCAGTTGGGCGAGGGTCTCGGCCACATGATTCCACCACAGGTGTCGTCAGTTGCTCGTAAGCCACTCTCCATTGCATTCGAAGAAATTGCAGCAGACAAAATTGAGCGCGTTGAGCGAGTGCCATTCGACGAAGAAGAGTTGGCAGCCATGGAAGCTGAAGCGGCTGCTGTGTTCGGTGCAGGCGATTCTGAAGTAGCAGAGTCAGACGCCGAGTAATTCTCGGATCATTCGTCGCTCCACACATTCGAAAGTTTTGGTCGGCATGAATGCATTTCACGACCGTCGCATTGTTCTCGGAATTTCCGGTGGCATCGCTGCATACAAAGCAGTTGAAGTATGTCGTCGGCTTGTCGATGCAGGCGCCTATGTCTCACCCATTCTCACCGAGGATGCTCATCGCTTCATTGGTCCCGTTACGTTCTCGGCACTGGCTTCAGAACCCGTACACACGAGTCTGTGGGATGACGCCTCACCAATTCCTCACACGCGTCTTGGCCAGAATGCAGATGTCATTGTGGTGGCACCCGCAACTGCTCGCATTATTTCTGCGTACGCCACTGGTTCGTCATACGACCTTTTGACAGCAACGTTGATTGCTACCCGCGCACCCGTCGTTATTTGCCCGGCAATGCACACGGAAATGTGGGAACACCCGGCTGTGCAGCACAACATTGAAGTTCTACGTTCGCGTGGCGTCATCATTGTTGACCCTCAGGAAGGTCGACTAGCAGGTGGTGACATTGGGGCGGGCCGTTTGGCCGACCCCGACACCATCGTGGGGGCAGTTGAATCCGTATTGTCTGGTCGCGGTCACGATCTTGCAGGACTATCCGTTGTTGTGACTGCGGGTGGTACGAGAGAGCCAATAGATGCTGTTCGCGTCATTGCAAATCGTTCAAGTGGAAAACAGGGCTATGCAATCGCGGAGGAAGCACATAAGCGCGGTGCCTCTGTCACTCTGATTTCCACTGTTGACCGACCAACGTTGTCGGGCATATCAGTGATTGAAGTAGAGACTGCCGCACAGATGTTGCACGCAGTTGAACAGCACGCGCCCCAATCAGATGTTGTGGTGATGACTGCTGCTGTTGCTGATTTCCGACCAGTTCATGTGGCTGACGGCAAAATCAAAAAACACAATGGAATTCCTGAAATTAGGTTGGAACCCACGCCTGACATTCTTGCCGCGCTTGGTGCTTCGAAATCCACAGGTCAAGTTCTTGTTGGCTTCGCCGCTGAAACCGACGACGTTGTGGATAACGCTCGTGGAAAGCTGAAAAAGAAGAATCTTGACCTCATTGTTGCCAATGATGTGTCGGCTCCCGGGGTTGGTTTTGGTCACAGTACGAACGCTGTCACCATCATTTCGGTTGATGGTTCAGAAACCTTTGTGCCCCTGGCCGATAAACACACAATCGCTACTGCCGTATTGGATAGCGTGTTGGCTGTGCGGACGGCCCTTCGTCCGCAATAGGACTCGGCCACTTGGTCGAAATATATGAGGAGTCATCGTGAGGAATTTCACGTTTACATCTGAGAGCGTTACTGAAGGTCACCCTGACAAGATGGCGGACCAAGTATCCGACTCTGTATTGGATGCATTGCTCGCTCAAGATCCCAACAGCCGTGTGGCTTGTGAAACACTCCTCACAACTGGTTTGTGTGTTGTGTCAGGTGAAATCACTACCGATGCATACGTTGATATTCCAAAGATCGCTCGTGAAGCAATTCGTCG
Organism: Acidimicrobiaceae bacterium; assembly: GCA_947447175.1. Classification (GTDB taxonomy): domain Bacteria; phylum Actinomycetota; class Acidimicrobiia; order Acidimicrobiales; family Ilumatobacteraceae; genus UBA2093. The sequence goes on along the minus strand of CANFIM010000002.1, from coordinate 40,680 downwards.
CATTGGGTATGACAATGCCGAGTTCGGTTTTGACAGCAACACCTGTGGTGTGATTGTGGCGCTCGATGAGCAAAGCCGCGACATTGCCCAAGGTGTTGACTCATCCGAAGAGCGCCGTAGTGGTGTAAGCACCAAGGATGCTCTTGACGAGCAGGGTGCAGGCGACCAAGGAATGATGTTTGGGTACGCATGTGACGAGACTCCAGATCTCATGCCATTGCCAATTTGGCTTGCTCACCGTTTGGCCGAGCGCCTCACTGAAGTGCGTAAGAGCGGCCAGGTTCCGTACCTTCGCCCAGACGGCAAGACTCAGGTGACATTCGAGTACGAAAATGGTCGCCCCGTGCGGTTGTCCACTGTGTTGATCTCAACACAGCACGGTGCAGGAGTGAATCGTGAAACACAGATTCGCCCAGATCTCATCGAGCAAGTCATCATGCCAACCATTCCCGATGCATTCGCAGGCGACAATCCCGCTATCTACGTGAACCCAACAGGTCAGTTCATTCTTGGTGGACCGCACGCTGACACTGGCCTTACCGGTCGAAAGATCATCGTTGATACCTACGGCGGCATGGGTCGCCACGGTGGCGGTGCTTTCTCAGGCAAGGATCCTTCAAAGGTTGACCGTTCAGCTGCATATGCAGCTCGTTGGGTTGCAAAGCATGTTGTTGCTTCGGGCGCAGCGTCGAAGTGTGAAGTACAAGTTGCATACGCAATCGGTATGGCTCACCCCATCAGCATCTTGGTTGAAACATTTGGTACCAACAAGGTGAGCGAAGAGTCAATCGAGCAAGCAGTGCGTGACGTATTCGACCTTCGTCCAGGTGCAATCGTTCGCGACCTTGACTTGAAGCGTCCCATCTATTCAAAGACTGCGGCATATGGTCACTTTGGCCGTAACGAGCCTGAGTTCACATGGGAAACCTTGTCACGCCTCAGTGACTTCAAGTCCGCCGTCAAACTCTGAGTTCTCTGGCGCCGCTCGTCGCGTCCGTTGTTCCCGATGTATCGGGAATTGACAAGATATTTGATTACCTCGTACCGGAGGACATGGTTCAACGTGTCTCCATTGGTATGCGCGTGCGCATCAACCTCAATGGTCGTCGTGTTGGTGGGTGGATTACCGACCTAGCGCCACACGGTGACAGAGACACTCATCTGGCTCTCGATCGGTTGGCTTCGATTATCAGTGTGTCGGGTGCTGGGGTTGAGGCACATCTTGTGCCGTTGGCACAGTGGGTGGCGCTTGAGTGGTTTGGCCCGTGGCGTGCAGTGCTGAGTTCGGCGTCGGCGCCTCGTATGCGAGAGAAAAATGCACACGAGAATCGAGGGAAGTCTCCCTCGTTACCTAACGATGAAACTGCACAAATCGTTCGGGCCATATCCAAAGATGGTGGAGGCTTGGTGGTAGTACCACCGTTAGTTTCAGCACTCAACGTGGTCGCATCTCTCACCGCTGAAGGCTCGGTCTTGGTGATTTGTCCCACCTTGCGTATGGCAATTCTGGGCGCTGCTGCATTGCGTCGGCGAGGACTCACCACAGCTCTTGTGCCGGACGATTGGGAGAACGCACGAGCCGGAGTAGATGTGGTGATTGGCGCTCGTTCTGCTGTGTATGCGCCATGCAACAACTTGTCATCAATTGTTGTGATTGATGAACATGATGAGTCGTTGCATGAAGAACGAACACCTACGTGGGATGCAGTTTCGGTTGCTCGTCAGCGTGCCGAGATTGAACACGTCTCTTTGATACTTACCTCGGCTGTTCCATCGGCTCGCGCTCTCGTGGAATGGGCGGACTCAACAACGTATGTAGAAGCACAACCAGCGTGGCCACCTATCGAGGTTGTCGATCTCGCAGACGTTCCAGTTGCCGGATCGTTGTTGTCCTCTTCCATGCTGCAATCGGTGGGGTCGCGTGGGACCACCACATTGTGTGTTCTCAATACCAAGGGCAAAGCTCGACTCATCGTGTGTAAATCCTGTCGGGCAGTGCAGGCATGTGTCGATTGTTCTGCCTTGCTCACGCAAACTGAACATGGCGAACTCTTTTGCGTTCGCTGTCAGAAAGAACGCGGATCAGTGTGCGTTTCGTGTGGCCGATCATCTTTTGCAGTTCCTCGCGGAGGAGTGACGCAACTACGTTCTCAGTTAGAAGCGTCAAGCCCTAACCCCATTGTGGAAATCACCGCAGATGGTGACGATTCCTGGACAAAGGGATGTGTGTTCATTGGGACTGAGGCGGTGCTGTATCGCATTCCCTCTGCGGACTGTGTGGTGTTTGCAGATATCGACCGAGATCTTGGCGCTCCTCGTCTTTCAGCGCCTGCAGAAGTGTTGGCATTAGTGGCTCGTGCTGCTCGCATCGTTGGCTCCAAGGGTCGCATTGTTATTCAAACGCGTCAACCCAATCATCCATTGATGAAAGCATTTTCCTCGGTCGACATTGGTGCCGCCATCAGGGCCATTGCTGAATCTGAACTTGCCCAGCGTCAACTGTTTGTTATGCCGCCATTCGCACGCGTGGTACGCATCACGCTCTCAGACGGCAAAAACATCAGCGATATCGAATTTGCCAGCAATGTTGACGTTGCCAGAGATGGAGATTCGTTCTTGTTGCGCTCCGTGTCGCGTGATGCAATTGCAGAAGCAGTGTCAACGGTGAAAGCAACTTTTGGCACTGCTGTGCGAGTGCATGCAGACCCTCGACGCTTCTAGGTGGCTAGTCCTGCGGGTGAGTCACTTCAAAGACTCTGAAACCCTTACTGCTGCCGAGTCGTTCAACGGCATAGCGTCGTGATTCCATCCATTGTTGCAAGGAGTCAGCTCCAAGATTTTTGCTGACAACGAGATGGGCGGCGCCATCCGAGTTGAGGCGTGCAAGCCACGTATCAAGCAATTGGTGCAGTGCATCTTTGCCAATGCGAATAGGGGGATTCGACCAGATAAGAGCAAACCACACATCAGGATCAATCTCTTCTGGCGAACACACCACAATGTTCGAGAGTTTGTTTGTGCGAGCATTATCAGCACACAGTGCTCGAGCACGTTCGTTGACATCTACTGCGTACACAGTGCACTGGGGGTATTGCGCGGCAAGAGTAAGAGCAATCACACCACTGCCACATCCCACATCGCAGAGTGCTGTACCTGCAACCGGGGGAGTCACCTCTCGTTTGCGCATGGTGTCAAGCAGAACTCCAGTTCCTTTATCAAGCCCATGCTGGCTAAACACTCCAGAGGCACCTTCAATAACGAGGTCTCCGCGCGGGCCAGCAATGGTGAATTGATGTCGGGAGGCATCGCCCGATGGTGTGGCGCTGAAATAGTGGCTGTTGTTCTGATTGTCCTGCGTCATCTTGGCTCCGCTTGTAGCCTTTCAGAATATGGCGTATGAAATCCGTACCTTCGGCGATCCAGTTCTCAATGTGGTCGCAGAAGAAGTTGAAAATATCGACGGAAAGATCATTCGTCTCACGCAGGCAATGCTGCAAGCCATGTACAAGGCCCCTGGTCTTGGGTTGGCGGCCCCACAGATTGGTGTGCAGAAGCAGATTTTTGTGTACGACATTGATGGCGAACCCATCACACTGTTGAATCCAAAAATTGTGGAATCACGCGGGGAATGGGTCTACGACGAAGGCTGTCTCTCAATCCCTGGCTTGTATGTCGAAATGCTTCGCCCAAAGGAAGTGTTGTTGGAAGCTGTTGACCTCAGTGGCAACACCATTCAGATTGAGGCCGACGAACTGCTGGCTCGTCTGTTTCAGCATGAACTCGACCACCTCAACGGAGTACTCATGTTTGAGCGCATGACTCCCGAACAACGTGAAGAGGCATTGCGTGAATACAAGCGCATTGCAGACGGTGGTTCGTCCGAAGGGGAGACCCGCCACATCGGATTGAAGTAGCCATGACGCAAGAGGTGCGACCTCTCGTCTTCTTGGGTACGCCATCAGCTGCTGCAACAATTCTGCAACAACTCATCAATGCTGGTTTTGACATTCGACATGTTGTCACCAGGCCCGACGCAAAACGTGGACGCGGTGGCAAGACATCTGCAAGCCCTGTGAAGGAACTTGCGCTCGCCAATAACTTGACTGTGACGCATGATCTTGAGTGGCTCAAACAAAACATGGCAACACCAATGCTTGGCGTGGTGGTGGCATATGGTCGCATTATTCCCACCTCTGTTCTTGATCACATGCAAATGATCAATGTTCATTTCTCATTGCTGCCACGTTGGCGCGGTGCTGCGCCTGTTGAGAGAGCAATCATTGAGGGCGATGCAGTAACGGGTGTTTGCATCATGGAAGTTGAGCCCACCCTTGATACCGGTGCGGTGTATGCGCGTTCTGAAACGGCAATCTCGGAGTCCGTCACCGCCGATGAACTCACCCATGAACTTGCAGTGAGCGGTGGTCATCTCTTGACAGACACCTTGCGACGTGGGCTTGGTACGCCTCTTCCGCAAGACGGTGAACCCACGTACGCAGCAAAGATTGCGCCTGAAGAATTACGTATCGATTGGTCAATGTCGGCAGGTGACATTGTTCGTCGCGTTCGTTCGCTCCGCACGTTCACCACAGTGGATAACGCTCGTCTTCGCATTGTTGAAGCTCGAGTGCAGCCAGGGTCTCAGGCCGTTGGCACAGTCAGCGAAAACTGTCGCGTAGGCACCTCGGAAGGACTTGTTGAGTTGGTGCGAGTACAGCCCGAAGGCAAGCAGGTGATGGAAGCAGGCGCTTGGCTTCGCGGACGAGCCAGCCGTGGGGTCAGCACATTTCAATGAACAGTCTGTAAATCACCCGCCAACGCACCGTATGGGGTGGATAGCCTCGGTGCGTGCTCAAGATTGTTCTCCCTAAAGGCTCTTTAGAAAAGGCCACCTTCGATCTCTTCGAAGCTGCAGACCTTTCTGTAGTTCGTTCATCATCTGTTGATTACAAGGCGTCCGTTGATGATCCTCGCATCGACGAAGTCCGCATTCTTCGACCACAAGAAATTGCCTCGTACGTGCAAGAAGGTCTGTTTGATATCGGCATCACCGGCCGAGATTGGGTGCAAGAGACCAATAGCGATGTAGTGAGCCTTGGTGAGTTGCGTTATTCAAAGGCCACCTCACAACCAGTTCGCGTTGTTGTTGCAGTTGCAGATTCATCATCTGCAAAGTCAGTTGCTGATCTGAAAGATGGTGTTCGTGTCACCACTGAATACCCCGAGATGACCCGCCGCTATTTCGAGGAACGCGGGGTGAAGGCGGATATCCGTTTGAGCTATGGCGCAAGCGAAGCAAAGATTCCCGATATCGCTGACGTAGTTGTTGACATCACCGAAACAGGTCGTGCACTTCGTGCGGCTGGACTTCGCATCATCGACACCATGCTCACCAGCTACACAGAACTCATCGCAAATAAAGAGTCGTATGCAGATCCCGTGAAGCGTCACGCAATGGAACAAATTCTTACGTTGCTCACAGGAACGCTAGAAGCTCGCGACAAGGTATTGCTGAAACTGAATGTCACTGAAGCAGCAAAAGACAAAGTGATTGCATTGTTGCCCTCGGCGAAGTCGCCCACCATTGCGCACCTTGCATCAGGGGATTACGCAGTGGAGACCGTGGTTCCAAAGCGAGGCATCAATACATTGATCCCAGATCTCATTGATGCCGGCGCTTCCGATTTGCTTGAGATTCCCATCTCAAAAATCATTCACTAAATTCCCATGTCGTCGGATCCCACTATCGGACTCCATCTCGAGGGCGTTGTCACCCAGTTCGATGAGTTCGTTGCGTTGGGGGAGATCACCGACTCATCAGGCACGGTGTGGCCATTCCATTGCGTGTCAATTGCCGATGGCACTCGCAACATTGCTGTAGGCGCCATCGTGCAGTTTGATACGGCGTGGCGAGTGGCCAGGGTAGAGGCCGTTGATATTCGGCCTGCGTAGGGGTTAGTTGCCAGCGGAACCGCGCTGCACGTACACCAAGCGAATATTGCTCAGTGCTGCAGCCAGCGTTTCGTGGTGTTCACCCAACCGCTCACCCAGGTTGTCCACCAAGAGCCCGAGGGCATCGATTGCCAATTGGGCATCGTCGAGTCGGGGTGGCTCGGACGATAGATGGATTGCCGCAAGCTCAAAAAGACCCATGGCATGGTTGGTGACCACCACGGAGGCAGGAACTTCGGCCAATCTCTGACGAGCTTCGGCTACGGCTTCAAGGGCTTCAGCCGTCTCGTCATCGATTTCTGGACTCTTTGGGGGCATGGTGTCGTCTGCGCTCATCGGGCGATACCCTATTGCACGTCAACTGAGCGAAGTGGGGTCTAACGGCCCCCACCGGTCCACCACAGGTGCGGCAGGTCGAGAATGCGAGCAACTTCTTGTTGTTCTGTGTCTGCTTCGTGCGCTGGCACGAGACCCACGCCCGTGGGATTCGGACACAGAGGAGGGCTAGGCCCATTGCACAAGAGAGATAAGTCATAGTTACGCCGCAGAACACTGAACCTCGATACAACGAGCGCATCCGTGCGCGCGAGGTTCGCCTCATCGGACCCGATGGAAGCCAAGTAGGCATTCGTGCCACTGCTGACGCGTTGGTATTGGCCCGCGAACTCGACCTCGACCTCGTCGAAGTTGCACCGCTTGCTAATCCTCCAGTGTGTCGCATCATGGACTACGGGAAGTTCCGTTACGAGGAAGCGCAGAAGGCAAAAGAATCGCGTAAGAAGACCACTCACGTTTCCATTAAGGAAGTGAAGTTCCGACCAAAGATCGGAAAGGGTGACTTCGACACAAAGGTTCGCCACATGCGAGATTTCCTTGAAGACGGACACAAGGTGAAGGTCACTCTGCAGTTTCGCGGACGAGAAGTGGCACACCCAGAACTGGGAGCCAAGATTCTCGATGCGGCGTTAGAACAACTCGGACCGCTTGCCAAGGTGGAAACACAGGCGCGACTTGAGGGTCGCAACATGACAATGGTTCTTTCTCCAGACAAGAAGCCAGCCAAAAAATCGACAGAAAAGGACACCGAGGATCACGGAACAGCAGCTCCCGAAGTTGCAGCCGCCGAAGTGCCCGCCCAGGAAGACAACGAGTAGAGGAACACGACATGCCAAAGATGAAGACCAGCAAGACCGCAGCAAAGCGGTTCAAAACAACCGGAACCGGCAAATTGCGCCGTCAGCAGGCAAACCGCCAGCACCTGTTTGAGAAGAAGTCCAGTGTTCGCACACGTCGCCTTGCAGGTGACGTTGACGTACATCCTGGAGATGCCCGCAAAATCAAGCGCCTTCTGGGAATGCGCTAAGTAGTCAAGAAGTTTAGGAAGGAACCACCATGGCAAGAGTGAAAAGGGCCGTACACGCCCGCAAGAAGCACCGTGCAGTACTCGAGAAGGCAAAGGGGTACTACGGCAATAAGAGCCGCTCATTCCGCGCCGCTAACGAGCAGGTACTGCACTCCGGTCAGTACGCATTCCGTGACCGTCGCGCAAAGAAGGGCGAGTTCCGTCGTTTGTGGATTCAGCGCATCAACGCTGCATGCCGCATTAACGACATCTCATACAGCCGATTCATTGCAGGTCTTAATGCTGCAGGCATTGAAGTCGACCGCAAGATCCTCGCTGACATGGCTGTGCATGACGCAGAGTCATTTGCAGCACTGGTAACAGCAGCAAAGGCCGCACTGGTCTGAGCCGGACACCACTGTCCTCATCGAACCCACGGGTTCAACGACTGCGACGCCTGATTGGGCGTCGCAGTTTTCGTTATGAGGAAGGTGTCTTTGTTGTTGAAGGCCCCACGTTGGTTGCTGAAGCCGTTGCAGCCGGACTTGATGTTGTTGACCAATACGTCCGTGAGGACTACTCCGATTACGAAGTACCCGGACTCCATGCTCACGAACTTGAAACCCGCACGTTTAATTCCGTGAGCGACACCGAAACTCCGCGTGGAATTCTCGCTCTTGTGCGTATTCCCACAATCTCTTTGTCGCGTTTTACTGAATCTGAATGGGTGCTCGTGGGTGACGACATCTCAGACCCAGGCAACGCCGGCACCATGATTCGTAGCGCAGAAGCTGCAGGTGCAACTGCGGTGGTGTTTAGCGGAGCAACTGTTGACCCGTGGTCACCGAAGGTGGTGCGTGCGTCTGCTGGTGCTGTCTTTCACGTTCCGGTTGTGCAAGTGGAAACTCTGCATGATGTGAAGGAAATGGGAGTTCGACTTCTGGGAACCACTTCCCATGTCGCCATCGGTGCAGCACAGCCTGTGTCGTTGTATTCAGCCGATGTCAGCGGGTGCATCGGGCTCGTGGTCGGTAATGAAGCGCATGGATTGAACCCCGATGCGCCGATTGATACTTGGGTCACTATTCCGCACGCCGGCCGTTCAGAGAGCCTCAATGTTGCAATGGCCGGAACAGTTGCAGTGATGCATATTGCTCAGGCTCGTCAGGCGCGTTAATGCTCCCGATTGTTTCTGTGGTCGGCGAGTAGCGTTTCTAGGGTTATGGCAAGCGAATCAACCCCCCAGCAGTTGTTGGCAACTGCACTTGCAGACGGACTTGCCCAGATTGAGGCGTCCGACAGTACCGATGCCCTGAAGGCTGTTCTGACCGGTCTCACAGGTAAGAAGGGCTCCCTTGTTGCCATTCGTTCGTCATTAGGCAAAGTCGATGACCTCGAGGCGCGTAAGGCGCTCGGTCAACTTGTGAACGAGGCCATGACCACCCTCGAAGAGGCGTCAGTTGTTCGTTCCCGTGCACTGCGTGCAAATGAGTTTGCAGCTCAAATTGAACAAGAGCGCGTTGATCTCACCGAACTTGCAATGTCGGCTCAGGCTTCCCGCCGTCGCGGTCGCATGCACTTAGTCACCCAAGCAACTGAGCGTCTCGAAGATGTGTTCGTTGGTTTGGGCTTTCAAATTGCTGAAGGTCCCGAAGTGGAAACTGACTTCTACAACTTTGAAGCTCTCAACATGCCGCCAAGCCATCCTGCGCGCAGTATGTGGGACACGTTGTTTATTGAGTCAGATATTGAGGGAAGCGTTGTATTGCGTACGCATACATCACCTGTGCAGATTCGTGTGATGAAGGAATGGCCTCCACCGATTTATGCAATCATGCCCGGCCGTGTTTTCCGTAAGGAAACACCCGATGCAACACACATGCCCGTGTTCCATCAAATTGAAGGTCTCGTTATTGACCGCGGCATTACATTTGCTGATCTCGCCGGCACTATTGAGTCGTTCACAAAAGCATTCTTTGGTCCTGGTTTCACCAGCCGACTTCGGCCTTCGTATTTCCCGTTTACTGAGCCAAGTGCTGAATTTGATATTCGACGTCCCGATGGTTCATGGATTGAACTTGGTGGTTGCGGCATGGTGCACCCACATGTCCTGCGCGCAGGCGGTCTCGACCCGAATGAGTGGAGTGGTTTCGCATTCGGTTTCGGTATTGACCGCATGGCAAAAGAACGCCATGGCGTCGAAGACCTACGAGACATGTACTCCGACGATGTCCGTTTCACGGAGCAGTTCTCATGAAGATTCTTCTTTCCATCTTGCGAGAGATGGCAGATATTCCATCTGATCCAGAGGCCGTTGCAACAGCACTGAACTCACTGGGACTTGCAGTTGAAACCATGGACGTTGTTGGTACTCCAGTTCCTGGCGTTGTTGCTGCGCGCATCAACCGTATGGAAAAGCATCCTGATGCTGCCAAGGTCACTCGTTGTTTCGTAGACGCCGGCGACGGCGAAGAACGTCATGTGTGGTGTGGTGCCACCAACATGCAACCAGGCGACATAGTTCCGTTGGCAACACTCGGCACCAAAATGCCAAACGGCATGGAGATTTCTCGACGTGGCATTCTTGGCATTGATTCAGAAGGCATGTTGTGTTCTGAAGTAGAACTCGGGCTCAGTGAAGAGTCAGACGGCTTACTGATACTCCCTAGTGACTCACCCCTCGGTGTCAGTCCGTTTGACATTCTCGGCATTGAACACGACGTGTTGTTTGACCTAGACCTCACACGTAACCGCGCAGATTGTTGGGGTCACCTTGGAATCGCCCGTGATCTCGCAGCGTATTTCAACGTGGAGTTACGTGGACCTCGCGTACAAGTAGGTGAGCGTGGAGCGCCGGTCGCGCACGCTGTCACTATTTCTGCACCGAACAATTGCGGACTCTTCTCTGTTGCTTCAGTCAGCGGCGTTGTTGTTGGTTCTTCCCCGCGATGGGTAGCTGCTCGTCTTGCTCATTTAGGAATGCGCAGCATCAATAATGTTGTTGATGCGTCCAACATTGTGATGTTGGAAACCAATCAGCCGAATCATGCATACGACGCGTCTGTTGTTTCTTCTTTCGATGTTCGTTTGGCGCGTGCAGGGGAGACCCTCACCACGCTCGATGGACAGGTGCGTGACCTTCACGCCGAAGACCTGCTTGTCTGCAACGCTGCTACTGGTGTAGGTGTCGGACTTGCTGGCGTCATGGGTGATCTCCATTCTGAAATCACCGAGAACACGTCCACTCTTGCATTTGAAGCTGCGTGGTTCTCGCCAGATCCCGTTCGATTTACTGCAATTCGTCATGGCCTTCGATCAGAGGCCTCAGTTCGATTCGAACGCGGCACTGACCCTGAAGCCTGGAATCTTGCCGCTGAACGTTTCGTCACCATTTTGCGCGAAACATGCCCTGATGTTGTGTTGCATGATGGCACCTCGGTGGAGCGCACATCGTCTTGTCCGCAGCCAATTGTTGTGACTGCTTCGGTAGTGCGCATTGAAAAGTTGCTTGGCATTGCTATTCCCAATGACCGCATCTCGCAGATTTTGAATTCCATCGGATTCGTTACTTCCATTGACGGCGATGTCATCACCAGTGTGGTTCCAACGTGGCGCCCTGATTGCTCGCAAGATGTTGACATCATTGAGGAAGTTGCTCGTCATTTTGGTTACGACAACATTGGTAAAACAGTTCCCAATTCAACAGTGCACGGTCGATTGTCCAATATGCAAACGCGTCGTCGTGCATTACGTCGCGTGTTGGTGGGGCTCGGACTCGACGAGGCAATGCCGTCACCTTTCCTTGCGCCTGGCGACCTAGCCATCATCGGATTGCCTGAAGACAACGTGTTGCGAATTGCTAACCCACTTGTTGCTGATGAATCAATCTTGCGTACATCGCTTCGTCCTGGTCTCTTGCGTTCTTTGCGCTACAACCAATCTCACCGTGCGCCCCGTGTTGGGCTGTGGGAGATCGGCCATGTGTATCCCAAGTCAAATGAACAACTTCCTGATGAAACAGAACAGCTGGCGATTGTTGTTGCAGGGGCTTCTGTTGAAGTTGCTCTTGAACAGTGGAACGCATTGTGTGATGCATTGTCCGTAGGCGCACAACTTGACCAAAGTCGTGTACCCGCAGGTCTGCATGCCACTCGTTCGGCAAGTCTTACTCGAGGCAAAAAGGTTGTAGGCGTTGTCGGAGAAATCGACCCCGTAGTACTTGATGCGCTCGGTATCGAGGGTCCTGTCAGCCTCCTTGAAGTTGACCTCACCACGGTGCTGAACGAAGAACCAAAACCTGTGCAGGCACGCGACATCAACCGGTTCCCATCAAGCGATATTGACCTTGCTTTTGTGGTGCCCGAATCAGTCACAGCCAGCACCATTCAGCGCGCTCTGCGATCTGCCGCAGGGAAGCGCTTGGTCAGCATTGACCTCTTCGATGTGTATCGAGGAAAGGGTCTGCCAGAGAATTCCCGCAGTTTGGCTTTCCGTCTTCGCCTACAAGAGGCTGGCGGCACCCTCACCGATGCCCTCATCGCCGAGGTGCAGCAGGCTTGCGTCGCTGCTGCTGAAAAGGCCGGAGCCTCAATTCGCGGCTAGCTGCGCCATAAGGAGCCTAGAGTTCCTTGCATTGTCATACATTCAACTGTATGTTTATACACATATGGTCACAGTAGGCATTGTCGGGGCATCGGGGTACACAGGCGCAGAATTACTGCGGTTGTGCGCACAGCATCCCCAAGTAGAAGTAGTTGCAGCAACAGGGGATTCCCAGGCCGGCACGTTGGCTAGCCATCTGTATCCGTCTTTGGCGGCGGCCTATCCGAACTTGGTGTTCGAAGAATTTTCTCTCGACCGTTTCTCTGGTCTTGATGTGGTGTTCTTGGGCGTTCCTCATGAGGCAGCACTCGAGATTGCTCCGCAGCTTGTGGGCAAAGTCGGATGCGTTATTGACCTGTCGGCTGCATATCGACTGAAAGATGCTTCGCTGTACCCAAATTGGTACGGCTTCGAACACACGCAACCAGAACTGCTGGCCCAAGCGGTCTACGGATTGCCCGAGCTCTACCGTTCTGATCTTCCAGGGGCAACACTGATTGCTACACCAGGTTGTTACGTGACTGCTGCGTCTCTGGCTCTCACTCCGTTGGTTCGCGCAGGCATTGTGAATGCAACAGGCGTCATTGTTGATGCTGCTTCTGGTGTGAGCGGAGCGGGGCGCGCACTAAAGCACTCTTCTATGTTCTCTACGGTTGACGAAGATTTCACTGCCTACGGACTTTTGAATCACAGACACACGCCCGAGATTGAACAAGTGACCGGCGCGCAAGTATTGTTCACGCCTCACCTTGCGCCCATGAACCGCGGCATTCTTGCCACGTGTTACGCACGGCCTGCTGGCGCTGCCCCCACTACGGCTTCATTGCTGGCATCGCTAGCCGGCTTCTATAAAAACGAACCATTCATTGTTGTGCGCCCACAGGAGCCATCCACCAAAGCGACTCTGGGTACGAATTGCGTGCATATCACTGCTCGTTTCGATGAACGAACTGGCTATGTGATGGTGCTTGCTGCGCTTGACAATATTGCCAAAGGTGCTTCGGGTGGGGCAGTGCAATCAATGAACGTTGCGCTCGGACTGCCCGAAACTTTGGGCCTGACCAATGTTGGGGTATACCCATGACCGCAAGCAATACTGCTGAAGTACTTGTTGAGGCATTGCCGTACATTCGTCGTTTTGCCGGCAGAACTGTTGTTGTGAAGTATGGCGGCAACGCGTTGGCTGGCACATCTGAACACGATGCACTTGCTCTGTTCGCCGAAGACATAGTTCTCATGCACACTGTGGGAATTCGCCCTGTCATTGTGCACGGCGGTGGCCCACAAATTAACGAGATGCTCAAGAGATTGAACATTGAATCGCAGTTCTCAAACGGACTGCGGGTTACAGATGCGGCCACCATGCAGGTTGTTCGCATGGTGCTGAATGGGGAAGTGAATCCCCAAATCGTGAGCGCAATCAATGTGCACGGCAATGTTGCAGTTGGTTTGTCGGGTGAAGATGGTCGCCTCTTGCAAGTGACTCCACGAGATGCAGCACTTGGTTTTGTTGGCGATATTGAACGTGTGCGGCCGCAAGTGGTGCAAAGTTTGCTGGACGATGGTTTGGTTCCGGTGATTTCTACGGTGGGAGTTGACGGAACAGGTCAGCCCTACAACATCAATGCTGATACGGCTGCAGGGGCAATTGCTGAAGCTTTATCGGCTGAAAAAATTATCTATCTCACCGACATTGCAGGCCTACGCAAAGACATCAATGATGCAACTTCACTCATCCATCGAGTATCGGTGAATGAATTGTCAGCTCTCATTGATGACGGAACGATTGCAGGCGGAATGATCCCCAAAGTAGAGAGCTGTATTCAGGCTGTACGCGGCGGGGTGAAGAGTGCACACATTCTTGACGGGCGTATTGCGCACGTTTTATTACTCGAACTATTTACCGACCACGGCGTCGGAACAATGATCACAGGAGTCCAGTGATGACGCATCAATTTATGCAAAGTCCCGTTGCACAGCAGGCCAATAATGGAAACGACTGGTGTCCATTTATTCCTGTGTTCGGTCAACCCTCTGTGATGTTTGAACGCGGCGAGGGAACGCAGTTATGGGATATCAACGGCAAGCGATACCTTGACTTCTTGAGTGGCATCGCCGTGGTGTCCTTAGGTCATGCGAATCCGGTCATTGCGAAAGCAATATCTGATCAAGCATCAACATTGGTCCATGTATCCAATTTCTTTGCGAACAAAGTTGCAACGGAGACTGCAGTTACCTTGAACGGCCTCATGCGAGACGCAGGCGCTGGCGACGGCCAAGTGTTCTTCTGTAACTCAGGTGCAGAAGCAAACGAAGCCGCAATCAAACTTGCGCGTAAGTTCGGTGGTCGTGGTCGCCATGTCATGGTGTCTGCTCTCGGAAGTTTCCACGGACGCACATTGGGTGCATTGGCGCTGACCGGTCAACCCGCAAAGCATGAGCCATTCCAGCCCATGCCTGAAGGATTCCGTTACTGCGAGTTTGGTGACATTGCATCACTTGAAAAATTGATTGATCCCACTGTTGCTGCAGTGATGTTGGAGCCCATTCAAGGTGAGGGCGGAGTCATTCCTGCTGATCCGCAATATCTCCAAGCTGTTCAGAAGTTGTGTCGTGAGCGTGGTGTGTTGTTCATCATTGATGAAGTACAAACCGGATTCTGTCGCACTGGCAAGTGGTTCGGTTTCGAACACGCAGGCATTCAGCCAGATGCTGTCACCTTTGCAAAGGGCATGGGTAATGGCATGCCCGTTGGCGCAATATGGGCACGTCGAGACGTTGCTGCGGTATTGCAGCCAGGTGACCATGGTTCAACGTATAGCGGTACGGCCCTTGCTACTGCAGCAGTGTCCGCAGTCATTAGCGAGATGAAGCGTCTCGATGCTGCATCCCTTGCAGTGAAGCAAGGCGCACGAATTGCTGCTGCTCTCAAAAAGATTCCAAAGATTGATCATGTACGTGGATCTGGTTTGCTACTAGGTGCCCAACTTGTCGATGGTGTTGAGACCAAGGACGTAGTTCCTGTTCTCTTGGAAAAAGGCTTGATTGTGAACGGCGTCAACGCCACCACCATTCGCCTTGCACCGCCACTCACCGTGAGTGATGCTGAAATTGATGAGGCCGTCGCATTGATTGCAGAGGTATTGGCATGACACGTCATTTATTGGACATTGCGTCTCTGTCTGTTGACGAGTTGCGCCATATTCTCCAACTTTCCACCAGCCACGAAGTCATCTCGGCCAAACCGCTTGCCAATAAAGGCGTTGCTCTCATTTTTGAGAAGCCATCAAATAGAACTCGTCATTCAATGGAGATGGCAGTTGTAGCTCTTGGCGGCCACCCGGTGTATACACGCGGTGAGGAAGTTGGCTTCGATACGCGTGAATCGGTGGAGGACATCGCTCGCATCATGGCTGGCTATCACGGTGTTCTCGCAGCACGTGTGTTTTCTCACTCGGTTGTTGAACGTATGGCGGCGGTGTCAACCGTGCCAGTCATCAACATGTTGAGTGATGTTGCGCACCCATTGCAGGCTCTTGCCGATGTCATCACCATGGAAGAGTGCGCTGGACCTATTTCCTCGCTCACTGTTGCGTGGATTGGCGACTACAACAATGTTGCTCGCTCTTTGGGTGAAGCCGTCTGCAAGCTAGGTGGCACTTTTACTTTGGGTTGCCCTGATGGATACAGCGCAACCACACAAGAGATCGCTCGTTTGCAATCTTTTGGTGGTGCGGTGCGTCAAAGCAGTGACCCAGTAGAGGCGATTGCAGGTGCTCATGTTGTGCATACAGACACATGGATCTCGATGGGGCAAGAAGAAGAGTCTGCAGCACGCCGTGTGATATTCGCACCGTATTGCGTTGATGAAACCCTTATGGCACACGCTTCTCCTAATGCCAAGTTCATGCACTGCATGCCAGCGCATCGGGGAGAAGAAGTCTCGGCGGAAGTTTTTGATGGTTCAGCAAGCGTGGTGATTCAACAGGGTCATCATCGGTTAACCGCAGCGCGTGGAGCGCTCGCATGGGTAATGGGGAAGTAATAGCAATGAGTACGAAACAACAACGGCAACAACTCATCTCACGTCTCATTGGTCAAGAGGACATTGCCAATCAGCCGCAGTTGCAGGAACTTTTGCGCGAGCAAGGTATTGAGGCCACGCAAGCAACTATTTCTCGTGACCTCGAAGAACTCGGCGCCATTAAAATTCGTGTTGCCGGTGGAGACACGGTGTACGCGATTGCCGAATATGCGCCAGCTCGCATTGCGCCAAGCGACCAATTGCGTCGTGTCATGGCCGAATGGGTGGCAGAAGTGTCATCCAGTGGAAATCTGGTGGTGGTTCGTACACCACCAGGGTGTGCACATGTTGTTGCGTCAGCTCTTGACCGCAGTGGACTCGTAGGCCTGTTGGGAACTGTTGCAGGCGATGACACCATCTTGTGCATTGCAACTGAGGACATGAGCGGTTCTGGCCTCGCCGAACAACTCCGCTCACTGTCAGGCGTCACAGATGCCACTGGTGGCATCCCACGCAGAAAGGGCAATGCACATGTCTGAGAAGAACGTTTCTGATGGTGCTGCTTTGTGGCACGGTCGATTTGATGCTGCACCCGCAGAAGAATTGATGGCCTATACCGAAAGCTTGTCGTTTGATAAGCGCTTGTGGCCCGACGACATCTTTGGGTCAAAGGCGCACGTCACCATGCTTATCTCGGTGGGGCTTATGTCCAAGGTCGACGGTGAAAACGTGCTTGCCGCACTTGACGCGGTGGGTAATGAGTTTGCCTCAGGGTCTTTTGTGTTCGAAGCGTCCGATGAAGACATTCACACCGCCATTGAACGTCGCGTCACTCAGATTGCTGGTGAGCCAGGTGGACGAATTCACACAGGCCGTAGTCGAAATGATCAGGTAGCAACAGCGGTTCGTTTGTGGTGCAAGCGTGAAGTTGCAGTGGTTCGTGCGCGCGTTCTCGAATTCGTTGACACTCTCGAATCCCGTGCTGTAGAAGCGGACATACAACAGATTCGGCTTCCTGGCTACACGCATGTGCAACACGCACAGCCGGTCTTGCTGTCTCATCACTTACGCGCACATAGTTGGTCGCTGTTACGTGATGCTTCACGTCTTGCAGACACCTTGCAACGACTCGACGTTTCACCGTTAGGTGCTGGCGCTCTTGCCGGATCATCGTTACCCATTAATCCTGAGGTGTCTGCCAAAGAGATGGGTTTTGCCACCACGTTTGCAAACTCGCTTGATGCTGTGTCTGACCGGGATTTCATTGCTGAGATACTTTTTGACATTGCTCTCCTCGGAGTTCACCTTTCTCGTATTGGCGAAGAGTGGGTTCTGTGGACCAGTGCTGAATTTGGTTTCGCCACATTGAACGATGCATACGCAACAGGTTCGTCAATGCTTCCGCAAAAAAAGAATGCAGACATTGCAGAGTTGGCTCGCGGTAAAGCTGGTCGGCTCATCGGCAATCTCACCGGATTGCTTGCAATGTTGAAGGGTCTGCCATTGGCATATAACCGAGATTTGCAAGAAGACAAAGAACCGCTGTTTGATTCAGTTGACCAGGTGAGGCGAGCTCTTGTTGCGTTGAACGGCATGATCGCAACTGCAACATTCAACGTGGCGAATATGACGAAGGGTGCAGACGCTGAAGCTCTCGTTGCTACTGACCTCGCCGAATGGCTGGTACAGCGAGGCATGCCTTTCCGCGAAGCACATGCAGTGGTGGGCAAAGTGGTGCGCGATGCGATTGCAAGTGGCACTCCGATGGTTGACATCGTGAGGGCGCACCCACAATTGGGTGCCGATGCGGCATCATTGTTTGTTCCAGGTGTGGCCGTCGCTAACCGTCGATCGCTCGGAGCCGCAGGACCAGATGCCGCCGCTGCTCAAAAAACACGTTTAGACGCAGAAATTTCCCGCGCCAAAAAAGGATAGAAGATGACATTCGTGGAGCGAATCAGAGTTCGATACAACGAATGTGACATGCAAAATGTCGTATTCAACGCGAACTATTTCATGTACGCCGATGATGCCGTTGCACAATGGATGCGACATGCCGTGAATCACATGAATGGTGCAAGCCCTGACACATTAGTTTCATGGGCAGACATCGGTTTTGATTTCATGCTGAAAACAACAACGGCAACCTGGCATAAGGGTGCAACGTATGGCGACACAATTGAGGCGCGTTGTGAGGCCACACGATGGGGGAATACATCGTTCGACGTAACAGTCGCAATGACTGTTGATGGTGCGCCCATCTTTGATTGCACAATTACTTATGTGAGTGTCACTCCGGGAACGCATACTCCGGCACCCGTTCCCAACTCTTTGAAAGAGGCATTGAGCAATTAGAGGGTTTCTCCCAACCAATTCATGTTCTGGCCGTGGTATCCCACTTCGCACAATCGGAAATTGAGTGGGGTAGTGCCACCGTTCCACACTGTGACGCGTACATCGGCCACGGGACCTGCGGGTTCCATGCGCGCCCAGATAAGCGGCTTTTCTGTTGTTGCTCGTGAGCCTGCTTCTTCAAGTGCATGAACAAATCTCGTTTGCACTGCATCACCGAGGTACTGCCACGTAATGGAATGGAAAACAACTGTGGCCCTGTCGCGTTCGCGTGATAGCTGACGTTCTATCCAGGTATCAGCGGAATCACGGTCAATGAAGGGCTTGTATTGTTTCGCAATGTCAATCGCCTCTTTGATGCGTTGAAAGCGTTCGCGCTGATCTGGCCACACAAATGACAACAGGCGTAGCTCTTCATCTGGATTCGTTACATCGATAGGAAACGGATCGGTTCCTTTTCTCACAACAACTGTTGCGGCTGTGCGAGGCACTAGCGGTTCATTCGCAAACCAATCACCCATAAATCGAAGCGTTGATTGCGGGTCACCCATTCGTAGTTGTTTGAAGCATGCATAGAACTTGTCAAAGTTGAGATTCAAGCCCGCGCTTGCTCCCACCTCGAGCCAATCAATTTCGCTGACTCCAAGAGTGGTGACCCAGTGGCTCAACATGAGGTGCACAACACTGCGACCCACTTCGTTTGTTTGCACTTGACTGTTGAGGCCCAATTCAATTTCATCGAGATGGTCACGCATATATGCAATGAAGTCACTAGGGAAGTCGTCGCCTGGTTTGCCGCCGACGCTGGGGTAGTGGCGAGCGAGTCGGGGATCATCCCCGCGTAACACCACGCGATGAATAGCGCCTGCCAAGCGAAGCGTTATTGCATCATGAATTGGCTTGCTGCTACGGCCCGCTAGTAACGCGTATGTGCGCCCGCCCATTTCGTAGTCTTCCAACAACTCAAGGAACAGCGATTCATACATTGTTGACCCAAGCACGGCACATGCCTTCGCCTGTGCTCGGAGTGCTTCCTTCATCTGATCAACCTCAAACAATGAGGGACTGCCGGGTAGTGAATTTGTTGCGATTCCTCAACAATAGAGGCGTGTTTGGGTGCGGGCCTCATGCCAACATGGAGACATGACTACTCCAGGCCTCCTTGCCGATCTCTCGGCTCGTGGACTCATTCATGACTCCACCGATGCCGCAGCTCTCGAAGCGCGACTCAATGAAAAGGCCATTGGTATTTATGTGGGCTTTGATCCCACAGCAGATTCATTGCACGTTGGTCACCTCTTGGGTCAAATGACCTTGCGTCGTTTCCAACTTGCCGGACACCGTCCGTTCCCGCTTGCTGGTGGAGCTACTGGAATGGTGGGTGACCCATCTGGAAGAAGTGAAGAGCGCAACTTGCTTGATGCGGAGACATTGCATCACAACGTCGAATCAATCAAGGCTCAACTTGCAAACCTTCTCGATTTCAGTCCTGGAGCAAACGCTGCAACATTGGTGAACAACGCAGACTGGACAGCGAACATCAGCGCACTCGATTTCTTGCGCGATGTCGGCAAGCACATCACTGTTAATCAAATGATGGCGAAAGATTCGGTGAAGAGTCGTTTGAATTCTGAGAACGGATTGTCGTACACAGAGTTTTCGTACATGCTTCTACAAGCCAATGATTTCAGGCATCTTTGCGCTGCACATGATGTTGAATTGCAGATGGGTGGTTCCGATCAATGGGGCAACATCGTTGCAGGTATCGATCTCATTCGTAAAACAATGCAACGCAGTGCGTTCGGTGCAACGTGGCCACTTGTTACGCGAAGTGACGGCCAGAAATTCGGTAAGACAGCAGGCGGTGCAGTATGGCTCGATGCGAAACGCACATCGCCATATCAATTCCGACAGTTCTGGATTCAGTTACCCGATACGGACGCATTGAAGTACTTGCCACAGTTTTCACTTGCATCAATGGATGAAGTGCGTGCACTCATTGTTGAACACAACGCAGCACCAGAGAAGCGCGTTGCACAACGTCGCCTTGCAACGGAACTCACATCAATTGTTCATGGCGCAGATGCTGCGCGTGATGCAGAGGCTGCTGCCGACATTTTGTTTGGCGCAGACCCGTCTGGTGCATCTGTGGAAGCTCTTCGCACTGTTGCTGCGGAGGTGCCGCGCACCGTGGTGTCGCGTGCCGACTTAGACGATGTGTTTGGACTTTTGTCACGAACGGGTCTGGCATCTTCCAATAGCGATGCCCGCCGAACTGTGCAGCAAAAGGCTCTCCGGGTGAATGGCATTCAGCTAGAAGATGGTGAAACCCTTGCCAGTAAAGGATTTCTCCATGATCGATGGATTCTGCTGAAAAAAGGGAAGACCTCGTATCATCTCTTAGAGCTCGGGGCGTAAGCCCAGTTATCCACAGCTCAGAGGTCGAAAAGAATCTCTGAAACCCATGTTGGAATTGGGTTGTACGCCGTTAGCATTGCCACTCGCCCCTTCTAAGCGTTTCACGCAAAGTAGGGGGTCGGTATCACTGCCCATTGGGTACATACCGAGAGCATTTGCTCCTTGAAAACAGAAGAGAAGACTGAACAACAGTGCGGGTGACAACATGGTTTTGCCATGGATGTCATCCAAGTCAATTCGGGGATGCAATCCCTTGCATCCCCAACAAAAACAAATAAAAGTTAGGAACTGTGGCTCGAGGGTTTTTCCCCTTCGGCCACACGAACTTTCTTTCAGAACGCAACCGACGCAAGTCGGAAGTTCTTGATGGAGAGTTTGATCCTGGCTCAGGACGAACGCTGGCGGCGGGCTTAACACATGCAAGTCGAACGGAATCCATGGAGCTTGCTCCGGAAGATTTAGTGGCGAACGGGTGAGGAACACGTGAGGAACCTGCCCCGAACTTTGGGATAACAGTTGGAAACGACTGCTAATACCGAATACCTCCAGAGGAACTCATGTTCCACTGAAGAAAGAATTTCGGTTCGGGAGGGCCTCGCGGCCTATCAGCTAGTTGGTGGGGTAACGGCCTACCAAGGCATCGACGGGTAGCTGGTCTGAGAGGATGATCAGCCACACTGGAACTGAGACACGGTCCAGACTCCTACGGGAGGCAGCAGTGGGGAATCTTGTGCAATGGGCGAAAGCCTGACACAGCCACGCCGCGTGCGGGAAGAAGGCCTTCGGGTCGTAAACCGCTTTCAGCAGGAACGAAAATGACGGTACCTGCAGAAGAAGGAGCGGCCAACTACGTGCCAGCAGCCGCGGTGACACGTAGGCTCCAAGCGTTGTCCGGATTTATTGGGCGTAAAGAGCTCGTAGGCGGTTCAGCAAGTCGGGTGTGAAAACTCTGGGCTTAACCCAGAGCCTGCACCCGAAACTGCTGTGACTAGAGTTTGGTAGGGGAGAGGGGAATTCCTGGTGTAGCGGTGAAATGCGCAGATATCAGGAGGAACACCGGTGGCGAAGGCGCCTCTCTGGGCCAATACTGACGCTGAGGAGCGAAAGCGTGGGTAGCAAACAGGATTAGATACCCTGGTAGTCCACGCCGTAAACGTTGGGCACTAGGTGTGGGTTTCAACTAACGAAATCCGCGCCGTCGCTAACGCATTAAGTGCCCCGCCTGGGGAGTACGGTCGCAAGACTAAAACTCAAAGGAATTGACGGGGGCCCGCACAAGCAGCGGAGCGTGTTGCTTAATTCGATGCTACGCGAAGAACCTTACCTAGGTTAAATCATAGTGAAAAGCCACAGAGATGTGGTGTCCTTCGGGGCGCTATGAAGGTGGTGCATGGCTGTCGTCAGCTCGTGTCGTGAGATGTTGGGTTAAGTCCCGCAACGAGCGCAACCCTTGTTCTATGTTGCCAGCACGTAATGGTGGGGACTCGTAGAAGACTGCCGGGGTCAACTCGGAGGAAGGTGGGGACGACGTCAAGTCATCATGCCCCTTATGTCTAGGGCTGCAAACACGCTACAATGGTCGGTACAGAGGGCTGCGAAACCGCGAGGTTTAGCGAATCCCATAAAGCCGATCTCAGTTCGGATTGAAGGCTGCAACTCGCCTTCATGAAGCTGGAGTTGCTAGTAATCCCGGATCAGCACGCCGGGGTGAATACGTTCCCGGGCCTTGTACACACCGCCCGTCACACCACGAAAGTCGGCAACACCCGAAGCCGGTGGCCTAACCGTAAGGAAGGAGCCGTCGAAGGTGGGGTCGGTGATTGGGGTGAAGTCGTAACAAGGTGGCCGTACCGGAAGGTGCGGCCGGATCACCTCCTTTCTAAGGAGTGCTTTCCAAATCGTTGGTTCACATCAGTGAGCCCGATTCGGACACACCTGTTAGTGCACTGTTGTGCCGGTCTCGCGTTGTATGTGGTTGAGGCATTGTTTCCCATATACATCGCCAGTCAGACATAGTCTTCTCTTCTGTTTTGAGGGAGTAATCCCTCTTTATGAACGGCCGCAAGGTCGTTCCTCTATTGGTCGACGACAGTGCGATCTACCACTCCGGTAGTAGACGCCATCGTTACTGGCCCCTTGAGAACTGCAGAGCAAGCACGAGCATCTTTTATTTCTTTAATATTTAAAGCTACAAAGAGCCAACGGTGGATGCCTTGGCACCAAGAACCGATGAAGGACGTGGGCGACTGCGAAAAGCCACGGGTAGTTGTCTACCTAACGTTGATCCGTGGATGTCCGAATGGGGAAACCCAGCACTCGTAATGGAGTGTTACTCCTGCCTGAACACATAGGGCAGGGAGAGGGAACCGGGGGAATTGAAACATCTCAGTACCCCGAGGAAAGGAAAGAAAACTCGACACCCTGAGTAGCGGCGAGCGAAATGGGTACAGACTAAACCGTGATGGTGTTAAAGCCAGGTGGCGTTGCCATCACGGGGTCGTGGGACGTCTAGCTGTCACACCTGAGACAGCACAGAGTTACCAAATTGCTGCGTAGCAGAACGATCTGGAAAGTTCGGCCATAGCGGGTAATAGCCCCGTACGCGAAACGCACGCAATCTCTGAGACCAATCCCAAGTAACGCCGAAACCGAGCAAGTCGGCGTGAATCTGCGGGGACCACCCCGTAAGTCTAAGTATTCCTTGGTGACCGATAGTGAACTAGTACCGTGAGGGAAAGGTGAAAAGTACCCCGGGAGGGGAGTGAAATAGTACCTGAAACCGTTGGTTTACAAACAGTCAAAGTGTCGTCACATTTATGTGGCCACGATGGCGTGCCTTTTGAAGAATGAGCCTGCGAGTTATGGTACGTGGCAAGGTTAAGCCGAGAGGTGAAGCCGGAGCGAAAGCGAGTCTGAATAGGGCGTTCAGTCGCGTGCTATAGACCCGAAGCGAAGTGATCTATCCATGGGCAGGTTGAAGCGGGGGTAAGACCCCGTGGAGGACCGAACCCACGTCAGTTGAAAATGGCGGGGATGACCTGTGGATAGGGGTGAAAGGCCAATCAAACTTCGCGATAGCTGGTTCTCCTCGAAATGCATTTAGGTGCAGCGTCGCGTGTTCAGTACCGGAGGTAGAGCACTGGATGGGCTAGGGGTCCTACAAGATTACCGAACCCAGCCAAACTCCGAATGCCGGTACTCCAGAGCGCGGCAGTGAGACCACGGGGGATGAGCTTCGTTGGTCGAAAGGGAAACAGCCCAGATCATCAGCTAAGGCCCCTAATTCTGTACTAAGTGGAAAACGATGTGAAATTGCATAGACAGCCAGGAGGTTGGCTCAGAAGCAGCCACCCTTAAAAGAGTGCGTAACAGCTCACTGGTCGAGTGATTTTGCGCGGACAATTCAACGGGGCTCAAGTACAGAGCCGAAGCTATGGGATTCACGTAAGTGGATCGGTAGAGGAGCGTTGATGGTGCATTGAAGCGGCGGGAGAACCCGTCGTGGAGTTCCATCAAGTGAGAATGCAGGCATGAGTAGCGAGAGAGGGGTGAGAAACCCCTCCGCCGTAAATCCAAGGGTTCCTGGGGAAGGCTAATCCCCCCAGGGTGAGTCGGGAGCTAAGGCGAGGCCGCAAGGCGTAGTCGATGCACAACTGGTTGATATTCCAGTACCGCTATAAACGCGTCAAGCCCAAAATTGGTGAAGTGGGGGCTGCCTTCGGGCGAACCCACCTAGCTGGTGGCGGGTAACTAATGGAGGACGCAGAAGGATAGGTGAACCGGGGCGATGGTTGTCCCCGGGTAAGTGCGTAGGCCGGATCGATGAAAGTTTGTCCATTAAGGCCGAGACACGATGCCGAGTCGTTTAGACGAAGTCACTAATTCCACGCTGCCAAGAAAAGCCCAGTAGTGAGTTTTTATAGCGCCCGTACCCCAAACCGACACAGGTGGATGAGTAGAGAATACTAAGGCGATCGGGAGAACTATGGTTAAGGAACTCGGCAAATTACCTCCGTAACTTCGGAAGAAGGAGGACCCAATTAGCGTGAAGGACATACGTCCGGAGCGTGAGTGGGTGGCACAGACCAGGGGGTAGCGACTGTTTACCAAAAACACAGCAGCGTGCGAAGCCGCAAGGCGCTGTATACGCTGTGACGCCTGCCCAATGCTGGAAGGTCACGGGGAACGGTTAGTCGTAAGACGAAGCTGTGAACCTAAGCCCCAGTGAATGGCGGCCGTAACTATAACGGTCCTAAGGTAGCGAAATTCCTTGTCGGGTAAGTTCCGACCTGCACGAATGGCGTAACGACTTCCCCACTGTCTCAACCATAGACCCGGCGAAATTGAAGTACGAGTAAAGATGCTCGTTAGCTGCGGAAGGACGGAAAGACCCCGTGGACCTTTACTATAACTTGATGTTGAGATTTGACCTACATTGTGTAGGATAGGTGGGAGACTTTGAAGCAGGTGCGCCAGCACTTGTGGAGTCAACCTTGAAATACCACCCTGTGTATGTCGGGTCTCTAACCTGGGTCCATTATCTGGATCAGGAACAGCGTCAGGCGGGTAGTTTGACTGGGGCGGTCGCCTCCTAAATAGTAACGGAGGCGCCCAAAGGTTCCCTCAGACTGGTTGGCAATCAGTCGTCGAGTGCAATGACACAAGGGAGCTTGACTGCGAGACTGACAGGTCGAGCAGGTACGAAAGTAGGGCATAGTGACCCGGCCATTGCGTGTGGAAGCGTGGTCGCTCAACGGATAAAAGGTACCCCGGGGATAACAGGCTAATCTTCCCCAAGAGTCCATATCGACGGGAAGGTTTGGCACCTCGATGTCGGCTCATCGCATCCTGGGGCTGAAGCAGGTCCCAAGGGTTGGGCTGTTCGCCCATTAAAGCGGTACGCGAGCTGGGTTCAGAACGTCGTGAGACAGTTCGGTCCCTATCCTCCGCAGCCGGAAGAGTCTTGATGAAAGCTATCCCTAGTACGAGAGGACCGGGATGGACGGAGCTCTGGTGTGTCAGTTGTCCTGCCAAGGGCACGGCTGATTAGCCACCTCCGGAAGGGATAACCGCTGAAAGCATCTAAGTGGGAAACCCGTTCAAAGATGAGGACTCTCACAGGGTTAACCTGGTAAGGCCCGTGGCTAGACCACCACGTTGATAGGCCGGAAGTGTAAGAGCGGTAACGCTTTAAGCTGACCGGTACTAATCGGCCGAGGGCTTTATTTTTAGAAATTATGCTCGTGCTTGCTCTGGAGTCCTTGTGGGGAGACCACATTGACAACTGATTTCTGGTGGCCATAGCGACTGGGTCACACCCGTTCCCATTCCGAACACGGAAGTTAAGCCAGTCAGCGCCGATGGTACTTGGGGGTAGACCCCCTGGGAGAGTAGGACGCCGCCAGATTTATTCGATGAATAACCCCTGATCCCTTATGGGATCAGGGGTTATTTGCGTACTCGGGGTAATTTGCCTTTCCCTCGCTAGCCTTGCGCGCCTATGTCAGAACGCCGCGGCCCCAATTCAGACCGACCCAACAGGGGATCGGGCTCTGGTCGCCCTGGTGGGCCTCGGGGTGGTGGCGGTTTCCGTGGCCGACCCGGTGGCGATGATCGAGGTCCCCGCGGACCGCGCCGTGACGATGACCGCCCATCTCGTGGGCCCCGTCGCGATGATGACCGCCCATCTCGTGCGCCCCGTCGCGATGACGATCGTCCGGCTCGTGGCCGCTTTGATCGTGATGATCGTGCCCCTCGTAGGTTCGATCGTGATGACCGTGCGCCCCGTCGCGATGATGATCGTCCGGCTCGTGGCCGCTTTGATCGTGATGATCGCGCCCCTCGTAGGTTCGATCGTGATGACCGTGCGCCCCGTCGCGATGACGATCGTCCGGCTCGTGGCCGCTTTGATCGTGATGATCGCGCCCCTCGCAGGTTCGACCGTGATGATCGTGCGCCTCGTCGCGATGACGATCGCCCTCCACGTCGCTTTGACCGTGATGACCGTCCGGCTCGTGGCCGCTTTGATCGTGATGATCGTGCTCCTCGCAGGTTCGACCGTGATGATCGTGCGCCACGCAATGCAGCGCAGGAGCGTTCTTCTGAAGTTCGTGCTCGTATTGGCGAGCGTCGCACTTCGGGTGAAATGTCTTTGCCGCCAGAGCGTTCGCGCGAAGAGTGGGTGGACGAAGGCTCCACACGTCCAACTCGTCGCCCAACAGGTGTGCGCGCAAAAGGTACTGGTCGTGCGCAAAAGGGTGGGCGAAAAGAAGTTCGCGCTCTTGATGGCGTAGTTGAAGAGTTTGAGCGCAAGCTCGGTTCACGAGCTTCGGCGCGAGCCATCAAGCGTTATGAAGCTGCTCTGCAAGCGTTCGAAGCCCATCGTTATGAAGAGGCTCGCAAGATTCTGAATCCGATGGCGAAGGAATATTCCGAAGTGTCTGCGGTGCATGAAATGCTCGGCTTATGTTTGTATCGCGCTGGACAATGGAAGCGTGGACTCTCCGAGTTGGAAACGGCCGTGTCGCTGAATCCGGACTGGATCTTCAATCACCCCGTGATTGCCGACTGTCATCGTGCTTTGGGCAACCACACCATGGTGGAGAAATACTGGCGAGAACTTGCCGAGGCATCTCCGCACCCCGAATTGCTTGCTGAGGGCCGCATTGTGATGGCGGGCTCATTTGCTGATCGCAAACAATATGAAGAAGCGTTACAACTCATGGAGAAAGCGGCCGGAGATCTTGCTCGACCTGCTGAATACAACCTTCGTCAGTGGTTCGTGATTGCAGACTTGTACGACAAGCAGGGCAACGTGATTATGGCCCGCCAGTTCTTCGAGAGAATTGCTCGCCATGATTCGCAATTTGTAGATGTTGCGGAACGCCTTTCCACTTTGGGGGCATAGTCGTACACACCTTTCGCAAAGCGGAAGGAAAATCTATGACTACAACAACTGTCCTCGATTTCGAAGGACTCAATACGGTGATTCTTGTTGGAGAAATAACGTCACCACAGGTGCTGCGCACATTGTCGAACGGCAACATCGCATCATCTTTTGATCTTGCCACTGCAACTGCAGATGGCCGACTGTCTGTGCCGGTGTCTATGAATGGCGAATCCGATGTGGCCGTTGTGGGGGCACTGGTATGTGTTCTTGGGTCTGTGCGTCGTCGATTTTTCCGTGCTGGTGGGTCTGTGACTAGTCGCACAGAAGTCATTGCTACTGCGGTTATTCCATTACGCCGTAAAGCCCAGATACGAAAGGCTCTTGAGGGGCCCATTGAGAATCTCCTTGCGTTGCAGGGCGGCTGACTAATGTTGGAACGACCACTGAAAGGGTTGAACCATCATGAACAACGAGCAACTCACGCGCATGCGCGATGGAAATGGATTTATCGCCGCACTTGACCAAAGTGGTGGCAGTACCCCAAAGGCTCTCCGTTTGTACGGCATTGAAGAGAACGAATACTCCGGAGAAGAAGAGATGTTCCGTCTCATTCACCAAATGCGTTCTCGCATGATGACAAGCCCTGTATTCAATGGTGAGCGCATCCTTGGTGCCATCTTGTTCGAAGGAACAATGGAGCGCGAAGTTGAGGGGCTAGGCGCCGCTGAATACTTGTGGAAGAAGAAGCAGGTCATTCCGTTTTTGAAGATTGACAAGGGCCTTGCCGACGACGTTGATGATTGTCAGATGATGAAACCAAACCCAGACCTCGATGCTTTGTTGGCGCGTGCCACAGCGAAGGGCATTTTTGGTACGAAGATGCGTTCAGTTATCAAGGAAGCCAACGAGAAGGGCATTAAGGCAGTTGTTGCTCAACAGTTTGAAGTGGGACGTCA
The DNA here is from genome assembly GCA_947447175.1 of Acidimicrobiaceae bacterium. Lineage (GTDB taxonomy): Bacteria > Actinomycetota > Acidimicrobiia > Acidimicrobiales > Ilumatobacteraceae > UBA2093. The sequence goes on along the minus strand of CANFIM010000002.1, from coordinate 12,145 downwards.
AATTCTTCGCGCTGGCCTCGTTCCTATCATTGAGCCTGAAGTTGACATCAATAGTTCCACGAAGGGCGAAGCAGAAGTCATCTTGAAAGCTGCGCTCTTGGAAGAGTTGAACAAGCAACCTGTTGACCAGCCAGTGATGTTGAAACTCACGTTGCCAAACGTTGACAACTTTTATGCAGAACTTGTTGCACACCCCAGCGTGTTGCGTGTTGTTGCGTTGTCGGGTGGGTACACGCGTGAGGATTCAAATAAGAAGCTTGCGGCCAATAAAGGTGTGATCGCCAGTTTCTCTCGCGCACTCACTGAGGGCTTGTCTGCAAAACAGAGTGACGCAGATTTCAACGGTGCGCTGGATTCGGCAATTGCCGGCATCTACGCCGCTTCTATCGCATAAAACGTTTTACGCGTCCAACGGACGCATCAACATTCCTGTTCTCAGTTTTGGTGTGAAGAACGTCGACTTCGGAGGCATGAGTTCGCCGGTGTCTGCTGTTCGTCGAATTTCTGCAAGTGAAACCGGACGAATCAGGATTGCGGCAGAGCATTCGTTATTGCGAAGTCGCAACAACACGTCGTTGACGCCGTGCTGATATGTGACACTGTGTTCTGTTTCTGACAGTGCATGTTCAAGACGTGAACTGTCGAGGGCACGTACCCCTTCGAAGGTGTTTTCCTTTGGAGTGAGATATGTGCCCGACCCATCAGGAGAAACAAGGCACAAGCAGCCCAATGTGTCCATTGCGGCAATGGTCGCTGTAGTCACTGCTCCGGCGTCGCTGAATGAATAGTGGTTTTCTAGCGCAGTTCGCAGTGCGTCAACACTGATGTCGTACAGACGATGAATGGCAGCAACACTGAGTTGTTCTTGCACTAACTCAGCCACATAGGTCATGGTGAGTTCCGCTCCGTGAGGACCGCCATGTGCGCGGCACTCGTCGCGGTACGTACGACTGATTGCGAAACGGTGGTGGCCGTCGGCGATAAGCACTGGGTGAGATGACACCAATTGAGAAATCTTTGCGATGCGCTCTGCGCTATCAACGCGCTCCAGTACGTGATGGACTCCGTCTTCATCTGTGCATTCAGCAACAATGACTCCTGGCTCTTCAAGCGCAGCTGTCAGACCTGCTGTGAGTGAGAGTCCCCAGATGGGGCTGATGTTTGCGCGAGTGGCGCGTGTGAGGTCAAGTCGATCTGTTTTGGCTTTTGGAGTAGTGCGCTCATGCGGCAGAACTCCGCCAGCACCTTCGTCTACTACCTCGAGAGCTCCAACAACTCCGATCGTGGTGCGGGTTCGTCCAGCTTCGTCGGTGAATGTCATGCGATAAATAGAAAAGGTCGGTGACGAATCTCTAGCGAGAACTCCGGACGTAGTCCATTCCTGCAATACCGAAGCGGCCTTGTCGTACCGTGAATCACCGTCGGCCTCAACGGGGTAGTCAACCTTCACAATGTTGTGAGTGTTCAGTGCTGCGTAATGAGTGCGCACAGTCTCGTCAAAAACGTCGTAGGGCGGCGAGGTGAGGGCAGTGATGTGGGTGTCGCCCGAGGTGGCATAACGCAAGGCTGTAAATGGTTCGAATTTCGGCACGGCATCAAGGGTGGCAGGATTAAGGGCTATGGGCAAAACCAAAGCACCCCGAGTGGTCCTGTGTGACCTAGATGGCGTGGTGTGGCTCGCTCACACTCCCATCCCTGGCTCGGTGGAGGCGGTGGCCCGACTGCGGTCGGCAGGGGTACGAGTGCTTTTTGTCACGAATAACTCCTTCTCCACATACGACCAGCAAGTAGCGGCACTCGAGAAAATCGGAATCCCAGCAGACGGTGATGTAGTGACCTCGGCGATGTCGGCCACAACGGCCCTTGAACCTGGTTGGCGGGTTTTGGTGTGCGGGGGCGAAGGCCTCATCGAGGAAGTGACCAACCACGGTTGTGAAGTGGTGGTGCCATACAAGGTGGAAGCCACAGGCACATTCGATGCGGTTGTTGTGGGTTTCCATCGGGAATTCACATTCGACGTTCTGTCTGTAGCCCTGACTGCAGTGCGAGGTGGGGCACGACTGATCGGTTCTAACAGCGACCCCCAATACCCAACACCGAATGGTCCGATACCCGGAGGTGGTGCAATCTTGGCGGCCATCGAGAAAGCATCCGAAACATCGGCATTGGTCACAGGCAAGCCCAACATGCCAATGGCTGAGTTGGTGAAACACATGTGCGAGGGAATCTCGGTGGATGACATGGTGATGGTGGGGGATCGTGCTGATACTGACGGTGGGTTTGCATCAACTCTCGGATGTCGTTTCGCATTAGTGCTGAGTGGAACAACGCCGGATAGCGATGGTGTCCACGCTGACATTGTGGGCGCTGATCTGGCCGCCGTGGCAGAACGCCTGTTGTCAAATAGCTAGTTGTCTATTTCTCACACAAGTACGCTCACATCGTGCGAATGCGACTTGATGCGGCCCTTGTTAAGAGGGGACTAGCCGATAGCCGAACTGAAGCATCCCGATTAATTGAGGCGGGCAGTGTCACGGTGCGCGGAGCGTTTGCCGATAAAGCGTCGCGCATGGTTTCTGCTGATGAACCGATTGAAGTTCTGGTGGAGAAGAGATTCGTGAGTCGCGGTGGCGAGAAGTTGGAGCATGCTCTTTTGCATTTTGACATTGATGTGACGAGCCGGTCAGTTCTCGATGCTGGCGTCTCCACGGGCGGATTTACCGATTGTGTGTTGCAGCACGGAGCGCGGCGAGTATTCGCGGTAGATGTTGGTCGCAATCAACTGCACGAGCGCATCAAGGCCGACAATCGAGTTGATTGGCGCGATGGCGTCAACGTGAGAGACATGTCGTATGAGGACATGCCATTCGACTGTTCTCTTGTTGTTGCTGATTTGTCATTCATCTCGCTCACAAAAGTTTTGCCAGCACTCGTGTCTGTGGTGCGGCCTGAAAGCGACTTTGGCACTGCACAGTTGGTGCTCTTGGTGAAGCCACAATTTGAAGCAGGCCGTGTTGAAGTGTCAAAGGGTAAGGGTGTCATTACTGACCCCGCACTTCATGCAGAAGCCTGCGCAGTGGTGTCTGAGGCGTTGCAAACGCTTGGCTGCACCGTTCGGGGCCTTGTGGAATCGCCCATTAAAGGGGCTGAAGGCAATACAGAATTCTTATTGTTCGCCGATTGCCCCACCGTTTCCGTAGGTTTATAGACATGAGTCGCATCGGAATAGCTGTTCACCGCTTTCGTCCTGATGCCCTCGATGTGGTGCGCAGTATTGCTGAGTGGGCATCCACGCATTCTTCGCAAGTGGTGGTGGAGGAATCCGACGCTCCATCAATTAATAGTCCACATGTTGAAGTAGGGGACGTTGGTTCTGCTGATGTTCTTGTAGCTGTAGGCGGCGATGGCACCATGTTGCGCGCAGTCCGGTCGTTGAATGGTCGTGTTGTGCCAGTCATCGGCATCAATTTGGGTCTTCTGGGTTATCTCACGGGTGTTGAACAAGATTCTGTTCTTGAGGCGTTGGATTCATGGCGCACAGGAACACTTGGTCAAGATTTCCACTATGACGACCGCATGCTGCTGGAAATTGCCATGTGGTCCGCCGGAGCCCGCCTCTCTAATCACTTGGCACTGAATGAGGTAGTGATTGAAAAACGAGATGCTGGCCATACGGTGCGCTTGGGCGTTGACATCGACAAGGTTCCGTTCACCACGTATGCCGCAGACGGACTCATTTTGGCCACACCCACTGGTTCTACCGCGTACTCCATGTCGGCACGAGGGCCTATCTTGTCGCCACGGATGAAAGCAATGTTGATGACACCAGTGTCGCCGCACATGCTGTTCGATCGCTCCATCGTGCTTGACGCCAGCGAGGCCGTGCGTATTGAAGTGCTCGGTCATCGACATGTCAATGTTGCCACCGACGGAGATCTCGTGCACACACTGAAGCCAGGAGACGTCATCGAAGTGCGTGCGGCCGAGGAAGTAGCCAGGTTCATGCGATTTGAAGAACAGCGTTTCCATCAAGTCTTAAAATCGAAATTTGGATTGTCTGATCGCTAATGCTTGTTGAACTGTCAATAGAGAATCTCGGCATTATTGAGTCGTCGAGAATCATGTTCGAACAGGGATTCACTGCGCTTACAGGTGAGACTGGCGCAGGAAAAACAATGCTTGTGGAGGCCATTAACTTGGTTGTAGGTCGCCGTGCTGATGCGTCGGTCATTCGTGACGGTGCAGATGAAGCGCGAGTGGAAGCCCGATTCGTTCACACTGTTGAAGGTGAAGAACAAGAAGTAATTCTGTGTCGCGTTATTTCCCGTGAAGGCAGAAGTCGTGCGTACGTGAATGACCGCATGGCCACAGTCACCACGCTTGCCGAGATGGGCGAAACCCTTGTCGATATCCACGGACAGCATGCGCACCAAAGATTGTTAACAGCAGCCGTGCAACGCGAATCGCTCGATACTTTCGGTGGCATCACTCTTCACGCGCTGCGTTCTGCTCGTGAGGCCGTTACTCATATCGATGCAAATTTGGCTGCGTTGGGTGGAGACGAAAAATCACGAGTTCGCGAGATAGATCTCCTGCAATTTCAATGCGAAGAAATTGAGTCTGCAGGTCTAGGGAATCCCAACGAAGATGCCCAGTTGTCGCAAGAAGAAGATGCCTTGGCAGATGTGGTGAAGCACCAAGAGGCTCTTCTGAAGGCAGCTGCCCTTTTGGGTGATGATGGCTCGGTGGTGGATTTGTTGGGCCAAGCAGTTCAGGCTCTGTCGCCTGTGCGTTCTCGTAGCGACATTACCGAGCGAGTGGCTTCGCTTTTGGCTGAAGCCGAAGATGTGTCTCGTGAGGTGCGGGACACGGCTGAATCGTCGGAGGAGAATCCTGAGCGGCTCGAGGAGATTCGTCTCCGGCGTCAACTCTTGCGGGACTTACAACGAAAGTACGGCGATTCGCTTGCTGATGTCATTGCCTTTGGACAAGAAGCCCGAACACGGCTCGACGAACTCACGGGTTATGCCGAACGAGTTGCACAATTGGAGAATCAAAAATCTGCGGCTCTCAAGGAATTGCACCAGCAGCAGTTAGCCGTTGGCAAGCAGAGGCGTGCTGCAGCCCCGCTGTTGGCTTCGAACGTTGAAAAGCATCTACGGGTGCTCGCACTGCCGAATGCCTCGGTACAGGTCTCCGTGGGGGACGCCACCACAGACCCAGCAGGAGAGTCTGTGGTGTTTATGCTCACTGCGAACCCGGGAAGCGCGCCGCAGCCGCTCACAAAAGTGGCAAGTGGAGGCGAATTGGCTCGAGTCATGTTGGCGCTGCGACTGGTTCTCTCAGAAGATCCAGCAACCATGGTGTTCGACGAAGTTGATGCAGGTATCGGTGGTTCTGCAGCTGTGGCTGTTGCGTCGGCTCTCCGTGAACTCGGGTCCCGTCACCAAGTTTTCGCGGTAACTCACTTGCCTCAGGTGGCAGCGTCGGCTCATCACCATGTGGTGGTGTCGAAAACAGTGAAGGCGGGCAAAACATATGGCGCAGCCAGCCATGTGGAACAGAACAATCGCGCCACAGAAATTGCCCGAATGTTGTCTGGCGGAGTTGCAGACGAATCAGCAATGGCTCATGCTCAGGACCTTTTGGTCTCATTAGGGCAGAACAAGCCTCGTAAATCTCGCTCGAAGTAGCCGTTGCTAGTCGCGGGCCCGGCATGCGTTATGCTGAAATCCCGTTAGCGGTTTCAGTCTGGCGGGAGAGTCAATGCCAAAGCACATTTTCGTGACGGGTGGCGTTGCAAGTTCACTCGGTAAGGGTTTAACGGCATCCTCACTCGGTCGTTTGTTGAAGATGCGTGGCCTTCGCGTCACCATGCAAAAGCTGGATCCGTACATCAATGTTGATCCGGGAACAATGAATCCGTTTGAACATGGTGAAGTGTTTGTTACTGACGATGGCGGTGAAACAGACCTCGACCTTGGTCACTATGAACGATTCATTGATGAGAATCTCACTCGTAGCTCTAACGCAACAACTGGCTCCATTTACCAAGCCGTTCTTGCGGCCGAACGTCGCGGTGATTATCTGGGAAAGACAGTGCAGGTAATCCCTCACGTCACCGACGAAATCAAGCGTCGTATTCGCCGTATTGCCACAGAAGACACAGATGTAGTGATCACGGAAGTGGGCGGAACCGTTGGTGACATTGAAATCTTGCCTTTCCTAGAGGCAATTCGCCAGTTCCGTAATGAAGCTGGCCGTGACAACGTGTGTTATCTCCATGTCACATTGGTGCCGTTCATTGGGCCAAGCGGTGAGCAGAAAACAAAGCCCACTCAACACAGCGTGACCGAACTTCGCTCGCGTGGTATTCAACCCGACATCATTGTGTGTCGAAGCGAAGAGCCATTGAGTACCGGACTCAAGCGCAAGATTTCGCACATGTGTGACGTTGATGCAAAAGCTGTCATTAACGCTGCAGATGCCCGCAACATTTATGAACTTCCACTCATTTTGCATGAAGAGGGTCTCGACACGGTGGCCTGTGAAGTGTTGCGCATTGAGGGCGATGTAGACCTCACCACGTGGGAGTCATTGGTAGCCCAAGTTGATGCATCTGTGAAGCCCGTCAAGATTGGCCTCATCGGTAAATACGTAGAATTGCAAGACGCCTACCTCTCGGTTGTTGAAAGTTTGAAGCACGCTGGCTTCTTCCATGGTGCAAAAGTTGAAATTGACTGGATTCAGGCAGAGGACGTGGAAGGTCTTTTGGCATCTGGTCGTCTGAGCGGACTTGACGGCATGGTGATTCCTGGTGGCTTTGGTGCACGAGGAATTGAAGGCAAGATTGCGGCTGCTGAATACTCTCGAGAAAATCTCATGCCTTGTCTTGGTATTTGCCTGGGCATGCAGGTGATGACTATCGAATATGCGCGTCACGTTCTTGGTCTCACTGATGCAAACAGCACGGAATTCGACCCTGCTTCTTCAAACCCTGTGATTGATCTCATGAATGATCAACGTGATGTCACTGATATGGGTGGCACCATGCGCTTGGGTGCGTATCTTGCTGTTCTTGAACCTGGCACGCGAGTAGCCGATGCATACGGCGAATCCGTAGTGAGCGAACGTCATCGCCATCGCTGGGAGTTCAACAACAACTACCGCACTCGATTTGAAGAATCTGGTTTTGTTTTTAGTGGTAATTCACCTGATAAGCGCTTGGTGGAATTCATTGAGCTCACAGACCACCCATATTGGGTGGCAACTCAAGCTCATCCAGAATTCAAGAGCCGCCCTGATCGCCCGCACCCACTGTTCCGCGAACTGATTGGTGCGGCATTGGTGAATCGCGAAAAGCGCCTGTCGGGCGTTACGTCTACTGCCACTGCGTAATTCTGTATGACGTCTCGAGGTCAATCGGGTTTTACCTCAACGAATGACCACGTTGTTCATTCTTGGGCAATGTTTCGACTGCTTCGACGGTCTGTCCTTTCAGGTTCCGGCGAAGAGTTCGAACGTACTTTTGTATCCACCCCTGGAGCCGTGGCGTGCGTCGCTATCACTGACGATGGTCAAGTTGTGCTGGTGCGTCAATACCGTGCAACATTGGACCACCTCATTATTGAATTGCCTGCAGGTATGCGAGACATTGAGGGGGAAGCGCCTGAAATGACGGCTCGTCGAGAACTCAAAGAGGAAACCGGCTTTGATGCTCAGGTGATGCAGCGGTTGGGAACTTTCTTGTCATCGCCCGGAGTGACTGATTCATCGGTGGAGGTATTCCTTGCCGGCAAGTTGCAAGCAGGGGAATCAGAGCCTCATGGTCCCGAAGAGGACTCAATGGAGGTGCTGTTGGTGCCATTTCACGATGCACTGCTCATGATTGAAGACGGTCGAATTACCGATGGCAAAACCGCATACGGGCTTTTGCTGGTCGCTCGTCAGTTTCCACATCTCGTAGGTTGAGTGCATGACGCGCAACCTGGATTCTGAATCTCTGGTTGAGGCATTCTTGTTATGGATGACAGTTGAGCGGGGGCGTGCAAGCAACACAGTGGCCTCCTATCGACGAGACCTACGAAAGTACGTGGACTTTCTTGACGGACGCACGGTTGATGTGATGAAGGCGAGCGACGACGACGTGGAAGCATTCATCCGTTCGTTGCAGTCTTCGGGTGAAGCTGCGGCAAGTACTGCGCGTCGTTTGGCGGCGGTTCGAATGCTCCATGGCTATTTGGTTGCTGAGGATATTCGTGAATCCAATCCTGGTGCACATGTTGAAGGAGTGAAGGTTGCAACTGGCGTGCCAAAACCTCTGTCGATGGACGAGGTTGAATCTTTTCTCGCGTCAGTCACCGGAGAATCATCAATTGATTTTCGTGATCGAGCGCTGTTGGAGTTCTTGTATGCCACTGGCGCGCGCATCTCAGAAGCATGCGACCTGAATCTGGAAGATCTTGATTTGTCGGCACGAGTGGTACGCCTTTTCGGGAAAGGCTCCAAAGAGCGAGTAGTTCCCTTCGGTCGAATTGCTGAGGAGCATCTGCGTGCGTACTTATCTGCAGGTGGTCGTCAAGCACTTGAACCAGAAGCGTGGGCACGAAGTGCCGACAGAGATGCGGTGTTTCTCACCAATCGTGGTCGTCGTTTGAATCGGCAAAAAGCCTGGAACATCGTGCGAGATGCAGGACGAGCCGCAGGGATTAATCGTGAACTGTCACCGCATGTGCTGCGACACTCATGCGCTACGCACATGCTGGAACACGGCGCCGACTTGCGTATTGTTCAAGAGATGTTGGGTCACGCCACTATTTCCACCACGCAGATTTACACCAAGGTGTCACAGGAACGGTTGTGGAGCGTGTACCGAGACGCACATCCGAGAGCGAGGGGCTGATGGATTCTTTAGTACACCTTGCAAAGCGCGCGTGGCGGTCGAAAGATAATCGCCCGGTGAGCGGCCACCATGTTGAACGAGCAGAGAGGCTTCTTCGGTATGAAGAATTTGAACTGTGGTGGAAAATGGCGCCTCGAGATCAGGCGCACTCCATCGAGGTGCTCGATCGCTTTCTTGAAGTGATTCCCTATGCAAAGCGTGAGGAACAGGCCGCAGCTCTCTTGCACGACGTTGGCAAGAATGCGTCTCGCTTGAATTGGCCGCTCCGCATTGTGGCAACTCTTGTTGGTCCTCACGGATCGCGGTTTCGTAAGTATCACCAACATGAGCAAATCGGTCTCGAAATGTTGCGAGACATCAGTGATGCCCGCACCTTAGAAATACTGAGCGGAACGGCTGATGATAAGTACGTGTCTGCGCTACGTAACGCCGACAACATTTAAATGCGGGGCAGTAGCCCAATTGCTTGATGAGCGCGGCCAAGAGTTTGGGCCGCAACTTCGCGCGCACGATCATTTCCGATAGAAAGCAAGCGAGCCAGTTCGCCGCGATCGTTCATTAGTTCGTGATATCGAGTGCGAATGGGGTCAAGTAGTGCAACGACTGCGTCGCCTGCATCATTTTTGAGTGGACCATATTGTGTGTACTTCGTAGCAAGAGTCTCAACGGGTGTGTTAGTGGCAGCGGCCAAGATGTCAAGAAGATTGGCAACTCCGGGTTTCTTTTCGCGGTCATAGATAACAACACCATCGGAGTCGGTGACAGCTCGTTTGAACTTCTTGTCAATGGTGGCATTGTCATCGAGCATGTAAATGATGCCGCTGTCGGTGGTTGCAGATTTAGACATTTTCGATGTGGGATCTTGCAAGTCCATGACTCGCGCACCAGCCTTGGGATGCACTGCTTTAGGGAGCACAAATGTGTCGCCGAAACGGTGATTGAACCGAACAGCGATATCGCGCGTGATTTCGATGTGTTGACGCTGGTCTTCGCCTACGGGCACTTCGTCAGCGTCGTACAACAAGATGTCGGCAGCTTGTAGCGCAGGATATGTAAAGAGTCCCGCCGAGATGAATTCACCCTCGCGTTTTGCTGATTTGTCTTTGAATTGTGTCATGCGGCTGAGTTCGCCGAATGACACGGTGCATTCCATAATCCAGGCAAGTTCAGAGTGTTCATGAATGTGGCTTTGTACAAACACGGTGGCCACGTTGGGGTCGAGACCAACTGCAAAAAGCATGGCTGCCAACTCAATGGTCTGGTTGCCGAGAACTTGTGGTGATTCGGTGACCGTGAGCGCGTGGAGGTCAACAATGCCGTGGTACACGTTGCCGTCATGCTGTCCGCTCACCCAATTCACGAGGGCACCCAGATAGTTGCCCAAATGGACAGAACCGGTGGGTTGGATGCATGAAAGGACGCGTGGCACGCAGAAAACGCTACTTGGTGGCGCACCTTGGCGCACTAGCAATTGGGGTTCTGACGAGGTGAGCCAAGTACCATGAACATGTGGCAATTGAAGTGGCAACCTCGGTCTTTGAAGGCCCGTTCGACCTCTTGCTCCACCTCATCATGCGTGAAGAAGTAGATATTCACGAGATCAGTCTTTCCACCATCGTGGATGCATATTTGGTGGAATTGTCAAAGATGCAAGATCTTGACCTGGAGATTGCAACTGAATTTCTCCTCATTGCGGCCACCCTCATTGAAATCAAAGCTCGTCGCTTGTTGCCTGGCAAAGAGAGCATTGACCTTGATGATGAATTGGCGCTGTGGGAAGAACGTGACCTTCTTCTCGCGCGACTTCTTGAGTGCAAGACATTCAAAGACGTTGCCAAGATTCTCGCTGAGTTTGTCGACGATGCCGACCGTGTGTACGGCCGAACTGTTGGTGCTGACGAACGATTCGATGCTGTGACACCCGATCTGCTTGAAGGCATCACCATTCAAAAACTTGAAAAAGGTTTCCTCAGCGCAATCACGCCAAAGCCGCGACTCGAAGTCAATTTGTTCCATGTATCGCCCATTCGTTTCACCGTGGCCGAAGCAGTAGAAGAACTCATGGATGAATTGCCACGCATGGGATCATCGTCGTTCCGTCGCCTCACCTCCGACTTGGTGGAGCGTTTAGAAATCGTGGTTCGCTTCCTTGCCTTGTTGGAGATGTACAAGCAGGGGTATATCGAAATAGAACAGAGTGATCGTTTCGGCGACATTGTGGTGCAGTGGACTGGTCTTGGACCTGGAAGTAACGAACCGATGGAGATTGATTCATATGAAGGGTGATGTCACCGAAGAAATTGTGCGCGCCGTGGAAGCAATTCTGATGGTTGCCCAAGAACCCGTCCCTACAGACCTCTTCGCCCAGTTGCTTGAGATTCCAAGCGCAACCATTGAGTCGGTGTGTGTGCAATTGGCCGAAACATATGAAGCTGCTGGTCACGGGTTTCAAGTAGCGAAAGTTGCAGGAGGCTGGCGATTCCAAACTCATCCAGATATGGCTCCGTACGTTGAGCGCTTCATTCTTGATGGTCAACGTGCTCGATTATCGGGCGCTGCATTGGAAACTCTGGCAATCATTGCCTACAAGCAGCCCATCTCTCGTTTGCAGATTGCGTCCATTCGCGGGGTGGACCCCGATGCTGTGATGCGTACGTTGCATGGCCGCGCATACATCGCTCCGGTATCCCGTGACAGTGGACCTGGTCAAGCAGTGATGTGGGGAACTACGCAACTTTTCCTTGAAAAACTTGGTCTCGCTTCACTCGATGATTTGCCACCGATTGCATCATTTGTGCCTGACGCCAGTTTGGTGGAGGCGTTGGAGAAGACTTTGCGTCTGGAACCAGATGCGCCTGTTTCGGCAGACGAAGTAGAAACCCCAGAGGGCGAATAGAAATGCCTAGCTCAACCCCGCCGGGAGGCGCGGTGCCTGAACCTCCACTGTGGGAACAGATGGTGGAGAATGCACGGAACGCAGAAGGCGAACGTTTGCAAAAAGTACTGGCGAGAGCTGGATTTGGCTCTCGGCGTATTTGTGAAGAACTCATCGAAGATGGCCGCGTTACGGTGAACGGTGAAGTCGCAATTCTTGGTCGGCGTGTGGATGTTGACCACGATGAAGTGTGTGTTGACGGAGGACCAGTCGGCGTTCTGCCTGGTCTGGTGTATTACTTGTTGAACAAGCCGGAAGGTGTTGTCACCACTTCGTTTGATACACACGATCGCGAAACTGTTGTTGAT
>CANFIM010000001.1 GCA_947447175.1 Acidimicrobiaceae bacterium | reverse complement strand
TGGCTTTCCAGTTTTGCCACAAGGCGAACTTTGGGATTAGGCGACAAAATGGAGACGTCGACCATTGGGGTATTGCCGATCAGTTCGAGTGCACTCTGCATCACGAACACGGACCCACCATTCCTTTTGACATCTGCAATTGACATGTCGCTCCTTTTGACGCCTTTTGGCGACCCTGAGTAGAACCCAGAGGACTGTCGGGCTATTCCCGATAATTCCAGTCGGAATTGTAACCCTTTAAATCTGCGGTGTCACCCCCTACTTACAAGGGTCACAGGGAATCAAACGGGCGAGATGATCTCTTCGGTGATGGTTTCGCCTTCAATGAGATACGAACGAGCCTCGGGAGCATCTCGCATGAGAGTGACGATGATGTAGTGCCAACCGGGGTCTGGGGCCTGCGCTACATCGGTGGGGCTGGGATATGCCTCAGTATGCGTATGACTGTGAGCGCATCCGATGATTTCGAACCCGTCAGCTTCGGCAGCCAATTCAGCGCGCAAATGCTCTTTGGGGTCAATGGTGTACACCTTGGCGCTATGGGCAATATTCGTGGTGGGCACAAAACGCACCACTTCATTGGTTGCAGGATTCCCCACCAGCAAGCCGCACATTTCCTCGGGGAAACAGTCATAACCGTGCTTGGCCATGGCAGCCAAGGCATCGGTGGGAACAGAAATCTCTGGTGTAGGCATCACCACACACGCTACCGATACCCTTCATGCCCCATGCCAAAGAGCCCCAACACCGTTCTAGCGAGCAATCGCAAGGCCCGACACGATTACGAGATTCTCGACGTGTACGAGGCCGGCATTGTGCTGGTCGGAAGCGAGGTCAAAAGCCTGCGCGCCGGCGCCGTGCAGTTGGTGGATGCCTATGCCCGCGTGCTCGATGGCGAAGTGTGGCTAGATGGCGTCCACATCTCTCCCTACCAATTTGCCGTTGGCGTGGGTGCGCACGACCCAGATCGCCCTCGCAAGCTCTTAATGCATCGTGATGAAATCGAACGGCTCGGCGATCGCATTGCCCGCGAACGTCTTTCTCTTGTTCCTCTTGCGCTCAAACTCATTGATGGTCGTGTAAAAGTTGAATTGGCCCTAGCGCGTGGTCGTAAAAAGGGCGACAAGCGACAAGCAATTGCCGAAAAGGATGTGCAACGCGAAATGCAGCGCGCGCTTGGTCGTCAGCGCAAAGGCATGGACTAATCGCATTCCTTGTATCAATCTTGGAATTCATTGGCACTTCCCTGCCGTACACTGACAACACACAACCAAACAATGGGGCTGACAGGTTTCGACAGCAGTTTCGTTTTTTGCACGTGCAACCCGAATTGCTCAGATTCGTTAAACGGGGCAAAAAACAGAATTGCCAACGAGCAGTTCGCTCTCGCCGCCTAATTTTTAGGTTGTAGAGAGACATCGTGACCAGCAATGGCGCACGGGGCCAGTTCATCGCAGCCCGGCAACAGAAGCGGTGGATGACGGCGAGAAAGAACGCTGACGCTGAGAAAGACCAGTGACTTGTTGGAAAGACAACACGCGATCTCGCAAGAGATAACCGACCCGTCGGTGGTGTTGCGTCAGCACTAGAACGGGTATGGTTGTATCACTGGTAAATAACGCCTGATGGACGGGGGTTCGATTCCCCCCAGCTCCACCATTTATCTATAGAAGGCCGAATGCAAGTTCGGCGTGCGCATCAGCCGTAGCGACTGAGGAACGCCTCAATCGGCACATTGAAGCGACCGCTCTTCACGCTCACATCCTGGGTGGAGAGCACCGAGAACCACACCGACGACACCACAGCCACCGACACAATCACCTGCATCCACTTCAGGTCCTTCTTCGGGCCCGTGGGGTAACGACCGATGAGTACCAATGCAGCAACGGTGATTACTAAGAATGTGTAAATCACAACTTCGGGAACAAGCGGCCATGTGCCAGAGAGACGACTACGACGCGCAGACTGAAAGTCGTCGACCTGCTTCAACATGCGATTGAGGTCTCGGTCATTCACAATGTCTGCTTGCTCAATTGCAATGACAGCGCTTCGAATATCAAGGGCTTGCTGCTCAGCTGAGTCACGAGTGATCTTCGGTAATGCACCCAACGCTGCATTCTTTGTTCGCTGAGTGCGCTTTAAACCGGCGGAGGTTTGCATGAAACCTTTAATGCCATTCTTTGACAATTCAGTGTCGTGAACAGTTTGCACATACGTGGTGATCTTTGAAATGGCGTCTTGCAAAGTGGCGTCTTGCTTGTAATCAAGAATTGTCTCTGCCAGTGCAGACAAAGACGCCAACTCAGTTTTGATATTTGAGTTTGCAGTTCCTGCGCCCTGCCATGCAGTCACGTTGGCAAATGAACCAATGAAGATGAACGCCGCCCCCACAAACCGCATTGCGGTGGTCATGACATTGTCGTCATCTCTGGTTTTGCCGTTGCTACGAAGTGCAAAACGAGCCAACGGAATAACAATGACTAATGGAGGGACAACTGTGACAAGAAGCCTGATCAATAACGGAGACTGCAACAACCATTCGTACATAGGTACTCAGAGTAGGCGGTCAGGAATCTGTGCCCCACTCCCAAAGTGAATGGAGGGTGAATTGTGAAGCGTTATGCCTTGCGGATAACACCGTCTTTGACGGCTGCGGCTGCCACTGCAGGGGCAACCTTTTCCACGATGGTCTTGTCGAACACCGATGGAACCACAAACTCTGGCGACAACTGCGCATCAGTCACTGATTCTGCGATTGCGATAGCTGCGGCCAACTTCATGTTCTCAGTGATATCGGTGGCGTTTGCATCGAGAGCACCGCGGAAGATTCCGGGGAACGCCAACACGTTGTTGATTTGGTTCGGATAGTCGCTGCGACCCGTTGCCATAACAGCGGCAAGGCCATCGCACTGCTCGGGGCGAATTTCGGGTTCTGGGTTTGCCATTGCAAATACCAAAGGATTCGCCGCCATCGAACGGACTTCTGCGGCAGTGATGAGAGCAGGACCACTCACGCCAATGAACACGTCTGTGCCCTTCATAACATCTGCGATAGAGCCCATTTTCCGTGACTGATTGGTGTTGTTAGCAAACCACTCTTTTGCAGAGTTCATTTCACTGCGGCCTGAATACACAGCGCCAATACGGTCACAACCGATGATTTCACCAACGCCTGCATTGAGAAGGATTTTGCCGATAGCAACACCAGCTGCTCCCATGCCTGCAATAACGATGGAAAGGTCTTCCATCTTCTTGCCGGTGATCTTCAATGAGTTCCACAGTGCCGCAAGGGTCACCACTGCGGTGCCGTGCTGGTCGTCGTGAAAAACAGGAATGTCGAGGCTGGCGCGCAAACGCTCTTCAATTTCGAAACACTCAGGTGCCTTGATGTCTTCAAGGTTGATGCCGCCGAATGTTGGAGCAATGCGCTCTACAAATTCAACTACTTCGTCGGCTGTGCGTGCATTGATGCATACAGGGAAACCATCAACTCCACCGAACTCTTTGAACAGAAGCGCCTTTCCTTCCATTACTGGCATGGCGCCTTCGGGTCCAATATCACCAAGACCAAGTACTGCAGTGCCGTTGCTCACGATGGCAACAGTGTTTTTACGAATTGTGTACTTGTATGAAAGTGATGGATCGTTTTCAATTGCGGTACAAACGCGTGCAACACCTGGGGTGTACGCCATTGAAAGATCGTCGCGGTCGTTGACTGGCGTAGTGGTAATTACTTCTACTTTGCCGCCTTCATGCATACGGAAGGTACGGTCCCACCAGTCGAGCAAGGTGACGCCATCAAGCGAATGGACAGCGTCAACAACCACTCGCTGGTGCTCTTCATCGCGACATTGCACCACAAGACTGCGGCGAAGGACTGGGCCACGAACGTCGAATCCGTCGAGAGCACCAATGTTGCCACCTGCTTCGCCAATGGCGACGCAGAGGCGGCCAAGGCTGCCGGGCACGTTGTCAAGCTGACAATCAAGCGCGATGGAAAAGGCGGCGTTAGGAATAGTGGCCATAAGGCATTAAGGCTACGCAACCGAAAGTGCCAAAACATCGCCATTTATGAAATAGCCTGAAGCCCATCGAGACTGAATCTGCCCCGCTCACCAAAGACCGCACCCATTCGCTGAATACTGTTCGCGAATCAATTCCAGCCGTCTGCTACGAACGCCCCACCGGGCGTGCTGTTCGTGCCCTCACCAAGGCCACCATTGTCTACGGCGTCACTCTTGCCGCTCTCGCCATGGCACATTCTTGGTGGGCCATTGTGCCGCTCTGGGTAGCAGGTGGACTTGCCGTGTCGGGGCTCTTTGTTCTTGGACACGATGCATCTCATGGCGCACTGCTGTCATCGCAAAAAGTGAACCGCATTGTTGCTCAAATTTCGATGGGCCCCAGTGTTCACGTAGAGGCCGCGTGGGATCTTGGACACAACCGTATTCACCACGGCTATACAACTCGCGAAGGTTTCGACTTCGTATGGCACCCCGCAACTGTTGAGGAGTACCGCACGTACAACTCAATGCAACGTCTTCGTCATCGCCTTGAATGGTCGTGGCTTGGTTCAGGCGCATATTTCATGCGCACCGTGTGGTGGCAAAAAATGTGGCGCTACAACCCTGAAGGCAAGCGTCGCGCTGCAGTAGTGCGAGACAAAATTACGTTGACCTCCGGTATCGCAATTGTTCTTGCCGCAACGGTTGTCATTGGTGCACTCACCGGTGGTGTTGCATCAGCTATTTGGTTGCCCATCAAATTATTCGTTGTCCCCTTCCTTTTGTTTCTGCAAATCATCGGATGGACCGTGTATGTGCATCACGTATCGCCGGAGATTCGCTGGTGGTCACGACGTGATTGGTCCCAATACAAAGGACAAATGGAGTCCACCACCATCATGAAGACTCCTCGCCTTGTGAACTGGTTGTGGTTCCACAACATTTTCGTGCATGTGCCTCACCATGTTGATGTACGTATTCCTTTCCACCAGTTGCCTGCGGCTGCAAATGCGATTGAGGCTGCATACCCCGAAACCGTTCGCCGCATTCGCCTCTCATTGCGTGAGTTCCTTCGCTCCACGAAGAACTGCAAGTTGTATGACTTTGAGGCCGGCACCTGGTTGACATACGCCGCCGCCAAAGCATGATCTCCGTTCCACTTTCCATTCTTGATCTCGCTTCGATTGGTGATGGCGAGACGCTGAAAGACACCTTCGATGGATGCGTTGCTGTTGCACAAGCAGCTGAACGACTTGGGTACACGCGTATTTGGTACGCAGAGCATCACAACTCTGAAACCATCGCCTCGTCATCGCCAGCTGTTCTCATCGCGAATGTTGCAGCTCATACCAGCACCATTCGCTTGGGTTCGGGTGGCATCATGTTGCCGAACCACTCCCCCCTCACAATCGCTGAGCAATTCGGCACGCTCGCAACTATTCACCCTGGTCGCATTGACTTAGGTATTGGTCGCGCGCCAGGAACTGATCAAGTCACCGTGCGAGCAATGCGTCGCGACCCAATGGCTGCAGAGCATTTCGCAGAAGACGTATTGGAACTGCAGGCATATCTTGGCGAAACGTCACGCATCGCAGGAGTTGTTGCAATGCCAGGCAAAGGCACGCATGTGCCGTTGTACATCTTGGGTTCGTCACTGTACGGGGCACAACTGGCGGCCATCCTTGGTTTGCCCTTTGCGTTTGCATCTCATTTCGCACCGCAACATCTTCATACTGCGTTGCGTATTTACCGTGAGCGCTTCACGCCGTCAGCTGTTCTTGACAAGCCCTACGCAATGGCGGCGATGGGCGTGATTGCAGCAGATACAGAATCTTCGGCGTTCAAACAGTTTGAACGTCGTCGCCGTGGTTTTGTACGCCATCGTCTTCAGCGCCCTGGAATGCCAAAACTCACCGATGAAGAAGTTGATGCGTTCCTGCGCACACCTCAGGCAGCATCAATCGACGAGATCTTCACGTATTCAGCAGTGGGTACTGCAGATCGAGTGATGGAACTTGTGAAGGAATTCCAAGAAGCCACGCAGGCTGATGAAATCATCACGTCGCATCATGCAGAGAACAGTGAAATGCGTATTCGCTCACTTGAGCTTTTAGCTGAAGCGGCCGGCCTTGTCACTACAGTTGCCTAATCAGGAGGAATCACAATGATTGAAGAAGTTGTAAAGCAATGGCACGCCCATATGCGCGGGGAATTAAAGAACGGGCTCGACATTTTGTTGGCCGACGATTGCGTGTTCTACTCGCCCATCGTTTTCACACCGCAAGTAGGCAAAGAGATCACCAAGATGTACCTCATGGCAGCTGGCCAAACGTTGCCTGGTGACAAAAAAGATGACGCGAGCGAGAAGAAAGATTCTTCGGGCAAGTTCCGCTACACCAAAGAAGTGATGAGTGGCAACACTGCAGTTCTTGAGTTTGAAACAACCGTTGAAGGCAAATATGCGAACGGCGTTGACATCATTACCTGCAATGACGAAGGAAAAATCGTGGAATTCCGCGTGATGTTCCGCCCACTTCAGGCCATCAACGCCGTGCATCGCCAAATGGGCGCAATGCTCGAAAAAATGAAGCCTGAATAGCTGCTAGCTATTCGCCAATCAACTCTTTGCGCAGTTCGCGCTTTAAGAACTTGCCGGTGGCATTGCGAGGAATAGGTTCATCACGGAACCACACCTTCGACGGAATCTTGTACGACGACAACGTCGCCTTCAAGAAGTCACGAAGCTCTGGTTCAGTCAGTGAAGCACCTTCGGCCAACACAAGAACGGCTGCCACCTCTTCGCCCAAACGCTCATCTGGAATACCGAACACTGCGGCTTCTTGCACTGATGGGTGATGATAAATAGCTGCTTCCACCTCGGTGCAGTACACATTTTCTCCACCACGCAACACCATGTCTTTGGCGCGGTCAACGATGAAGATGAACCCGTCTTCATCGATGCGTGCAATATCACCCGTATTGAGCCAGCCATCTTTAATGGAATCTGCAGTTGCCTCTTCGCGATTGAGGTACCCCTTAATCACAATTGATCCCTTGACGCAAAGGATTCCCACTGTGTTTGGTCCGGCGGGAAGGTCATTGCCATCTTCATCAATCAACTTCACATCGAGTGTGGGAACTGCTGGGCCACAAGAGTCTGGTTTCGCGAGATACAACGCATTTGAGTTCGCGGTGATGATGCCGCATGTTTCGGTCATGCCGTAACCCGTGGAGGGGTTGCCGCCTTCTTTCAATGCTCCCTTAATTTTGTGCACAAGGTCGGGCTGCACAGCAGAGCCTCCACCAGCAAGACCGAGCAACGACGACACATCGCGCGTACTCCAATCAGGGTGCATAAGAAGCTCACGACCCATTGTGGGAACACCCGAGAAGTTTGTGACACGTTCACGCTCGATGAGTTCCAGTGCGCGTCCTGCATCCCACTTGTACGTGAGAACAATCTTGGCGCCACCCACAGTTGCGGCATGAAGAATGCAATTACATGCCGTTACGTGGAACAACGGAGTAGGAGCCATAAACGATGTGGGATATGCAACATCGCGGGGCTTCGGTGTTTCCATCTCGCCTGCCGCAATTGCTTTTGCTTCAGCAAGTGCAGTTGTTGCCGACATTGCTGCCAAATTCAAGATGTTGTTCACTGAACCACGGTGCGTGAGTTGTGCACCCTTCGGAAATCCGGTGGTGCCCGACGTGTAGAAAATAGTGGCGTCATCATCTGGGTCGATAAATGCCTCAGGCAATGTTCCGGGGTCAGCAGTCGCCATTACTGAATCCCATGTCATGCAATCTGCGCCGACAACCCGTGATGAGCGCACCGTAATGATGTGCATGGGCTTCGCGTTAGGAATGTTTTCAAGGCGATCAAGACGTTCATCATCAGCAATGAGAACAAGAGGTTGACTGTCGTTGAGCGCATATTCCATTTCGGGGGCAGTCCACCATGCGTTCATACCTACTAGTGCGGCACCAAGTGACACTGTGGCCCAATAACCCACCACCCACTCGGGATAGTTACGCATTGCAAGGCCAACTCGAGACCCGCGCACAACACCGTGTGCCACAAGATGCGCAGCCAACTTGCGTACCTGTTCCTGGATTTCGCCGTATGTGTAGCGCTCATCTTCGTAGACGATGTAGTCCTTGTCGGAATGCGCAGTTGTGGTCTCCCAGATAGCGCGCATCGTAGGAGGAGCACTGGCAAAGGACTTCAGTTGTGCACCACGCACTTCTATGTAGGTAGTGGCAAAGGGAGACCCCGGTGCTGCCAACTCTTCACGTGCGGCCAGATAATGACGAATCATGGCCAAATTGTTATCTATGCGCCGCCCATTTGGCGTACTGGAGCAATCTTTGCGAGTTGCATGACAATCAATGTGCTGATGAACGCCGTTGCAGTGCCCAATACCCAGCCCGCGAGTACATCGGACAGCCAATGCACGTTCAACGCCAGGCGTGACCACCCCATCAGGCTGACAAGCAGCGCAGCCCCACCAAACACCCATCGCCGGGCCTCAGTAGACGGAACGCGACTAGCCAGTACAAGAGCCAGTGCGATAACAAGTGCCGTTGTATTCGCTGTGTGTCCCGAGGGAAAGCTTCCGCCCCCAGCGCCGGCAAGCCACTCAGATTGCGGCGGCCTGACCACGCCGAAGAACGCCTTCGAACTCGCAGTGAGCACATCGTTCATCTGCAGAGACACCATGGGAATGATTGCCACTGCAACCGACCGGTACTTCATAAACAGCGCGATTCCCACCAATAAGGCAAGTGGGCTGAGAATCGACATGACACCCCAACGGGTATAGATCTTGGCGAACGTCACCAAGAATTCGTGATGCACGAAAAATCTCCACACGGCGCGATCGACACCACCAAGAGCAGATGCGGTGACCAACGGAATACCTAAAGTTTCTCGGCGGGGTACTTATCGTACGACGCCTTAAACACACCCTGGTGCAGCAGAACTGTTGCAATCAACCCGCCTGTCACGGGGTCGGAGATGTAAGTGCGGGTCCACCAGCTTTCAACACGACGGCTTTGCCCCACACCCACAATTTCATGCAACAGTTCGTATTCGTGATTCACGAAGAGTGGGCCATCAATCATGCGCACTTCAAGGTCAATAAATAATCCGACAGCTGGTCCGCGAACAGTTCCGACTCCGCCAACTTTATGCGCCAACACACTCGCCATCTCAGTAGGAATGATTGCTCTGCCCCATGGAGATTCAGTAGTGGAATACCACGGCGAGTTTTCCGTAATCACTTTTAACTTGTCGTTCAGAGAAAACGGATACAAGTGACCATTGTGTTCATCAGCAGCCATTGTGACGCGTTTTGGTTCACTGCGCTGTCCCACTTCCAACTGATCCACGATGAACAACTCACCTGGATCTTTTAAGCCAGCCAAGCGACGATCTAATTCTGTTTCGCCGTGGTCGGGACCAAGAGAAATAGTTCCGGAGAGAACAGAACTACTGTCTCCCTTCGTTGCACCAATGCGAGCTGTGTTTGCATTGGTTGTTGTAGCGAAGGGCTGAACTGTTTCACCTTCAATCACCATGTTCTCAAAATGTGAACTGATGCACCCTTGTTCATACCATTGCTCTCCCCACAACGTGACACCAATCGGATCAAACTGACTGAAGTGTGTGGGCCCCTCAATAGGCGCACCAGCCAGACCTAGTTTGTCTGCCGTTGCTTCATCGTGAACACTGGCATGACCGTCATATTCCTGGTCGGCCAACATCTGATGCGGTGAACGCACTGGACCTGTGAGGGTGATTTCAGTAGGAAATGCTTGTGTGGACATGCCCCATTGTCGCAGATGCGCATTGGTAGAAGTACGGTTGCGGAAATGTCCATCCAGGGAATGACTGTTGTTGACTCACACGTCCATTTGCTCCCCGGACGATTGGGCGAAAAGGTGCGTGCCTTCTTTGATGCCGGAATAGGCAGCAACACACCACTTGCCTACCCCAACGACCACGATTTTGTTGTCACCTCACTTCATCATGAAGGAGTCGACTCCTTATGGACACTTCCTTACTCGCACAAACCCGGAGTTGCTCGCGGTCTCAATGAAGCCGCGGCAGAAACTGTGAAGCAATTTGCATTGTCGCCAATCTCCGTTATTGGAGGATTAACAGTGCACCCCGGAGATGACGATGCGGTGTCGATTGTGAGTGATGCCGTGGACACCCTCGGCCTTCGTGTGCTGAAACTCCATTGTTCGGTGGGATCGTTTTCTATCGACGATGCTCGATTGCGGTCAGTGTTTTCATTTGCGAATGAACGGCGACTACCTGTGGTGGTTCACTTAGGGCACAACGTCAACGGCCGCACTGAAGCCGATGAACTGCCGGCGATTGCAGCCACCGCAGATTCTTTCCCCGACATGCCCATGATTCTTGCCCACTGTGGGCATCATTCGGCACCGGATGCACTGAAACTCATGAGCGAACATCCATCACTCCATGCAGATCTCACTCCGGTGGTGACGGAATTTCCAGAAGTAGATGCTCAGAATCTCGAAGTCCTGAGTGACCGCATCTTGTTTGGTTCTGATTCCCCAAATACAACCATCAGTGTTACCTCATGCTTGCAATGGCTCGTCGATATGAACCTGAGCCAGAAAGCCCTCACGTCGATTGTCGGCGCAAACGCCATCAGACTCATTACGAACGTTGCGGCGTAACAACAACTAGCTATTGGGCACACGTTCTGCACGAAGTGCCGAACGACGAACTTTTCCAGCATCGTCGCGCAATGCGAAGTCAACAAACTCAAAAGTGCGAGGAACCTTGTAAATCACAAGTCGTTCTCCAAGGAATGTCTTGAGTTCATCTTCGGTTACCTCAGTGAGATCTGCCTCAACAATGGCGTGCACGTTGTTGCCCTTGTCTTCATCGGGAATACCAATGACTGCACAAGACTTCACTGCTGGGTGTTCTTGAATAGCAGATTCAATTTCAGCCGGGTAGATGTTCGCACCACCCGAAAGAATCATGTCGGCCGCACGATCGCCAAGATACAAATATCCATCGGCATCGAGATACCCCATATCACCGAGTGATTCCCAACCACCTTCCAATGTGCGTGCCGTTGCACCCACATATTTGTACGTTGGGGTCTCGCGAAGGCTGCGCATCCACACTTCACCCATTTCGCCAGCAGGAATATCCTGACCGTCTTCATTTGTAATGCGTACTGTGCCATCTGCTGGGCGACCTACAGAGCCACGGTGTGCCAACCACTCCGCACCAGTAATCACTGTTGCTGTTTGTGCTTCTGTGCCGGCATACAACTCGAAAATGCGCTCGGCTCCTAACCAATCAATCCATGCTTGTTTCAACCATTCGGGGCACGGTTCAGCAAGATGCCACACCACTCGCAAACTTGAGAGGTCATAAGCAAAACGTTCGTCATCAAGCAAACGAAGAATGCGCTTCATCATGGTGGGCACCATGTACATCACGGACCCTTTGTGATCCTGAATTGCTTGCAGAGTTCCGGCTGCATCGAATCGTGGCAACAACACCACGTGCAGTCCGTTCAGCAATGCTTGGCAACTCCACACGGCCGGACCGTTGTGATACAGCGGTCCGGGCATCACAAGACAACCGCCCGGGTCCATCATGAGTGGTGGATTGGCGTTTTCATCCATCTCTGCTGGGTCACCAGAAACAATGAGTTTCGGACGACCAGTACTTCCACCTGATGTAGGAGCTTTCCACGCTTGTGATGTCACGTACGGCAGATGTGAGGCATCACGCTGTGGCGCTCGGAATCCAACAGGCAAACACGTACGCCCTTGAATAGAGCCCTCTGGCATTCCGATAACAGCTGACGGATTGGCCAACTCAATGATCGCATCAAGTTCGCGCTGAGGAAGCCGCGACGAAATTGGTTGCGGCGTTGCACCTAAACGCCAAATAGCAACATATGCAATGAAAAAGTCGATGCTGTTGGGCACGGCAACAGTCACCATGTCGCCTTCCTTCACTCCCGCTTCAGAGAGATACACAGCAAGGTTGTACCCCTGAGTTTGCAACTCGCTTCTTGTGACGGTTTCTCCTGCACAGGTGATCGCAGGGGCATTCGGTGTTGCCGCGGCAAGTTTTTCCAGCTGGTGAATGAACGAGATCATGCTTTGTTTCTAGTGGAAAAATAGGAGGGTGTCGGCACTGGGCACTTCTACAACAGCAGCGAGAGCAACGGAACGGTGAGAAACCCACACAACGTGCCGATTCCCACCATGAATGCAACAACATCTTCATTCAGACCTGCGCCCACTGCCACTACACCCGCAGTCACCATGGGTGGCATTGAGGCTTCAAGGATTGAGGATTCCCAGGTCACCGCGTGAATCTGTCCGCTAATAATGGCGACCGCAATCAATACGGCTGGTACTGCAACCATCTTGACAATGAGCCCGCTTACAGCAGGACGCAGTACATCGCGATTTACGCGCAACGTGAATCGCAAGCCAAGCGCACCCATTGCAACAGGACCAACTGTGCGGCCAATGAGATCGAACACGTGATACATATCGTCAGAAATATGTACATATCGCGCCGGGAAGCTTGCAAGTAGTGCAAGGAATGGCATGAACCGAATAAGACGATGAGTTACTGAAGCGAAGCTGAAATCACCAGCGCCATATCGGCTCACAATAAACGATCCATAAATTGTGAGACACACGAATGTGCCGAGTTGGTCGTACGCCACGGCAGCAGCCATGTGGTCTGTGCCCAGCAATCCTTCTACTAATCCGAGACCAAGGAAACTGGTATTGCCCAATACTCCCACCATGAGCAATGCACCGGTTGTTGAAGCATCCCAATGATGGCGACGTGCGAGAACAACGAAGACAACGGCGCAACTCATCATCACGGCCCATGCAATTCCCACGGGGGCGAGCATGGAGGTATTGATCTTCATGCGCGAAATCTTTGAGAGCACCAGAACAGGCAATGCGAACTTCACCACATAGAGGTCAGCCCAGTGAATGAATCGCGGTGGCACCGGCACACGAGAACGAATCAGCCATCCAAGAAGAAAAGCTCCGATGACGACTGAAATCACCATCCAAAACTACTAGGCACACCAAGGAACAGTCCTTGCAATGGGTTGCAACCGATGTGCGATGTGGAACAATTTCGCATGGCTAGTCCGCAACACACCATTGTGTCCCCCATTCTTGGCACCATCTTTAAGGTCAAGGTGTCCGTGGGTGATCAAGTTCGCCACAATGAAGAAATAGTGATTCTTGAATCCATGAAAATGGAGCATCCGGTTGAGGCCGGAGTAGATGGCACCGTGGCTTCAATCTCGGTCGCCGAAGGCGACACCATTGCTGCAGGGCAGTTACTCATCACCATCACGCCGGGCGCGATTGATACAACCACCACAACAGATTCTTCACATCAACTCCAAGGTGATCGTGCTGACCTAAAGCGGTACCAGGAACGACGCCACCTCACTACCGATGACGCCCGACCTGAAGCTGTTGCACGTCGTGCCGCCAAAAGCCAAAGAACTGCGCGAGCAAATATTGCCGACCTCGTTGACGATGGAAGTTTTGTTGAATACGGATCTTTCGCAATTGCCGCTCAACGTCAGCGTCGAGAACTCGACGACCTCATTCGAAATACACCTGCCGACGGACTAGTGGGTGGGCTTGCTTCGGTAAATGCAAGCGAGTTCGGTGACGATGCATCACGTATTGCTGTTGCCTCGTATGACTACACAGTTCTTGCCGGAACTCAGGGATTCCTCAACCACCGCAAGAAAGACCGTCTCTTCTCAGTAGCGGAACAGTTGCGCACACCTTTCGTTCTGTTTGCAGAAGGTGGCGGCGGTCGACCCGGAGACACAGATGCTGCCGGTGTTGCCGGTCTTGATGGCCCAGCCTTTGCCCTCTTTGCTCGCCTATCCGGACTTGTTCCGCTGGTGGGAATTACATCGGGCTATTGCTTCGCAGGCAATGCTGCCTTGTTGGGTTGCTGCGATGTGATTATCGCAACCGAAAACTCAAACATCGGCATGGCTGGACCCGCAATGATTGAAGGTGGCGGTCTCGGAGTTGTGAAACCCACAGACATCGGCCCTATTGACGTACAAACGCAAAACGGTGTCGTTGATGTTCGCGTTTCTGATGAAGCCGCGGCAGTTGCAGTGGCAAAGAAATATCTCGGCTTCTTCCAAGGCTCCACAACAAGCTGGAAGCGCCACGATGATGCCGCGTTACGTCCACTCATTCCTGAACAGCGCACGCGGGTCTATGACGTACGCACAGTGATTGACGCACTTGCCGATATTGACTCCGCTCTTGAATTGCGTCCAACGTTCGGCATCGGCATTCTCACCACTCTCATGCGTATTGAAGGACGACCCGTTGGTGTCATTGCAAATAATCCCGCTCACCTCGGTGGCGCAATTGACTCAGATGCGGCTGATAAAGCGTCACGCTTTATTCAACTGTGCGATGCGTATGACATTCCCATTGTGAGCCTCTGCGACACTCCGGGCTTCATGGTGGGACCAGATGCAGAACACACTGCGCAGGTTCGACATTTCGGTCGCATGTTTGTGACTGCAGGAAGCATCACCGTGCCATGGACAACCATTGTGTTGCGCAAGGGCTACGGTCTCGGCGCAATGGCAATGGCCGGCGGTGGATTCCATTCCAACTCAATGACCGTGTCATGGCCCACCGGCGAATTTGGTGGCATGGGCTTAGAAGGTGCTGTGCGACTTGGCTACAGCAAGGAACTCGCAGCCATCCCCGATGAGAAAGAGCGCGCGGAACTGGAAGCAAAGCTCATCGCACGCGCATACGAACACGGCAGTGCTCTCAATATGGCAAGCCATGTGGAGATTGATGATGTGATTGATCCAGCTGAAACGCGTCAACGCATTCTCAGCATCATTGGATCTACGAAATCATGGCGTGCACGCGATGGTAAGAAGCGTCCCATGGTGGACGCGTGGTAATCGTTTTCTAGAAAGCGGCGAGCGATGCGCGCAACTGTTCGGCCAGCGCAACATCAGTGACCACATCACCGTCGGCCGCCATTTTTTCATGAATGGTTGATGCATTGACGGTGCCCACAACGGTGTTCCCGAAAAATCCGAGGACAGCAACAATCTGCTCAGTGATGCGTGCACCACCGCCAGGTCCAGGAGTGGCGCTAATCACCATGACCTTCTTTTCGCGCAGAGCACCTTGTCCCATGGGGCGGCTGAGCCAGTCGATGGTGTTCTTTGTGAGAGCAGAGTACGACCCGTTGTATTCGGGAGCAGCGAAAATGATGCCATCGGCCTCTGCAACAGCGGCGCGCAATGCCACCACAACGTCGGGAAGTGCTTCACCCTCAAGGTCCTGGTTATAGAACGGCACATCAGATAAGTCGAAAAGCGCAATGGAGGTTCCCTCTGGTGCATACGTAGGCAAGGAGTTCAAGAGGCGTGTGTGAAACGACGCCGAACGAGTGGAACCAGAGAACGCAACCAAGGTAGTCATAAGAGTTTGAGGGTACTGTGAACCCGTGACGATTTCACCTATTTTCGATCCCTCAGCGTGGCGCGAAGTGCCCGGGTTCCAGTTCACCGACATCACGTATCACCGTGCGGTTAACCAAGGCACGGTGCGTATCGCATTTAATCGCCCCGAAGTACGTAATGCGTTCCGCCCGCACACCGTTGACGAGTTGTACACCGCACTCGATGATGCTCGCATGACAACTGATGTTGGTTGCGTGCTTCTCACAGGCAACGGCCCATCGCCCAAAGACGGCGGTTGGGCATTCTGTAGCGGTGGCGACCAACGTATTCGTGGCAAAGATGGTTACAAATACGCTGAGGGTGAAACCGAAGACACGGTTGATCGTGGACGTGCCGGCCGATTGCACATTCTTGAAGTTCAGCGCCTTATTCGTTTCATGCCGAAGGTAGTTATCTGCGTGGTGCCTGGCTGGGCAGCTGGCGGCGGACACAGTTTGCACGTAGTGAGCGACCTCACTCTTGCCAGCAAGGAACACGCCCGCTTCAAACAAACAGATGCAGATGTTGCCTCGTTTGACGGCGGGTATGGCTCTGCGTATTTGGCAAAGATGGTGGGCCAGAAGTTCGCACGCGAAATTTTCTTCTTGGGTCGCGAATACTCTGCAGACGACATGGTGTCAATGGGTGCAGTGAACGCTTCGATCCCCCACGCAGATCTTGAAAAAGTTGCGTTGGAATGGGCCGCAGAAATCAACGGAAAGAGCCCCACTGCACAACGCATGCTGAAGTTTGCATTCAACTTGGTGGACGATGGCCTTGTTGGCCAACAAGTGTTCGCAGGTGAGGCCACACGCCTGGCATATGGCACTGATGAAGCAGACGAAGGACGCCGTTCATTCTTGGAAAAGCGCGACCCCGACTGGTCTCCATTCCCCTGGTATTACTAAGCCCTGACACACATGATTGATTCTGTTGAGAATGCTCTTGACGAACGTCTTGACCCGTTTCGATGGAGAGACCGTCAACTTGCAAGCAAGCTTGACCGACTAGAAACCGTTGGTGCCGGCCTCTTTGTGGCTGAAGGTGACTTAGTTGTGCAACGAGCCATAGATGCGGGCTGTGTACCCGTTGCATTGTTGTGCGATGACATGATGGCGCAGCATTTTGCCCAGACTGTGCCATCAAACGTCAATATCTTCGTCGGCAATGAAGAGCTGCGTCGTGAAGTCACAGGCCTGGGCGTGCCCTTGCGTGCAACGGGCTTATTTCAGCGCCCGCCGCTGACCGACTGCGACGAATTGATATCGCGATCGCGTCGCATCTTGGTTGCCGAAGCCGTTGATAACCCTACGAATTTGGGAGCAATCATTCGAAGCGCAGCAGGGTTGGGCTGGGACGCACTCATTCTTTCCGCTGGCAGTGCAGACCCACTTGCGCGACGCGCATTACGCGTCTCTATGGGAACAGGGCTCACACTTCCGTTCGCTCGTGTCTCGCCCAATGATTCGCTTCCTGAATTGTTGCAACGCCACAAAGTGGTGTCTTATGGGCTCACGCCCGACAACACCGCTGTCAGCGTGCGCGATGTAGTTGTACCCGACGAGCGCATTGTGGCTCTCTTGCTTGGCAGCGAACGCGAAGGGCTTGATGAAGTCACCATGGTGCAGGCCACAGAACTCCTGCGTATTCCTATGCATGCCGGAGTGGACTCGCTCAATGTAGGCGCTGCAGCTGCTATTGCAATGTATGCGCTTGGACCTCGCAACTAAATCTATTTATTTCGTAAGTGTTCCGCTGAGTTCACCATGTACTGCGCCAATTGCATGGTCACATGTTCTCGATCTGGCTCTGGCACTTCGTCAATCACTGACTCAATAGCTGTTGCCATATGCATCAGCCAATGGTCGCGTTCCAATTCGCCAATTGTGAAATCAAAGTGGCGCATCCGTAATCGAGGATGACCTCGTTCTTCCATATAGTCATGAGGACCGCCCCAATACTGCGCCAGAAACAGTGTCAATCGATGACGGGCACCAACTGTGTCAGACCCTTCTGGGTACAAACGCAACAACACCTCATCATGTTCCACGCCGTCATAAAACGCATCAACTAGATGCACAAAGAAGTCAGCGCCAACAATCTCAAAGACGCTGCGCTCGTGTGCTTCAGATGTCATTGATTAGATGAACTCTGGATCTTCCCAATTTGGGAAGATGTCGGGTAGCCCATCGCTCACCTTGTCCGGGTAGATGGCATCACGCTTTTCTAAGAAACTCACAACGCCTTCTTTCGAATCCGCGCTGCGTCCGCGAGCTTGAATACCGCGAGAGTCCGCACGGTGCGCTTCCATTGGGTGAGAGGCGCCAAGCATGCGCCACAACATGCGACGAGACAAGGCAACCGATACTGGTGCAGTGTTGTCGGCAATTTCACGAGCAAGTTCGCGAGCAACCTTTAACAAATCCTCATTACTGTGCACGCTGCGTACAAGTCCGGCCTTCTCGGCGTCGGCGGCTGGGAAGACACGACCCGTGTACACCCACTCTGTTGCTTGCTGAATACCTACAAGGCGGGGCAAGAAATACGACGAGCATGCTTCAGGCACAATGCCGCGCTTGGCAAATACGAAACCGAACTTTGCGGTGTCGCTTGCAAGACGAATATCCATGGGCAATGTCATGGTGACGCCCACACCAACAGCAGCGCCGTTGATTGCACCAATCACCGGCTTCAAACTATTGAAAATTCGCAGCGACACAAGTCCGCCGCCATCGCGAGGAACTCCGGCCTTTGTCTGTACATCGCTTCCGCCCTTTGCAAAGGTTTCACCACCGGAAGAAAGGTCGGCTCCGGCGCAGAATGCTCGACCAGCGCCAGTGAAAATGACGGCCTTCACATTGTCATCTGCATCAGTGATATCGAGCGCTTCAATGATTTCATGCATCATTCGCCCAGTGAACGCATTCATCTTGTCGGGGCGATTCAAAGTGATTGTGGCGATGCCTTCTGAGATATCCAGCTGAATGTCTTGAAATTCCATGACAAGACCCTAGTAAGGGCGTGCTGTTATGCAGCGATTGAACTAGACGTCGAGGAACTTGCTGGATGCAACGCCAGAACCGACGCCACCAGCAACTGCACCGATGATTAACAACGCCACCATCACGCCGCTGACGTATCCACTTGGCACCACCAGAGAACTGACTCCGGTGCCTGCCTTAAAGCCCGCAACTCCACTTGTCCACGCGCGGTTCAGCCCCCACAGGCCACCGCACGACACAAGAGCGCCAGCCAAGCCTTGAATGAGGCCTTCCATGATGAAAGGAATGCGGATAAACCAATCAGTCGCTCCGACCAACTTCATCACTTCAATTTCACGTCGTCGCGCAAAGATGGCGGTTCGAATGGTGTTCCAAATAAGAATCACCGCCACAGCGAGCAGCACCAGAGACATACCAATGGTGACGGTCCGTACGAAACTCGACAATGTGGAAATCACATCAAACTCATCTTCGGCAAGCGAAACCCCTGTAACGCCTGGCAATGTTCGATATTGATCAGCCAAACTTCGAACCAACGTGGGGTCAGTGGTTTTTGGTACCACCTTGAACTGCGATGGAATGGTCTCAATCGACAACAAACTCAATGTGGTGGGGTCACCCGCAAATACACGCTTTGCTTCTTCAAAGCTCTTTGCTTTATCCAAGTACGTGAGTTTCTTCACATCAATCACGTTTGGCTGTGATTCAAGATTTTGCTTGATGAATGCAAGCGCGTCAGCCGATGCATCGGGACGTACAAACACGATCATGCCTACATCGCCACGCCATTGCACCAACAAATTGTCGAATGCGCGCTGGATGAGGAAGGTAGTACCAACAAGAAGTAGCGATACCGCAGAAGTAATGACAGCTGCAACTGACAATGTCATGTTGCGACGGAAACTGGCAATGGTTTCGCGGAATGCATAAGAGATGCGCTGAATCATTCGTACACACCTCGTTCTT
This sequence comes from Acidimicrobiaceae bacterium, assembly GCA_947447175.1. GTDB lineage: Bacteria > Actinomycetota > Acidimicrobiia > Acidimicrobiales > Ilumatobacteraceae > UBA2093. Next base: position 66,424 of record CANFIM010000001.1, on the reverse strand, counting down.
GGTCACGCACGATGACTCCACGGTCAAGCTGAATAACACGACGACGCATGGCGTTCACCACGCGATGGTCGTGTGTGGCCATAACAATGGTGGTACCTGTGCGGTTAATGGCATCAAGGAGAGCCATGATGCCCTCGCCCGTTGCGGGGTCGAGGTTTCCGGTGGGTTCGTCGGCCAACAAAATGAGCGGGCGATTCACGAATGCGCGCGCAATAGAAACGCGTTGTTGTTCGCCACCGCTCAACTGATGCGGGAATCGGTCTTCCTTGCCCGACAGTCCCACAAGATCAAGAACTTGCGGAACCTGCTGCCCGATGATGTGCTTGGGCTTACCAATCACTTCAAGTGCAAACGCCACATTTTCAAACACTGTTTTGTTGGGAAGGAGTTTGTAGTCCTGGAACACATTGCCCATGGTGCGGCGCAGGTATGGAATCTGGCTGTTGGCCATTTCATTGATATTGCGACCTGCCACCCATACGTTGCCGCGCTCAGGACGTTCTTGACGGTTCATGAGACGCAGAAGCGTGGACTTGCCGGAACCAGATGGCCCCACAAGGAACACAAAATCACCCTTCGCAACATCGAAGGATGCATCGCGTACGGCGGGCAAATCTGAGCCGTACATCTTGGAAACATTTTCAAGACGAATCATGAAGAAACACAACTTAGCAATGCGTGCGAGCCCAGGGTGGGCGCCCACGAAAGCCTTATGGGGCTTACTCGGATTGTGAGCGACGCCAACGAAGGAACCCTTCCATGAACGAATCAAGATCGCCATCGAGCACCGATGCAACGTTTCCTGATTCCACTTCTGTACGCACGTCTTTCACCATTTGATATGGCTGCAATACATAGGAACGAATCTGACTGCCCCATCCGACCATTGCAGTTTTGCCAGAGATGCGTGCCTTCTCTGCCTCATGTTCTTCTTCGCGCGCAGCAACAATCATTGCTTTCAATCGAGTGAGAGCTTTTTCGCGGTTTTGCAACTGGCTGCGCTCTTCTTGACTGCTTGCCACCAAACCAGTGGGCTCATGAATGAGGCGCACTGCAGATGAGGTTTTGTTCACGTGCTGACCACCAGCACCTGATGCACGGAACACTTCCATACGAATCTCTGATTCGTTGACTTCAATATCTGGTGCGTCCATTTCCGGAGTCACCTTTACTGTGGCGAAGCTTGTTTGACGACGGCCTTGGTTATCAAACGGGCTGATGCGTACCAATCGGTGCGTGCCGTGCTCAGAACGCATAAGGCCGTATGCATAGCGACCTTTAATCGTGAACTCTGCAGACAGGATGCCCGCTTCCGTTCCCTCACTCACATCATCAACTTCTACTTCGAAGCCACGTCGTTCTGCCCATCGCGTGTACATGCGCATGAGCAGTTGGGTCCAGTCCTGCGCATCAACGCCACCATCTTTTGCATTGACCTGCACGATGGCATTTGATTCATCGTGGTCTCCGGTGAACAAACTGCGCATTTCCAGCACACCCAAACTCTGAGCAACTTTGGAAATGCCTGCTTCAATTTCGCCTTCTTGTGACGCGTCGTCTACTTCACGGGCTAGTTCATGAAGGACCCCAAGGTCATCAAGTTGAGACTTCAAGGCGTCGTATTCATCAACATCGCCCTTGACATTGGAGTACTCAGCATTGACTCGCTTTCCTACTTCTTGGTCATCCCACAAGTCGGGGCGAGAGATCTCAACTTCCAACTCAGATAAACGTGCACGTTGTTGAGTGATCTTTAAATACTCGCTGGCCTCAACTAATCGTTGAGTTACTTCGCGTAGGTCATTTGTGAAGTCACGCATGGCAATATTCCCGAGAGTAAAGAGTCGTCAGTGAGCAGCGCCGTGGCACTGCTTGTACTTACGGCCTGAACCACATGGGCATGGTGCGTTACGTGGCGTATTCGACCAATCGTTTGCATCTTTCACCACAGGCTTACGAACTTCCTCTTCCTGCGGGGCAAGAAGAGATGGGTCGACACCCGAAGCCACGGCGGCAGAAGCGAAAGCGTCGTCAGACACGTTGTCCGCACTTGTTTCGGTGAGGTTTTGTACCTGCACCGCTGGCTGATCATCGGCCACCACCTGCACATGCATGACGTATTTAACGAAATCTTGAGCAATGCCAGTCATCATGTGACCAAACATTTCATAGCCCTCTCGTTGCCATTCAGTGAGCGGATCTTTCTGACCCATAGCGCGCAAGTTGATTCCCTCTTGGAGATAATCCATCTCTTCAAGATGTTCACGCCAGCGCTGGTCAATAATGCTGAGCATGACTTGACGCTCAATTTGACGCAACATGTCAGAACCAAGTTCTTCTTCACGCTGCTGATAATGACGATTGGCATCAGCCATCACCAAGTCGTACACGTTGTCGGTACTAACACATGCAGCAATGTGGTCTGCCGAAATAGTGCTTGGCCAGTAACTGGCAAGTTCCATCGCCAAACCATCAACATCCCACTCGTCACTTGCTTCAGAGACGCAGTGAGTTTCAATGAGCGAGTCAACAGCCTCTGCGAGGTATTCCATGGCCGCTGCCTTCAGGTCTGCGCCCGAGAGAATTTGATCGCGGCGCATGTAGATGACCTTGCGCTGTTCGTTCATTACTTCGTCGTACTTCAAAACATTTTTGCGTACTTCACCGTTGCGCTGCTCGACAGTTGTTTGTGCACGCTCAATGGCTTTGGTGACCATCTTGGCTTCAATCGCTTCGTCTTCTGGAAGTGCGCGACCCATCACCCAACTAAGAGCGCCGGTTGCAAACAAACGCATGAGTTCGTCATCGAGGCTGAGATAGAAACGGCTGGCACCTGGGTCACCCTGACGACCAGCACGGCCACGCAACTGGTTGTCGATACGACGGCTGTCGTGTCGTTCTGTGCCAAGCACATACAAACCGCCAAGAGCTCGAATCTTTTCTCCTTCTTCAGCGCACTGCTGCTTGTGCACTGGAAGCAACGCTTCGTAACGAGCAAGTGCTGCTGCACGTGCTGTTTGGAAATCTTCGGGCATCTGGGCAATAGGCATTGGCAACGCAAAGTCGTCAACCAAGAGGTCTGGGCTCACGCCTTCGGCAAGAACTTGCTGCCGAGCCAAGAGTTCGTAGTTGCCACCAAGAAGAATGTCAACGCCTCGGCCAGCCATGTTGGTAGCCACAGTGACTGCACCTAAACGACCCGCCTGAGCAACAATCTGCGCTTCACGTGTGTGCTGCTTTGCGTTCAGCACCTCATGACGAATACCCCGTTTTGTGAGCTCGCGTGAGAGCAATTCGCTCTTTTCCACGCTGATAGTGCCCACCAGAATGGGCTGACCCTTTGCATTGCGCTCGGCAATATCTTCCACCACGGCGCGGAACTTTGACTCTTCACTCTTGAAGATGAGATCGGGGAAATCTTCACGTGCAGGGGGGCGATTGGTAGGAATGGGCACCACTTGCAGTTCGTATGTGTTGACCAACTCAGCGGCTTCTGTTTGTGCCGTACCAGTCATGCCAGCCAACTTGTTGTACATGCGGAAGTAGTTCTGCAATGTGATGGTGGCAAGCGTTTGGTTTTCTTCGTTGATGCGAACGCCTTCTTTGGCTTCAACTGCTTGGTGAATACCTTCGCTCCAGCGACGTCCTTCAAGGATGCGGCCAGTGAATTCGTCGACGATTTTTACTTCACCTGCATCAACGATGTAATCCTTATCGCGGCGATACAGCTCTTTTGCCTTCAGCGCCACCTGTAACTGGTGCACCAGGTTCTGCTGCACTGCGTCGTACAAGTTGTCAAGGCCGAGTGCTTGCTCAACTTTTTCAATGCCCTCTTCTGTAGGAACAACAATGCGCTTGTCTTCTTCTACTTCGTAGTCAGCATCACGTTGCAACGTACGCACAATTGACGCGAACTTGTAATACATAGAAGCTGCATCGGCAATGCGTCCAGAGATGATAAGTGGCGTACGAGCTTCGTCGATGAGAATGCTGTCTACTTCGTCAACGATGGCGAAGTTATGGCCGCGCTGAACCTTGTCATCAAGCGAGCCGGCCATGTTGTCGCGCAGGTAATCAAAGCCGAATTCATTATTGGTGCCGTAGGTGATGTCACACGCGTAGTCGGCGCGCTTCTCTGCTGCTGATTCACGCAAGCCAGGAATAACGAGACCAACATTGAGTCCCATCCACTGGTGAATACGACCCATCCACTCTGCATGGAAGCGAGCCAAGTAATCGTTCACTGTGATGACGTGAACTCCCTTACCCGATAGTCCGTTGAGATACGCGGGAAGAGTGGACACCAAGGTCTTACCTTCGCCAGTTTTCATTTCAGCTACCCACCCGAAGTGGAGCGCTGCGCCGCCCATGAGCTGCACATCGAAATGGCGTTGACCAATTACGCGAGATGACGCTTCGCGCATAACCGCAAAAGATTCGATGAGAAGGTCGTCGATGCTTTCTCCGCGCTCGATGCGACTGCGGAACTCGCCCGTTTTGGCACGAAGGGCGTCGTCGGTGAGGAGGGCCATCTCTGGACCCAATGCGTTGATATCAGGGACAAGACCTTGGAGGGCCTTGACTCGCTTGCCATCACCAGCTCGGAGGACGCGATCAAGAACTTTCATGCAGTGTTTGAGCCTACCTGTGGGTACCCCATGAGCCAGTTCGTTGAATACCTAAGAACACGGCAAGAATCTTCAGATATGAGCCCAAGAACAGTAGATGCCGTCATTTTTGACCTCGGCGGCGTGATTATGCGCAATGGTGGACCCAGTGATTTCACTCGCCGCTATCCCAATCACGACCCGAAACTGATTGCTGAAATTGTGATGGGCCCGCACCATCTCGATACCGACCACCAGTGGCACAGGGTGGAACGCGGTGAAATCACCTTGGCCGAGTGCCGTGCTCTCACGAAAGAACGTCTCGATGCCGAAGGCATTGTTGCCTCAGTTCCGCCCGAAGCACCACCCACTGCAGGTGGACCTGCTTTTCATTTCCAACTCAATGACGACATGGTTGCGCTAATTGCAGATTTGAAGAACGCTGGCATTCCGATTGGAATTCTTACGAACAACGTGAAGGAGTTCCGTGAGTGGTGGTGGCCACTGATGGATTTCGAAAACGTGTTCGACACCATCGTTGATAGCCACGAAGTTGGAATGCGCAAACCCAACCCGGATATTTATCACCTCACCATGGAACGCATTGGCGCTACACCATCTCGCACGGCATTCCTCGACGATCTAGAAGCAAACGTGCATGCTGCAAATGCGATTGGCATGCATGGCATTCATGTGACCGGCGACTCGCTGAGCGCAATTGCTACAGCCCGTCAGTTAGCAGGACTCTAGATAGTTCCGAAGATTGCCTGAAGAATGGCTTTCTTCGAGATGTCATTCCACTGCGTAGCCAAAACTTTGTTGCCCGCAAATTCGACCATGATGCGTGAGTTTGTAAGGCCCTGCGCCCACAATGCAATTGCCCGAATATCAACATCTGAATTCACCCACCCCTGCCCAAAAGCAATGGCGTAGGCATCGGCAATTTTTTGCATGTACCAGGAGTCAACTTTGACAATTTCTGCTCGTAACGCCGGGCGAGAAACAGCAGAGCCGATGACGTTGGCGCGAATTTCTCGGGCGCCATGTCGGTCGTCGCTAAAAATAAAGTCGAGCGCTTGCGAGACCTTGTCAATCAGATCTTTCCGTGATGTTGCACTTGTAATCAGTTCAATTAACAAAGTTGCAGCGGTCTCCGTTGAGCGCCTGTAACGCTCTGCTTGTGCTGCGATAACAAGTCCTTCACGACTCTGAAACGCGCGATACAAAATGGGTGGGGTCACACCGCACTCAGCAGCAATTGGGTTCGTGCGAATCGCAACTTCACCTGCGGCATTGATGACCTCAATGGCGCGTTCAAGAATTCGCTGCGCGGGAGTGGAAGTTTCTCCTTCGGCCATCACAGTCACTTTTTCCTCAATCACCTACGCGTCTAGTTGTTCAGAGTGTATGAGATGGAGCAACGCAAATCACTTTTGTGGCACCACACCGCACTAATTCATACGCGGCATTGCGAAACGTGGCTCCGGTAGTCACAACGTCGTCCACCAACAAGATTGCAGTGGAATCAATACGGCGACCCTGAAAACTCACTGCATTCAGTCGGTCAATACGTGAATGCCCTGTTTGGAATTGACTACTCGTTCGCCGCAGAAGTCGACGAACAGGTTGCCCTAGAAACGCACCCACATGTCGAGCGATGAGTTCTGACTGATCGAATCCTCGCTTGCGTCGACGCATTTCAGAAGTTGGAGCCCACGTCACTAACCATTCGCCATTCGCCATGGACAGGTCTTCAAGTGCATCCACAATGACGAGTGCAAGTTGCCGAGCAACAGCACGATGACCGTGATATTTCAGATTCAACACCGCATCACGCACCAACCCTTCATGTGCCGCAACCCCTAAGTACTGCACTTCCACTAATCGTCCGTTGACTCCAATGATTCGTTCACTACGGTGTAATTCCATGACTCCCAACCCTGTCGTTACCCCTCGCCCACTGCGCGAACGTTTCTTCGAACGACTAGTGCGATGTGTTGCTGGACTTGCATGCTTCGGAACGGGCATCGCATTCTTCGTTCGCTCGGACCTTGGCGTGCCCCCATGGGACGTGTTCCACCAAGGAATTTCGCGTCACACAGGCTTAGGACTTGGCACTGTGCTCATCATCGTTGCTTTTGCCGTACTGCTGTTATGGATTCCGTTACGTCTTCGACCCGGGCTCGGAACAATTCTGAACGCTATTGAAATTGGCCTTATAGAAAACGTCGCGCAAGACATCATTCCGCATTCAGATTCACTCATCGTGCGCGCGATCTACATGTTCGCTGGCCTCAGCATCATTGCTGCTGGTTCGGGTTTATATATTGGCGCAGAGTTTGGGTCTGGACCACGCGACGGATTAATGCTCGGCTTGAACAAGCGCTTCGGCATCAGCGTGCGTCTTGCTCGCACCACTGTTGAGATAACAGTGATGCTGATTGGTATCGCATTAGGCGGCCACATTGGGCTCGGAACATTTGTGTTCGCGCTTGGAATTGGCCCCATGGTGCAGATCACGTTGCGCATGTTCCGCATGTCATCAACCAACATTGCAGCCGCAGAAGGCGAAGCACTCGAGCAATAAATAGAAAAAAGCCCCGCCACCGTGAAGTGACGAGGCCCTTTCTTGTTCGGTTTTAGTAGCGGTAGTGCTCTGGCTTGAATGGTCCTGAAGGATCCATGTCGAGGTACTCCGCTTGCTCATCGCTGAGCTTCGTGAGCACAACACCTAATGCTTCAAGGTGCGCACGTGCCACCTTTTCGTCAAGATGCTTCGGCAAAACGTACACACCTGTGGGGTATTGCTCAAGGTTGTTGAACAATTCAATTTGCGCAATCACCTGGTTGCTGAACGAACAGCTCATCACGAATGATGGGTGACCTGTTGCGCAACCAAGGTTGACCAAACGTCCTTCTGCCAACACGATGACTGAGTGGCCGTCAGGGAATGTCCACAGGTCTGTGCCTGGCTTCAATTCATCACGCGTTGCCTTGCTGCGTGAAAGGCCCGCCATGTCAATTTCGTTGTCGAAGTGGCCAATGTTGCACACAATTGCGTTGTGCTTCATCTTCTCCATGTGCTCTGCAGTAACAATTGCTTCGTTTCCGGTTGCCGTAACGAAGATGTCTGCATCACCCAGTGTTGACTCAAGCGTGTTGACTTCGTATCCCTCCATTGCGGCCTGCAAGGCGTTGATGGGGTCAATTTCAGTCACGATGACTCGTGCACCCTGTCCACGCAATGACTGAGCACAGCCCTTGCCAACGTCGCCGTAGCCACACACCACTGCAAGCTTGCCGGCGATCATCACGTCGGTTGCGCGGTTGATGGCGTCGATAAGTGAGTGGCGACAGCCGTACAAGTTATCGAACTTGCTCTTTGTGACCGAGTCGTTCACGTTGATGGCTGGGAACAGCAATTCGCCTTCTTTTGCCATCTTGTACAAACGCTTCACACCAGTAGTGGTTTCTTCAGTGACACCCTTGATGTGCTTTGCCATCTCGCCCCACTTGTTGGGTTCGTTCTTCAATGAACGTTGCAAGAGACCAAGAACAATTGCGAGCTCTGGGTTTGATGCACTTGTGGGGTCTGGCACTGCGCCAGCTGCTTCGTATTCGACACCCTTGTGAACAAGCATCGTGGCGTCGCCACCGTCATCGAGAATCATGTTGGCGTGGCCACCGTCGGGCCAGGTCATCATCTGCTCGGTGCACCACCAATATTCCTCCAGCGTTTCACCCTTCCAAGCGAACACGGGAACACCTTGTGGGTTCTCTGGAGTGCCATTCGGACCAATAACAACAGCCGCGGCTGCGTGATCTTGTGTGGAGAAGATGTTGCAGCTTGCCCAACGCACTTCTGCACCCAACTCGACCAGTGTTTCAATCAACACTGCCGTTTGGATTGTCATGTGCAATGAACCCGAAATACGAGCTCCGGCAAGTGGCTTCGATGCGCCGAACTCTTTGCGCAATGAACGAAGGCCTGGCATTTCATGCTCGGCAAGATGAATTTCCTTACGACCAAATGGTGCAAGGCTGAGATCGGCGACGCGGTAATCGCGACGTTCGGCGAAAGAGGACATAGAAGCTCCTTGAGGTGTTCTGATAATGAACGTGGCTGGGGCCCACTGGCACCGCTCTAATCAGCCCGATCAGTTCACGAGTGTACTCAGCCTTAGCGAGTGAAGGTGGCTTTGATGCCCTGAGCGGCGATAACGCCTTCTAAACGTGAATGTTCAGTGTCTGTGACTTGTGTCGATTCTTCTATCAACATCACCGGAATGCCATCAACAACGGCATATGTGCGGTGGAGACGCGGGTTGTACAACAGGGCCTCAGACTCAATGTAAAACAGTGGACCCTTATCTTCTGGACAAGCCAAGATGGAAAGGAGTGCTGGTTCAATCGTTGTCATACAGGCATCTTTTCACTAATTAGAGCGATGTCACAAGCGACAGCACTTCAGCCACGTGATTATCGCACTCATCCCTAGTTGACGCTTCGAGATTCAAGCGGAGAAGTGGCTCGGTATTGGAGGGCCGAAGGTTGAACCACCAATCGCCACAATCCACCGTGAGACCATCAATCCAGTCTTGGGGCTTGTCGGCAAACGTTTTTGCAACGGCCTGCATCACCGCATGTGCGTCGGACACGCTTGTATTGATTTCACCACTTGCTTCATATCTTTCAAATGGCTTGCGGAATTCCGACAGTGGCATTCCGGATCGAGAAATTTCTTGCAACATCAACATGGTGGCGATGATGCCTGAGTCTGCGCGGAAGTTATCGAGGAAGTAATAGTGCGCAGAATGTTCGCCACCGAACACTGCACCAGTTTCTGCCATCACCTGCTTGATGTTGCTGTGGCCCACTTTTGTACGAACGGGAACTCCCCCGTTTTCACGAATGACCTCTGGAACAGACTTTGAACAGATGAGATTGTGCAAGATGGTTGCGCCTGGATGCGCGCGCAACACTGCAGCGGCCAATATTGCAGTAGTGGTGGAACCTGATAAGCCACGCCCCTGTTCGTCAACAACAAACACGCGGTCAGCATCGCCATCGAATGCAAGACCAACATCGAAAGTTCCACTCACAACGCGAGCCTGCAGATCACGTTGGTTAGCGGGCTGAATGGGGTCAGCAGGGTGATTCGGGAAGGTGCCGTCTAGTTCGGGGTACATCACCTCAAGATCCATCATTGGCAAACGCTCAAACACCACCGGCACAATGAGGCCTCCCATACCATTAGCGGTATCAGCAACAATCTTCATCGGCTGTAATGCATTGACATCAATGAATGACACGACGTGGTCAGCAAATTCGTCGAGCATGTCACGTTCTGAAATAGTTCCTGGTGTTGGAACTGCAGGTGGAACTGCGCCGCCAAGCACTTTCTTTGCTGCGTCACGTATTTCCGCGAGCCCTGTGTCAATTCCCACTGGTCGCGCTCCGGACAAACAGAACTTGATTCCGTTGTATTGCGCAGGATTATGAGAAGCCGTAAACATTGCACCGGGTGCATTCAGGGATCCGGCCGCGAAATACACCAAATCGGTACTTGCAAGTCCAAGGTCAATAACGTTTGAGCCTCGAGAAATAACACCATTGGCAAACGCCGCGGCCAGTGACTCTCCGGTGGTGCGCATATCGCGAGCAACAAGAACAGTTGGCGCTTGAACAAAATCTGCAAAGGCAATTCCTAACGCAAATGCCACTTCATCGTTCATTTGGTCAGGTGTTGTACCTCGAACGTCGTACGCCTTGACAATTGCGTCAAGGACCGATGGGTCTGTACTCATTAGGAGTTGAGACTATCCGCCTCAGAAGTTGCAGTAGCCGATGGTTCATTTGAGTCAATGGAATCATCGTAAACATGAGGCGGCATCGCAGTTCCATAACGGAACCGACGACGGAACATAAACACAACAATCACAATGCCAATCAATGTGAACAAGTACGCAGAAGTGTCAAGACGAGATGGTTCATAGGACATTCGTACTGTTGTTGACGTGGGTACCACAACCATCATGTTTGGCGCTGCGCGATACACGCCACTTGCGCCCTTCACTGTCCAGTTCGGGAAGTAACTCACTTTCACCAGGACTGGCACACCGATTTTGTCAACGGTAAACGAGATGGATTCGCGACCCTGCTTCACATCAGAAACTTTTACTGTTGGTAATGCAACCTGCTTTATAGGTGTCTTTGTTGAAGCCTGCACAATGTCAACTTGTCGGGCCGGATCTTTTTCTGTGCCCACACGACGAGTTTCGTCAACGGTTACGTCAATTCGTTGCCAATCAGCAGGACCATGATCAACAGGCAGAGCTGACCATTCATTGGCATGCTGGAAATACGACGAGCCAATTTCTAGCCAACGCTCGCGTCGATCACCTGGACGTTCATTGACAACGACAGGACGAACTGTCAGTGGTTCTACCAATGTGGTGTCAACAATCTCGTAAATGTGCCATGGCCCAGACACAGCAACTTGTTTCAGATCTGGCTGCTTATCTGCCTGCGCAATCGCTTCGGGTGTGTACCCCATGAAATATCGAACACCAAGCGAGCGCATATAGGCAACGCCCTTCGCAGCATCGTTGTTGTCATAACGAAGTTCACGAACCGGGTTGCTGCTTTGCTTTGACATGGCTGCAGCCATGATGAAGTGGTACGGAGTTGTGCCCGATGCTTCGAAGTACAAACCTTCCATTGATCCGATGCATCCATTGGTCCAATACGGCAACAACATGAGCGCCATAGTGGTGCCGTATTTATTGAGGTCGCCACTGTTCTCCCAAATTGCGCGACCACAACCATGTGTTGAGTCGGCGCCCAATTTCTTCATCTCTTCAACAACAGCGTGATACTCCGCATAAGACGACTTGCCTTCATATCCCTCAAAGTTCCAACGTGACCAACCGTCAGAGAATGCACGAGAAGCGGGGAACTTAATGGGGCCCCATCCATATTTCGTACTGGTGCTCGTTGCTTCAAGTTTGGCGAATGGCAAAGTTTGGAATCGCACCCCAAGAACAATGAGACAGAACGCTGTCATCAACCACAGCACCGACGTAAACACTTTTGTAGTTGGAGCCGTTGGCAACGAGCCAGGGTTGCGCTGCATCTGTACTGATTGACGGATGTACAAGCACACTTCGTATGCACCAATTGCGGCAAGCATGTAGCGCAACAAGTAGAGGAACGGCAGAACGCGTGGATTCCACAACAACCCAATGACAGGTAAACCGCCTTGCGCCACCTTCACTCCGATGAAAAGCACAACGATGTAAACACCCATCCACATGCCAAGGAATCGACGACGCACCCACGAACCAAGGAACCCTGCAGCAGCGAGAACCATCAACGTGATATCCCAGCCAGTTGCGAGCGGGAAATACATATCCCACATGGTCTTGAATGAGCCACCGCCTGGTTCGGAACCGTATTTCATGTCGGTCATGAAGGAGTGACCGCCAAGGAAAGGAATCACCCAAAAGGCTGACAGCAAGAACGCAACTCCAAGAGTGGTGACTCCAAATTTCAAACGTTGACGATCAGGGCGCATGAGAATCATCAGCACGGCGCCACCGAACACAAACAACAACACAATGCCGTGGCTTAACGCTGACAACGCAATAAAGATGGCGGCCCAACCGCGATGCTTACCATCATCAAGTCCACGTGCGAAAAGACCAAGTCCGAGAAGTGAAAACATCAACGCAATGGAATGAGAGAACTCTCCTGCCATTGTTGATGCGATGTTGCCGCCGTAGATGGTGAAACTCTCATCAAACAAAAACATGGTGGCACCCACCACCATGAGTTCAGGCAACGGATATGCCAATTTGGCAATCTTGCCCATGTAATACGCGGCCGTGGGAAACGCAACGAGACCCAGAACCACAATCAACTTGAACGCAACGCCATAGGGAAGCACAACATTTAAGAGCACAACCATCAGGGCCGGCACCACCATGTAAAAACGGTATGCAGGCAAACCTGAATACCAATCCATGCTCCAGCCAGTGAGGCGGAAGTGCGGCAAGAGAACATCGCGCAGATACGCAGGACCCCACACATGGGCACCCATGTCTCCACCCGTGGGCGTGTTGTTGCGCAAGATGAGATTTGGATGTAGTGCAGCAAGCACCAGCAACGTGGCACCGAGCACAACAGCCGTAGTGCTCATGGACTTAAACGTTTGCGTCCATTCCGAGTCTTTCGACGGCTGTGCCCCGATGGTGTCGGTCATTTCATCAACGATGTCATCAGTTTCCATGCTGCCCTATTTCAAAATCACCATCAACAGGCCCGCTGCGTTGAAGGCCATGTGCGTGATGACGGAAGTACCAAGTCTGCCAGTCCGCTGACGTACCACGCCAAGCACAAGGGCAAACGCAAAGAGCCCAGCGAATTCAACCAACTGCATATGCACGGCGGCGAACACTGCAGCTGTAACCACAATGCCCCCGGCTTTGCCCCATCGCTGCACCAAATCTTGTTGCACCACCTGGCGATAAACGATTTCCTCCACCAATGGCGCGCCCACCACCACCACCACAATCAACAGCAGCATCCATATGCCAGGTGCAGTGTTGGTGAGATCAGTTGCCCGCTTGGAGACTTGGTCTGACGAAAAAGAATCAGGCCAGAGTTTTTGTAGTGGCCATGTGACTGCAGTAACCACAATGAACTGACAGAAGATGCCAAGCGGCACACCAACAAGGTCAACGATTCGGAACCACGTCAATGCATCGGCATTGACGTGCGGTGTTTCAGGGCGTGTGCGATACAACACCGCAAGCATGGCAACCCACATTGCGACGACACCAACTGATGTTGCCCAAATCGGTACTTCATTTGTTGGCGTTGATGCGTGGCCCGTGGCAAGAATGGCAATCGCCGAAACAGCTGTACCCACGAAGAGCGCGAGAAACCACGACCACAGAACATTTCGTGCCGCCAGCGAATGGGGCGCCCGTGACTCCACGGATCTACCCGGCGAGACGGGTTGCGGTGTACACGTGGTTACGTTGACGGCGATCTTCCAGGTGCCAGCCCGTGGGCGGCTTGGTGCGGTCGCCGTGTTGGTCGCACAGGTCATATGCGTGAGGGTCACGTTCTGGCGTGAGGTCATCAAGCCAGGCAACGGACCGAGCATATTGATAGGTCAACGTGACAGTTGCAGGATGAACACATCCTTGTCGCGTGCAGTGCCGAGCCATGTGGAAAACGGTAGTCACCCCGAATAGTGGAATTGGCGATACCAACTTTCCCCTAATTCACGGCCCCGAGGGTTAGGTCACACGCCCCAGCCGTAGCATGAGGTGATGAGCGAGATGCCCCCTCCACCGCCACCCCCACGCAATCAGCAAAGTCGCAACCCCATTAAGGGCATGCGCAACAACAAACCAGGCGCCGACGGCAAGCCACCCATGCCCAAGTGGGCTATCTGGGCCATCGTTGGCGCAGTCGCTGTCTTGGCATTTGGTAGCCAGTTCATCACCCCCGCAACCGGCGAGAAACTCACATACACAGAGTTCCTAGCTCAGGTACGTAATGGCGATGTTCAAACTGTCACCATCAACAACGCCACCAACACCATCTCGGGAAAGCTTGCGAATGGTGGCAAGTTCACCACCACCGGCTCCGTGCAACTATCCGATGCAGACGAACAATTGCTGAAGCAAATGGGCGTCAACTACGACTACAAAACGCCACAAGCAAATTGGCTCACAAGCCTTCTGCCCATTGTGTTGCCTTTTATGTTCGTGATTGGCTTCTTCATCTGGATGCAACGTCGTGCCATGGGGCAAGCAGGCAGCATCATGTCGGTAGGTCGCAGCAAGGCAAAGACCTACTCTGCCGATAAACCGTCCACAACATTTAGCGATGTCGCCGGTTATGAAGGCGTGAAGTTGGAGATCAAAGAAGTCGTTGATTTCTTGCGCATGCCAGAACGCTTCAAAGAAATTGGCGCACGCGTTCCTAAGGGTGTGCTGCTGGTTGGTCCTCCAGGAACAGGCAAGACCCTTTTCGCCCGTGCCGTTGCCGGTGAGGCCGGCGTTGGCTTCCTCTCTGTCACGGGTTCTGACTTCATGGAAATGTTCGTTGGCGTTGGCGCAAGCCGCGTGCGTGACCTTTTCCAAACAGCTCGCAAGATGGGCAAAGCAATCATCTTCATCGATGAAATTGATTCCATCGGTCGTAAGCGTGGTGCTGGTCTTGGCGGTGGCAACGACGAGCGCGAACAAACGCTCAACCAGTTGTTGTCCGAGATGGACGGATTTGAAACGTCCGAAGGAATCGTGATTCTTGCGGCAACAAACCGTCCCGACATCCTCGACCCTGCACTCTTGCGCCCTGGTCGATTTGATCGCCAAATTGTTGTGCCATTGCCCGAGTTCGAAGAACGTCTTGCAATCTTGAAGGTGCATTCGCGCGACAAGCGCATGGGGCCCGATGTCGACCTCGACACCATGGCCAAGGCAACTCCGGGCATGAGTGGCGCCGACCTTGCAAACTTGGTGAACGAAGCTGCTCTGTTTGCTGTTCGTCGTAGTTCTGCAAACATTGAACGTCTCGACTTCGAAAACGCTCGTGATCGCGTTGTTATGGGTGCGCGTCGTGAAAGTTTGGTTCTGAACGCCGAAGAAAAGCGTGCAACTGCAATTCACGAAGGTGGACACGCAGTTCTCGCAACTGTGCTCCCCCATTCAGATCCGCTCCACAAGGTCACCATCCTTCCTCGCGGTATGGCGTTAGGCGTTACGTGGACATTGCCTGAAGAGCGTCACACCTACTCACGTGAATATTTTGAGGATCTCATCTGTAAAGCAATGGGCGGACGCGTTGCAGAAAAGATTGTCTACAACCATCTCAATAGCGGCGCAGCCAACGACCTTGAGCAAGCAACTTCTATCGCTCGCCGCATGGTGCGCGAATGGGGAATGTCCGACAAGGTTGGGCCAATGGCCTGGAGTGGCCAGCAACAAGTCTTCCTTGGTGAAGACCTCATGACCAGTGGTCGTGAATACAGCGATTCAACGGCACAAATGCTTGATGAAGAAGTGTCTCGTATTTTGCGTGAACAAGAACAACGCGCACATGAGATTCTTACTCAGCACCGCAAGGGGCTTGAGCTTGTGGCTGAGAAACTCATTGAAGACGAAACCATCGACGGCCCCACCGTGGGCAAGTTGGTGCAAGCTGGTCTTGAGCCTGCGCCGTCCAACATCTTGTCGTAAACGCTTCCACTTCTTTAGTGGTGGTGATCACCGTCATCTGAATGGTTTTGGCAACTTTCGGGCGCAACACCAGGCTCTCTGCAATTGGCCACCGCAGCCCATAAATCTTGTGCCTTCACCGGACCAAGAAACGCTTTCTGCACAACACCATGTTCATCGGCAATCACCAAGGTGGGCACAGCTTCAATTTTGTACCTTGCGTGCAGATCTTTGTTCTCCACATAATCAACATTGACCACCGCTACCTCGCGTGACGACAAGATGGCTGCTTTTGAAGCAACATCGGCACACGCATTGCACGTTGATGAGGAAAAGAGCGCAACAAGCCATGGCGAATCTGGCGATGCAAAGTCGTTTCGATTCAATTGACTGGGCGCTTCAAAACTTCCCTGGGTTGGTGCGTCAACACTGCGCCGACGCAAAATGGCAGACACAACAAGTGCAACCGTCATGGCAAGAAGAATAAGGATGACGCGTGACATCACTTCTGTCTTACTGGAAGTGCCCCAACGATGCCAAAACCAACAAGCCCGTGACCGCGAGTGGTGCGACGTTGAATCGCAAGATCAACCGTGGAAGTCACCACTACTTCTCCATCTGTAGCACCGAGTGGAACATCAAGACTGATCACAGATGCCGCCCCAATCGGAATATTGACAAGGTCGGGAAGTGGCACTTCACCACCGGGACCAACAGCAGACACCGTGATAGTGCCCTCTATTGCAGTGGTGTTGAGAATGGTGAGGGCATTGCGAGCGCCGTTCGCAAGTCCACTAGGCACGCGCCATTTGGTGGATAACAAGTCAGTGGGTATGCCATTAGTAACGGCCGTAAATGAACTGCCTCCGGTGATCTGACTCAGCACATGTTCAACCACAAGTCGCGCATTACCCAACGACGACACAACCATTGCATGGTCACCCTTGGGTAGATCTGCAATGTCGTCAGTCTTAATTGCCAATACTGCTCCTGCAGGAATGGTCAGGGCCGACGATGGCGAAGCAGCCGATGCGGCCTGGTCAAGTGGCATACCGTTTGTTATTCCCACGCCAAAGAAAGACACAGTGACTTGAGCATCGGTATCCGACGGGTTGTAGGCAACTAATTTTTCGGTCACTGACGACCCAGTACGACCCGACGTGAACCACCATTCACTTTGCGGAGTAGGAGTGCCCACTGTTGCCGAGTAACCAAGTCGACCACCACCGAGATAATGCTCAATGCGTGAAGCGATAATTTGACCCGATGTTGCTTGAATTTCAAGAGCAACACTTGATTCATCTTGTGCGCCCGCCTCGTTAATTGAGATGCTCTTCGACGTACGAGGAGCCAAAATCACACCTTGAAGATTGGCGGGCGTACGACGGCCTTCAGATGTGGTGAATGAAATGTTGGCAACTGCACTCTCAGGGAATGGGTTAGTGAGTACCAAACGCTCGGTAGAGCCTTCTGCGGTAAATCCGTCAGCGAAATACCACGTGCTCGACGTTTGCGAGACGCATTGCGATGTCACATCCCCCGCGGCAAACACAATGTTCTGTTCCACAGTTCCCACTGAGCCGATGATTTCAATGATGGGAACCACAACGCCAACTGTTCGGCCACGCAATGCATCAATTGCAAGTTGAGAACGAGCCGCAACAACAACAGTTTTTGATTCTTCTGCTGTGTCAGTCAAAAAAGAAACTGTGGCCGTAATTTCTCCATCACTTGGGTTCGATATGACCACGGAAGCGCTATCAATACCGTCTCCACCTGCGGCCCCTGGGCAAAACCAAGAGGTGCTAATTCTGGACCCTGCGGACACTTGCGGAAATCCACTTGAACTATTGAGCACAGCTGATGCACCGTCCGAGAGGACTGGTTGACGGCGTTCAACTGCGATGACGCCCCCAAGAGCGGCTGCAATAAACACGGTGCCAACAATGCGTCGCAGGATGTTCACGATTGCCCGCCAGGAATTGTGATGGCGGGATCAGATACTTCTGTTGCCAGAGCTACTGGCTTCACGCGCCGAATGAATTGGCGACGGCGAGAGAACGCAATGAACACCACGAGACACCACGCCACGAATTGAACAAGCACAAGGATTGAGTGCACCATGCTGGTTTCAAACGACAGTTCCACGCGAGAATTTGCGGGAATGTCGTATGCGTTTGTTAAACCAAATGCGGGCCGAGCAGAAATTGGTGCTCCGTTGGCCTTCACTTTCCATCGAGAGGTATACGGCACAGCGAGATGAACTGTGCCGGCCTCAACCACTGCCGATGTTGATGCCTCTGGACGTGCCGCAACACCAAACGCACTCGCCCCGCCAATATCAGTAGCGATCATGGAGGTTGCGCCTGCAAGTTTGCTACTGGCCGCTCCGTTTGCAGTGAGCACCGAACGAACGGGCACCCACGACGTGTTCTCAAAAATCACGAGGTCAGGCGATGCATATCGTCGTCGAAGATCTAGCTGGCGCGACAGTGCGTCAACAAGCCCTCGTGGTGCCGCAATGGGATGCTTTCGTGTCGACGCACCTCCGTCAATAATCGGCACCACAATAAAACGAACAGACAGTGGAGCCAGCAAACGCCCCGCGCGTGCGGTTTGACCGCGCACAATTCCGTACATGGCAGCAACTGCATTGTCACGCGCACGTGTTGGCGGCGCTTCCCACATCTCATCTTCACGAGGCACGCTTCCGTTCACCACTGAATATGCAATGCCCCATCCGAAGTTCAACGGCGCACCTGGTAAAACACGAGCATCACCAATAAACAATGTGCGATATTCGCCAGTGGACTGCACGTCAGGTAATTGCGCCAACAATTGCGGCAGAGCCACACTTGGTTGATGCCACGAACCACTCACTGCGTTCACTGCTACCGGCACTAATCCAACTGCAAATGCAGCACCCACCAGTGCGCTGAGCGGTTGACGCCAACTGAATCGGCCCCGACGTAGGTCGAGCGCCAACGATGCACCCATCGTTGATGCGCAGATGGCTAGTCCTAATGCAACGGGGGTTAACAAGATTGCTGGTTCAGGAAGGTGGACTGGCAACAGCGCAGCATCGTCAAGTAGCGCCACCAACATTCCCACGACAACTAACGAAGCACCGCGCAACGCCCACCCGGTGCGAACACCACGAATAAGAAATACAGCACCAACAACAGATGCGTACAGCGCAAGACACAAGAACGACAGCGAGAACGTGCCCACCTCAAACTTGGCGAGACCAATCAAACCAACGTTGCGACCCGATGGTGTGGGTGCTCCTGTCAATGCTTCCCACCAACCTGATCGGACATAGGTGCCCGCCCACGGAAGATTCATAGCTACGCCAGAGAGAGTTGCCGCACCAATAATGACAATCCATCGAGCAACCCAGCGCAATTTCAAACCGTGTGCAAGCGACGACATAGCGAGAACAATTCCGACAAACGGCAGAACAAGAACAATTGATGGTTCAAATGCAAATGCCACTGCAACCAGCAACGTGAGAGATGCAAACCACCGACGCCAAACAGTTGGTGAAACCATCACTAATGGTTCCCCTTCACGAACATCACTGAGATCAGCGAGCCCCACCAACATGCGTGACAAATGCACCATCCACGGAAGTAGGGCATACAACAACATGGCGCCCCATCGGCCCGATGCAATGGATGCGTACGGCAATGGGACTGCAGCGTACGTAACAACTGCAGCAATTCGAGCTGCACGCGTGCCCATCACGGAAGCAAATCGCCACATGCCAAGCCAGCCCACTAACGGCAAGAGCACCACAGCAAGCGTGTGCAGCAAACCAATATTTCCCAACGTGCCAATACTTGCAACGGCAGTCAACGCCATTCCCGTGGGCAAAGCAGACACTTGTCCAAACCCTGCACCCCACCATCCGGACGCATATGAACTCACCAGTTCACGAACAGAAGCACCAAATGGATTCATCTGGCCCACTGCAACAACGCCGTGCAATAGCAACGAACGAGAACCAACGAGAATGATTGCCGCAAGGATGGTCCACAACACATAGGCACCTCGCGGTGCAGCTTCACGAACTTCAGTAGATGCGTTTGCCTGTGCAAGTCCTGCCCGTCGTGCACGTTGACGCGACCATGCAGTGACGAATGAACTGCCACGCAATTGCAAGGCGCGAATTTCATCACCATCAACATGTCGATACTCAGAAAGGGCACTTCGCCGTTCGCGAATATCACCCAATGCGAACGGCAGAGTGGCAACAGCTTGTGCTTCCACCACTGCCCGGCGAATTCGTCCGGTTGTAGCGAGGAGAATGAAGCGAGCCAGCGTGAAGGCAACTAGTTGCACCATCGTGATGGGCAATTGGCTAATTGAGGTAAGCGCAACCACTGTACGTAAACGCATGCGCTCTGATTCAGCGCTGACCTCGTCACGTTCTTCATCAGTGAGGCGAATGTTCATTGACTCACGATGACGCACAACCGCAGAGGGCACCACAACGACGCGCGAACCCGATGCATGTGCTCGCCAGCAGAAATCTAAGTCTGCACCAACGGTGGAAAGGTCTGCATTGAAACCGCCAACCGTGCGAAACAAGTCGGCTCGTACCAGGACGCATGACGACGGCACCACAAACACGTCTTGTACAGAATCATGTTGCTCTTGGTCGAGTTCACCGTCGTCTGCAAATGGCAGCTCAACTCCGAACCTGTCAACAGCAATTCCCACCGATTGGATCATTTGACTGTTCTCCCAATGAACAATCTTCGGACCCACCACGCCTGCATTGGAACGATGCATTTCGTCAACTAAGCGAGTGATGGCATCGGGAGCCATCACTACGTCGTCGTGCAAGAAACAGAACAAACCACTGTCGCCTTGCACCAAGTTGAGAACCGAGTTGCAGGCACCAGAGAATCCGGGGTTTCCACCCAAGAAACGCACTACTGCCGATGGTGCAATGGTGGCGATGACATCGCGCGTTGCCCCCGACTGAGGGTCTTCCTCTCGGCCTGAGACGAGAACGAGCATTTGTAGTTGCGGATAGTCCTGCGCCACCACGCCCTGAAGCGACTCGGTCAGCCATTCCCCTGGCTCGTGGACGACCATGACAGCCACTACGGGGGGTTGGGAAGGAGAAAAAGAGGACTCAGTCACGTCCCTGCGAGGCTAATGCGCAGGGCCGAAGGGCCAGGGGCAGTGCAGTAATCCCCTTATGCCATAAGCCACTCAAGAGTTTGCAGAGTGCTAGCAAAAGTTAGCAATCGTGGATAGTCTGACTGCATGACGAAGTTGTCCTTGCCACATATCACCCTCCCCAAGATCACTCTTCCAGAGATCTCCCTTCCTCAGATTCACTCCATTGACCTCACCTCGGTTGATCTCTCCAAGTTGAACCCTGCCGCTCTTCTCAACAATTCAGTGGTGAAGCAGGCCACCGAAATTGGCTACACCGCAGTTGGCTTTGCTGTTCTCGGAGTGCAAAAGGCCCAAGTTCGTCGCCGTGAGTTGATTGATTCGTTCAAGCAGAGCAGAAACACCGCTCAATAAATCAAGGGTCTGTCCGCTTGGTAGGCGGCAGAACTAGCCTGACTCTCCATGTCTGAGGGTCTCGAACAATCACAGCCCTCGCGGGTTCCACTTCCTGAAGGAACTGTTCCGGTTGCTATCGGACTTTTTCTAGCGGGCTTTACCGCCTACGCCTTTTTCAAAGTGGGCCAGGTGGCTCTTGGCAAAGAGCACTTCAAGCCGATTGTTGCCTTGTGGTTCACCACGTTTGCTCTTGTTCCTGGTTTCTACATGCCCATCGAACAAGAACTTGGCCGTGCAATTGCTCATCGTAAAGCACTCGGTCAAGGCTCACTTCCTGTGGTGCGCAAGATGATCGCACTGTCGCTTGCGCTGAGCAGCATCTTGGTTGTTGTCATCCTTGCGTGTTCCCCATGGCTCACTGAGCACATGTTCGAGGGATATTGGGCAGTCACAATCGCCCTCGTTATTGCATTTATCGCGTACGCGCCCATGCACATGGCGCGCGGCATTGTGAGTGGCTCTGCTCGATTCCAGGCATACGGCATCATCATGGGAGTCGACGGTCTCTCACGCATTGGTGCATGCACGTTGTTGTGGATTCTTGGTGTCGAAAATGTTGGTGCATATGCAATTGCTGTTGTTGCTGCACCATTGGTTGCAGTGTCAGTTGTTGCGCTTCGTAAAGATCTCAATACACAAGATGGTCCACCAGCAACGTTTGCTGAAATCACTCCCAACCTCGGTTGGTTACTGCTTGGTTCAGTGATGGGTGCAGCACTTGTGAATGCAGGTCCGTTGGGTGTGAACATTCTTGCGAATTCTGGAGAAGCCGCGAAAGTCACCGCATTTGGCAACGGCGTCTTGTTGTCGCGTGTTCCACTCTTTTTGTTCCAAGCCGTGCAAGCGGCGCTGTTGCCACGCCTCGCTCGCCTTGCAGCTCAGGGAGCATTCGCTGAATTCCGTCACGGTCTCTCAACGCTTGTAAAGATTGTGATTGGCGTAGCCGTTCTTGGAACTGTCGGATCATTCGTCCTTGGACCTTGGGCATTGCAGTTGGTGTACGGCGACGGACTTGACCGTCGCACACTCACGTTGCTGGCATTGGCAAGTGGCTTGTACATGTTGGCGCTCACCATTGCGCAGGCAGTCATTGCACTACACGGACATCGATTCGTTGCATACGGATGGCTTGCAGCCATGGCATCATTCGTCAGCGTCACCGCATTCGCATCTGATGACCTGTACTTGCGCGTTGAACTGGGCTTAGTGGCCGGCTCTACAGCAGCGCTTGTGATTTTTGCCTTCGCCTTACGAACGCAACTTGCCAACGGTGAAACACCGGATGCTGCATTAGTAGCTGAAGGAATACTTGATTCGCCCTTTGGCGAATAGGTAATTACTTACTGCGAGCAGTTTCGATTGCAAGATCGTTTTGCACCATCATTTTCACAAGTGATGGGAAATCAACCTCAGGTACCCAGCCCAACTTTTCGCGAGCCTTAGTGGGGTCACCAATCAGAAGATCAACTTCGGCAGGTCGGAAGAAGCGCGGATCTTGACGCACGTAATTGTGCCAATCATCAAGACCCACTTCTTCAAAAGCGAGAGTAAGGAACTCTTCAATGGAGTGAGTCTCGCCTGTAGCTAACACATAGTCATCAGGCTGATCTTGTTGCAACATGAGCCACATGCCGCGCACGTAATCACCTGCATAGCCCCAGTCGCGCTTCGCATCAAGGTTGCCCATCACGAGTTCTTTTTCAAGTCCAAGTTTGATGCGTGCAGCGGTATTGGAAATTTTGCGAGTCACAAATTCAAGACCACGACGTGGTCCTTCATGGTTAAACAAAATTCCAGAGCACGCGTAGATGCCATAGCTTTCGCGATAGTTCACCGTGATGTCGTGGCCAAACACTTTGGCGCAACCATAAGGCGACCGTGGGTGGAACGGTGTGAGTTCTGTTTGTGGAACTTCACGAACCTTGCCGAACATCTCAGATGATGATGCTTGATAAAAACGAATGGGATTGTTCTGACTACCGCCCACCATGCGGATGGCTTCCAACATACGAAGCACACCGAGTCCGGTGATATTTGAGGTGAGTTCGGCTTGTCCGAATGAAATAGCAACGAACGAAATAGCGCCCAGGTTGTACACCTCGTCAGGCTTCACATACTCGAGTGCCGACACCAAACTGGTGAGGTCGGCGAGATCGCCAGGAACCAGCTCAACAAATGGCAGTTCGTCGCGCAGTTGCAGGGCGCGAGGGTTGTTCTGACCTTTGATCATGCCGAAGACTTCGTAGCCCTTGGTATGCAGGAATTCGGCTAGGTGTTGGCCGTCTTGGCCAGTGATACCGGTGATGAAAGCGCGTGGCATCGTCGGAACCTCAATTGTTCGCTAAATGGACTTAGTGACCGTACCACTTCAACCCCTGTTGCCATGGTGAACCCCTTGCGCACCAATGCCCCTACGCTGAGCGCATGATTGTTGTGATTGCAGGCGGCGTAGGGGCTGCTCGCTTCCTTTCCGGACTATTGCAGGCGGTTCCTCCGTCCGATGTCACAGCGGTGGTCAACACTGGTGACGACACCGAGATGCACGGCCTGTCCATTTCTCCCGATATCGACACCGTCACATACACGTTGTCCCACTCCATCGACCCAGAACGTGGGTGGGGGTTGCGTGAGGAAACATGGCGCGCCATGGAATCTCTCGCTCGATTCGAATCGGTGCGACCACAAGGATCTGTTGCAGCTCCTCGATGGTTCAACTTGGGTGATCAAGATCTTGCAACTCACTTCTATCGCACCGCACGATTAGGCGAGGGCGCAACACTTGCCGAAGTCACCGATGAAATACGTCGTGCATTCTCACTTGATGTACGCATTGTTCCTATGTCTAACGATTCAGTACGCACAGTTGTGCATCTGGAAAACGGCTCGGTTCCATTTCAGGAATACTTCGTCCGACTCCAACACTCAGTGCCGGTGACGGGGGTTGAGTTCGTTGGCGCATCAACTGCGCGATTCATCGATGATTCATTACTCACTAATGCCGACACCATTGTGATTGCACCATCTAATCCCATCGTTTCCATTGGACCGATTCGTTCGATTCCCGGAGTGGAAAACGCATTGCGCGCACGCCGTGAAGACACGGTGGCAATCTCCCCCATTGTCGCTGGGGCCGCACTCAAAGGCCCGGCAGACCGAATGTTGGTAGAACTAGGTCACGAGCCCACTGTTGTAGGCGTAGCCCGCATGTACGCGCCAATATGTTCCACGCTTGTCATAGATGTTCAAGACGAACATCTCATTGATGCTGTTGAGCGCGAAGGTGTTCGTTGCATTGCTACCGACACCATCATGTCGAAACCAGGAGTCGCAAAAACATTGGCAGAGGTTGCCGTACGCGCAACACCAAAACAAGGAGCACAATCATGGCCCGTTTAATGGCATGGAGCGTTGAAGGAATTGGCGAGATTGTGCCTGGCCAGCAACTCGGCGACATCATTGTTGAAGCCTGTGCAGGCGAACCCAACGGTCCATTGCGTGACAATGACGTCCTTGTTGTCACGCAAAAAATTGTTTCAAAGGCAGAAGGGCGACTCGTACTTATTGATGCCGACGATCCGTTGTCTCACAAAGTGCTTGTAGAAGAAGAGGCGGCACGTGTTGTACGTCGCCGCGGCGACCTCATCATCACCGAAACAAAGCATGGCTTCGTGTGTGCCAACAGTGGAATTGACCTTTCAAACGTTGAACGCGGTTATGCAGCATTGTTACCGCTTGATAGCGATAGGTCTGCCCGTCGCATTCGAGACATTGTGAAAGCAAAACTGGGTGTCAATGTGGGCGTGATCATCAGTGACACCTTCGGTCGTCCATGGCGCAAGGGCCTCACCGATGTTGCTATCGGCGTTGCCGGCATCGCCGCAGTTGTTGACCTTCGCGGCACCGAAGATGCCCTCGGACGCGTCATGAACGTCACCGAAGTGTGCGTTGCTGACGAACTTGCATCAGCAGCAGAACTGGTCATGGGTAAATCAACAGGTGTCCCTGTTGCAGTGGTGCGTGGCGCAGACCCTTCATGGTTCCGCGATTCATCAATGGACGAAATAGTTCGCCCGCCGTCGGAAGATTTGTTCCGTTAAGAGTCGCTACGAAGCGTGGCAAGACCAGCTTCCAAAGACGTAAAAGGCGACCAGCCCAGTTGAATTCGTGCGCGAACAGGCGATAACGACATTCGTGTTACATCGTGCGGGCGTGCCGCGCTTGTACGAGGCGCGAGGGCTGACTTGCCACCCATGAGCGCCCATAGCTCAATGACCGATGTAGCCACCCCGGTGCCAACGTTGACAACAAGTCCTCCGGCGCGATCGAGCGAACGTACAAGTGCGTCCACCGTGTCATCGATATGAATGAAGTCTCGGCTTTGCTTCCCATTGCCGTGAACAATTGGCGCCTTCGCATCATTGAGGGCCTCAACAAATGCAGCTACCACTCCGTCTTCAGAACGTTGACGAACGCCGTACACATTTCCTACAGCAAGAATTGTGAACTCAATGCCATGACGTTCGCGATACACGGTGTGAATATCTGAGGCAGCGCGCGCAATGACTTCTTCACTGCCGCGCGGATCATTCATATGACCCTCTTTAATGGGCAAATCCTTGGCCGCAACGTCACCGTATAAGAGACCAGCAGGGACCATAGTGACCACTTTGGAAACATGTGCTTTGCGTGCTGCCTCAAGCACCGCAACCGACGAGCGGAAACTTGCCATTGCACCGTTGAGGTGCATGTGAGATGGCGTAAAGACAGCAAGATTCACAATGACATCAGGTCGACGCAACGAAATGAGTTCGGAAAACTCAGGCGACTCGATAGCAATGTTTTGGAACTTGAAACGCCCGGTTGCATGACGTGCTTCGGCCAAATTGGTGAGCGACCCAGTAGAAAGATCATCAACAACGTCAACTTCGTGACCTTCTGCAATGAGGCGATCGACAAGATGAGAGCCAACAAAGCCAGCACCACCACAAATGAGAATCTTGCGACTTTCCATAGCTACTTCGCCTCGTCGGGATGAGGCACACGTTGCGCAACTAGATCGGCATGCGCAGCAATGACTGCATGTTCACCAATGACGCAATCAACCAAAGACGCATCGTCACTGACGGTGCCCATGACTAATGCGCGCTCTAGCCGTACGCGATTTCCAAGTTGCGCACCGGGCAGAACTACAGAATCGATAATCACACAACCTTCACCCACCACCGTGTTTTCACCAATGACACTATGAGTGATTGAAGCACTAGACGAGATCATTGAATTGGCACCCACCGACGACAAGATCAATGAACGCGACCCATCAATGAGATCAAGATTGGCCTGCAGGTATGTATCTGGGCGACCCGTATCAATCCAATAATCCTGGGTGGGCATTGCAGCTAGCACGCCCTCGGCAACCATCTGCGGGAACACCACTCGCTCAATGGAGAGTTTTTGATTCTCTGGCATGCGATTCAAAACAGTGGGCTCAAGCACATACGTGCCTGCGTTAATCACGCGACTATCCGTTTCGCCCGGTGCTGGCTTCTCCACAAAACGTTGCACCCAACCGGAATCATCTACTTCAACAACGCCGTACTGCGACGGGTCTTGTACTGGCGTGAGATGCAATGTTCCTTCTGCGCCGTGACCTTTGTGGAAAGCCACCAGTGCGGCAATGTCAACATCACACAAGATGTCGCCATTCATCACTACGAATGTGTCGGAAATGCCAGCGTGGCGGGCGGCGAATGCAATAGCCCCTGCAGTATCTAGTGGCTCCGGCTCAACGGCGTAATGAAGCGTGATTCCCGCACAGGTTCCGTCAGGAAATGCTTCAAAAAATGGCTCTGGCTTAAAACCAATTGCCAACACAACTTCAGTGACGCCAGCTGACCCGAGATTGGAAATGAGATGCTCGAGTTGTCGAACGTTCGCAATGGGCAGCAGAGGCTTTGGCGTGCTCAGAGTGAGCGGCCGCAGTCGGGTGCCAAACCCTCCAACGAGGACAACAGCGTGCATCAGCCGCCAGTGGTGGGGGTAACCGCACCCGTGGTGGTGGTTGCACCCTTCACAGTGGTTGTAGTGGCGCCCTTGACTGTTGTGGTTGTAGCTGCAGAGTCTTTTGAGCCGAGCTCAGGCAAGTTAGTTGCCGACTTTGGCATTGGAACTTCGGTACCAGGAATCACGTAAGCAATGGTGATAGCCATTTGGTCTTTTGTGATTCGAATGTTGTTGAAGTCGGTGATGTAGCGCTTTGAAGTGGCGGTGTCGTCATAGCTCGGCCACACGATTGCCTGCACTTGTGCATCAACCATTTTGCCGGACTTGTCTTTGCACTTGTCTGTGCCCACTTTGTAGGACACACCCTTGTTTTGATCTGCGGGGAACGTGATGCCCTTGGAGTTGACAGAAACGCCATAGGTGTCCAAGAACAAGCCGAGCTTCGCGCGCGTACCAGTTGCCAAAGCACTGGGGTGCCAGTGGATAACGCCATCGGCGTGACTGTGAATGTTGTACTTGGCGTAGGCCGCACTGCTGCCGTCTTCTTTGTTGCCAGCAAGGTCGGCAACAAATGAATCGCAGTGATAGAAGCCGTAAGAAACGTGCCAGTGATCATTAATGGTGGGTGGCGTGTTCTTGCTTGGCGCAGACTGACGCGCATAAGCAACTAAACCGAGACCTACAACGATGACGACCGCCATGACAGAGGGAAATATCGTGCCGCCCTGAAAGCGCACTTTTTTGCCCTTGCCCTTTTGAGCGAGTCGGGCGACCTTTTTTGCTGATGAACCACTAGCCACGAGTAAGAGAGGCTATCTGCTGATTACCAAGTGAGGCGATCACATCGAGATACGAACGTGCCACAACAGCAGGCGAAACATGAGTTTCGACCCACATTCGGCCTGCATTGCCCCGAAGTTCAGCATCCGACGGATTATTCACGAGCGACCCAATTGCTGCGGAAAATTCCTGAGAAGAATCGGGCGGGACAGAGATACCCGCGCCACTTGCTGACAAAATTCGCGTGACTTCGGTGCCTTCATCAATGGCGGCAACCACTGGACGTGCTGCCGCAAGAATGCTGTAGGTCTTTGATGGCACGCTGACTGCTCCAAGTCCGGCACGCAGTGGCACCACATGAATGTCACCAGATGCCAACACTTCGGACACTCGGTCACGAGGTTGATAGCCAGCAAACTTCACATTCGACACACCCGCCGCTTGTGCTTCCAAATCTTTGCGTGCAGACCCATCACCATTGATCACGAACGTGACCGCTGGCATGTGGCGCGCTGCATCAATCAGCATCTCGAGTGATTGTGAGTAACCCACGTTGCCGGCGTACATCACAACAGTCTCATTACCGATACCCAACTCCGTGCGATAAGCAGTCATACGGTTCATGGGACGAATGCGATCGGCATCGACAAAGTTGGGAATCACGGTGACTTTATGTGCATGTCGCGGTGACACTTTTGCTACAACATTTTTCTTCAAGTCATCAGACAAAACAACGACAACATCTGACCGGTGATAGCTGACCCGCTCTAACCACCGTGCTGCCGCAATGATGCGCGAATTGGTGATTGCGCCAGTCTCAATAGCTGCATCCGGAAATACGTCTTGAATATTAAAAACTGACGGACAAAAGCGCATGCGACTTGCCAGCCAGCCAGTGAGGCCAAGAGTGAGTGGCGGGGACATTGAGATAATCGCTTTTGGACGGCGATGGATGCCGCCAGCAAACAAGGTGCACACACCAGCCACCGCACTAAAGGCTCCAAAACCGATGGCGCGGCGCAACAGGTTGCTCTTGCTCTTTCCTGGAAATGGATGCACACGGATGATGGAGCCCCACGACGTTTTTTCACGACGCACTAGTCGTGCGCCCCATCCGTTTTCGATGGAATGAGTGCGGTACCAGGGCAGCGCAGTCACGATGTGCACTGTCTCCCCTGCCGCAATGAATTCGTCAACGATACGTGTGATGACTTCGCCAGTGGGTGCCGTGTCAGGCGCGAAGTGCGGACACAAAACAACAATGGGTCGCTTCACGATTTCTTCTTTCTGTGTGATGCAATGGCGTCATATTGCGTCACCAAATCGCTAGCCGACAGAGCCGCTGTAAATAGTTGCGAACGTTCGTGGCCTGCTGCAATGAAATAATCCCGCCGAATGCGCACATCTTCAAGAGCGTGCACCCACTCATCGGCATCAAGCGCACACACACGCCCAACTGTTCCCACTACTTCGGGAAGACTGCCCTGGTCACTGCAAATGACCGGCGTGCCAGACCTCATTGCTTCAATGACAGGGGCCCCAAAACCTTCATACAAGCTAGGGAACACCAATGCATCAGCCATTGAGAGCAACCCATTGCGGTCGGCATCTGTTACTCGCCCTGGCATGACAACACGGTCGGAGAGACCGAGAACACGAATCATCGACCGAACTGATTCCTCGGCCAGCCCTGCTGATCCGGCAAACACCAACCGCAGTGTTGGGTCACCCCATGCGCCACCGCCGTTCGCCATTAATTCAAGGAGAAATGCATGATTCTTGTGTGGATGCGTGATTGCTGGAAACACCACAATTGGTCCATCACCGAGAGAGAATTTGGTGCGCAAAGCATTTTCAGGCGTTGCAACATTCACGAAGTGTGATTCCAATCCGTGCCGCACAACACCAATTTTCTCTGCAGGTGTTCCAAATGCCTTGGTAAGAGTTCCAGCAACAAATTGTGAAGGTACTGCGATACGAGAAGCTCGTCGCAACGACGAAGGCACCATATTTCGCAGGTATTTCAACTTGATGGGTCGCACATACTGCGGGTAATCAATCCACTGCACATCATGAAGAGTGAGCAACGTATTGCGATTTCCAATACGCGGAATTGAACCGCCGCCGTGATGAACAATTGCGTAATCACGTGTGCGTACAGCAAGCCACGTGTGCTCAAGCAGTACTCGTTGTTCACGGCGCAAACATTCACTCGGTGCTTCAATGATGGTGTACTTCTCTGCGATAAGTGGATGACGCAATGTGAATCCACGCGGCGCAAACACATCAATGTGATATTCGTGCTCAATTTCTGCAAGACCAGATAACTGACGCACGAGATATTCCTCACTGCCGCCAACGCCAGGTACACACCACAACAAATTCATTGCCACACGAGTCATTGTGTGCCACCTAATACTTCACGATAAATCTGTGCTGTGAGTGCAGCTGTGTGCTCCCATGTGCATGCATGTGCTCGTGCGACTCCCTGCTTACTCAGAGAATCTGTGTTGGCTAAAGCCTGAGAAATTCCATCTGCAATCGAGGCAACATCAAGCGGATCAATCAATACTGCCGCTCCACCTGCAACTTCTTCTGTGGAGGTACCGCGAGAGGTAACAACAGGAGCTCCTTGCGCCATTGCTTCGATGACAGGAAGTCCGTATCCCTCCAGCACTGAAGGGAACGCGAAGACAGAACACATGTTGTAGAACGCAGGAAGATCGTGTGCCGGCACGAAACCAGTGAAACGAACATCGTGCGTGGTGGAAATTGCGGTTTCGCCCCAACCCTCCATACCCACAATCACGAGTGGTGGCGCATCGTGCATGCTGGCGAGTGCCTCAATCAAACGTGCAAGATTTTTTCGCGGCTCAAGAGTGCCCACAAACAGAATGAACTCACTCGGCAATGAGTACGCATCACGTACTCGCACTCGATCGTTCTCGGTGACGGTGTGAATAGTGACGCCGAGCGGAACATGTCGAAGTCGCGACGTTTCAAAACCTGCTGTTACACAATCATCAACTGTTGATTGCGACGAACACAAAACCATTGATGCCTTCTCGCGCAAGATTTTGACGCTCTTGTTGAACACCTTGTTCCCATGATCAGTGAAGAACTCCGGATGTCGCACGAATGCAAGGTCATGAATGGTGGCCACCAACGGCAGTGATGTTGCCGGCGCAATAATTGTGGTTGCATGCACAAGTCGTGCACCTTCCACGACCGATTCCACTTTTGGCCACCCCAGACGCAACCACGCCTCATACAAAATGGGGCCACCCAATGGAAGTGCGGCCACCTTCATGGGGGGAGCAAAGCCAGGTGTGGGCGGACGCATATGACGACCAGCAACGCCCACCATCTCGAGATCAGGAATTGCGGTGAGCTCTCGACCCGCCTCAATTGCGGCAATTCCAGTACCGCCGGGCACGCGATGCCAGCACTGTTCGAGGGTGTAAGCGATGCGCACCCTCTTATTCTGACCGCTCGCGTCCTACGATGGCATATATGGCGGATTTTTGGTCAGGACGCAGCGTGGTTGTCACAGGGGGCAACGGTTTCTTAGGACGGGTTGTGGTGCGCCTCCTCAGCGAACAAGGCGCCCAAGTGGTTGCCCCCACTCACGACGCCTACGACCTCACCATTCCTGGTGCCGCCGATGCCATGTTGAAGGAATACTCCCCCAGCCATGTCATCCACCTCGCGGCTCGCGTTGGCGGCATTGGGTACAACCAGGTGGCTCCTGCCCCGTTGTATCTCGACAACCTCATGATGGGAACTCACATCATTGAGGCAACTCGCAGTGCAGGTACCGAGAAGACCGTGTTGCTGGGCACTGTGTGCTCCTACCCCAAGTTCACCCCCGTTCCATTCCGTGAAGAATCGTTCTGGGATGGTTTCCCTGAAGAAACAAATGCTCCGTATGGCATTGCAAAGAAAGCACACCTCGTGCACGCGCAGGTGAATGCACAGCAGTACAACCAAAAATTTGCATACCTCATCCCCACCAATTTGTACGGGCCTGGCGACAAGTTTCATCCGTCTGTGTCTCACGTAATTCCAGCACTCATTAAAAAATGTGTGGAAGCAAAAGAGGCAGGCGATGCGTTCATTGATGTGTGGGGAACTGGTTCTGCAAGTCGTGAATATCTGTATGTCGAAGATGCAGCATCTGCCATTGTTCGTGCAGCAGAAAATCACGAAGGTACTGAGCCCATCAATCTTGGTTCAGATCGTGAAATCACCATTCGTGAAACTGCCGAAACCATTGCAGAAGTCACTGGTTTTACTGGCACTTTGCAATGGGATGCTTCAAAGCCTGATGGTCAACCACGTCGTCGTATTGACCCCAGCCGCGCGGAAGAATTGCTTGGCTGGAAAGCATCAATGAACTTCCGTGAAGGCTTACAACGCACCGTTGAGTGGTACCTCACTCACCGCGACGAAGCCGAAGCCGCGCCGCGTTAACGAACATCTACACTTTCCTCGTGTCGTTCCCTCCGCCGCTGCTTGAACATTGTGTTCGACATCCTGAAGTTGTCACCGGACGTCACTGCACACGCTGTGGTCGACCTGCCTGCAATAACTGTCTCGTTCAGGTTGATGTGGGCTCTCACTGTGTCGATTGCATTCGAGCCGCTCGACCAGCAGCACGTGAACGTGCGAAGTACTGGAATGCTTCACAGAACCTGATGATCACTCGTGCCATCATCGGCATCAATGTGATGGTGTATCTGTGGTCGGTCACTGGCGCAATTTCGAACTACGGAGGCTCTGGGCTTAATTCACATCAGTTCGACATAGTTCTTGCCAAACCATTCATTGATAACGGCGAGTGGTATCGACTCTTCACTGCCGGTTTTTTGCACTTTGGTCTGTTCCACATCGGCATGAACATGTTCATTTTGTGGCAGTTAGGCAACTTGCTGGAACCTGCTCTCGGGCGTGTTCGATTCACAGCTATTTATTTCGCCTCCCTCATTGGTGGCTCTATTGGTGCACTCGTACTTAGCCCCAATGCACTCACGGGCGGCGCCTCAGGCGCTGTATTTGGCCTCATGGCTGCTGCGGCAGTGATTTTGCACCGCCGTGGAGTGGATGTGATGCGCTCCGGAATTGGCACCACATTGATTCTGAATCTCGTGATTACGTTCACTTTGCCTGGCATCTCCATTGGCGGCCATGTGGGCGGTGCATTGGTGGGCGCACTCATTGGTCTCACTATTCGGTAGCGACACACCCCGTTCGTACATTCTTCTCACTTCCCCCATCACTGTCGCCTTGTGCGCTATCCGATGGAGATCACATGCTGAACGCATCATTGCTCGACGTTCCACGTCCGTTTCTCGACCCCATTGATTCTCTTATTGAAGCTGTGGGCATTTCGTCGCTTGTGATGGAGCGCCCCATTCGCAACCGCACCTATGCATTAGTTCTCGATGCACAACACCGAGGGCTTGGCATTCTGCATGCATCAGAAATCAATCTGGTCAGCGCGCACTATCTCATTGGTCGCTTGTCAGACATTCCCAATGCGCATGCGGTTGTACTCATCAGCACACGAACCCATTCATGTATTCAGCCAGGAGACACTGAACTTCTCTCGTTGCTCAGCACCACGTTCACTCATGCAGGTATTGCGTTGCACGATTGGGTGGTAGCGGGGCGCGGAGGTTTTTACTGCCCGCGGTCACTCATCGATTCGCCCGACCCATGGCGTTCGTCGGCTATGTGCTTGTAAGCACGGCGCTGTGCTGGTGTGCTGCGCAGTCCTGCGGCCGCTAGTCGTTTCACTAGTTCTCGGCTTGTCACTGTTTGCGCACCGCGCAACACTGCCAAGTCGCGAATGTGTTGTGGAACGTCGTAATGGTCTCCATGAAAGGCTCGTGTCGGTATCTCAAGTGCTGCAGCAAATGCATGCAATTCCTCTAGCGATACGTCGCTCACCATGTGGCACATCTGGTAATCCTTGAAATTCCACCGACATTCGTCCACCAAGATCATGCGTTGGGCAGTGTAGGTCACAACTAGTTCATGCTTGACTGTTGCTATGCCTTCCGTGAAGACACGTCCTGCTGAGGTTCGCCCCGACACCGAAATGGTGCCGGAAACTGGCGAGCCCATCGTTGCGCACATTGTGAAAACAGAGCCGGGCGAAAACGCTGCGGCCAAAGTGTTAGAAGCACGTATTAACGGCACGCCTATTGAAGCGTTGTGTGGCCATGTGTGGGTTCCCTCTCGTGACCCGAAGCAAGTGCCCATGTGTCAAAAGTGCAAAGACATTTATGACACGTATCGCATGTTCAACGATGGTCTCGGCGATACGCCGAACGAATGACACACGAACTTCGTTTACGCCCTGCTGTACGCGGGCTTGTGATGGATGCCGACAACCATGTATTGATGGTGCGACTCGTGTTTCCTCATGGCGCATTTTGGGTGCTACCTGGTGGCGGCATCGACGAGGGCGAAGACCACATGGATGCACTGCACCGAGAACTTCTTGAAGAAACCGGCCTTGTAGGAGCATCAATCGGCGCACCTGTGTGGAACAGAACCCACCATTTCCAACTCATTGACTCAGACGGTGTGGAGTGGCGCGGACAAACGGAAACCGTGTACATGGTGCGTACTGAACGCTTTACTCCTACGCCGTCTTTTACCGATGAACAGTTACGTGCAGAAAACCTGCATGCACATCGCTGGTGGAGCATTGAGGAACTCCTCACGTATAACGGCGAAGATAAATTCACGCCGCGTGATATCGCTTCATTCCTTCATGTGATCGTTCATAACGGCATCCCTGCAGTGCCATTCTCCATTGAGCACCGCACTGAGATCTCTTCGCGCGACACTGATTAACGAAAATCGCGGCTAGGCACTGCCACCGGGGCAAACAACGGCAGCAACTGTTCGGCCACAACATTCACTACGCCACTGGCACACTCCACTCGGCCGCGCACCAACAATGCTGTGGCATCACGAGCCACCGCGCGGTGTCGTGCCCAACACCCCTTCGAACACACCACATTGATGAGCCCTGTTTCGTCTTCCAAACTGATGAAGGTGGCGCCGCGTGCGCTCATGGGTCGCTGACGATGCGTAACAATGCCAGCCACCCACACACGATCTTGATGTGGCACCGCCGCAAGTTGCTCAGCAGTGCGCACGCCCTTGGCACTGAGTTGCTCGCGCATGAACACCGTGGGGTGACCATCGGGAGAAATACCCGTGGCCCAAATATCTGCAATCGCTTCTTCCACTGGCTCCATGCCTGGCAACGTGGGCCGCGAGTTCAATCCCAGCACGCCTTGCAAGTGTTCGATGCTGCCATGACCATGCGCACCGGCCTCCCACAGTGCATGCCGGCGATCATCGCCGAAGCTTTCCGTGAATGCCCCTGCAGTGGCGAGAGCTTCAATTTGTTTGCGCGATAGCTCGGGCACATTGCGCACCACATGATCGATCGATTCATATGGCCGGCGTTGCGCAATGATGCGTGCAAGATCTGCACCAATGCCCCGCACAGAACCAATGCCTAATCGAACTGCAAGCCCGCCACATGAATCAGCACACGGTTGCAAAATGGCAAGGTCGTTTGACTGGTTGATATCAGGCGTGTGCACCACCACCCCGTGTCGACGCGCATCTTGCACCAACGTATGCGGCGACCAAAACCCCATGGGTTGTGCGTTGAGCAATGCGGCACAAAACACTGCGGGCTCGTGCAACTTGATGTACGACGATGAATACACCAAGTAGGCAAAGCTCACCGAGTGACTTTCGGGAAACCCGTAGTTGGCAAACGCAGCCATTTTGATGAAGATTTCATCGGCAATGTCGCCACGTATACCGCGCTCTGCCATGCCCTCGTATAGCCGTTGCTTCAGTCGTTGCATGCGTGCCTGCGAACGCTTGGAACCCATTGCTTGGCGCAACTGGTCGGCCTCGCTTGCAGTGAAGCCCGCAACATCGATTGCCATTTGCATGAGTTGTTCTTGAAACAACGGCACACCCAGTGTTTTGCCCAACGAGTTTTCCAAGAGTGGATGCAAATATGTGATGGGTTCTTGTCCGTTGCGTCGACGAATGTACGGATGCACGGATCCACCTTGAATAGGCCCAGGACGAATGAGCGCAATCTCCACTACTAAGTCGTAAAAACGTCGCGGCTTCAACCGAGGCAACGTAGACATTTGTGCGCGTGACTCCACCTGGAACACACCCACCGTGTCGGCCCTGCACAACATGGCATACACATCGTCTTCTTGCGGAATGGTGGCGAGATCTAATTCGTATCCACGGTGTTCGGAAATAAATGCAACAGCATTTGATAACGCAGACAACATGCCCAAACCCAACAGGTCGAACTTCACCAAACCGATAGATGCGCAATCGTCTTTGTCCCACTGCAGCACACTGCGGTTTTCCATGCGCGCCCACTCCACCGGGCACACCTCCACAATGGGTCGATCACACATCACCATGCCACCCGAGTGAATGCCCAAGTGACGCGGCATGTTTTCCACCTCGGCCGCCATCTCTAACACCAAGTCGGGAATATTGTGGTCGCGTTGTGATGCCGTAATAGACACAGTGCCCCATGCATCTACTTGTTTGCTCCACGAATCTTGCTGTTTGGCTGAGTAGCCCAATGCACGCGCCATGTCGCGCACTGCCGAACGCGAGCGATAGGTGATGACATTGGCAACTTGCGCCGCATGATGACGCCCGTGGCGTGCATACACATATTGAATGACTTCTTCGCGACGACCACTTTCAATATCAATGTCAATATCGGGCGGTCCGTCTCGCTCGGGCGACAAGAAACGCTCGAACAACAAACCCAACGACACGGCATCGGCTTTGGTGATGCCTAATGAAAAACAGACCGCACTGTTGGCAGCACTGCCGCGCCCTTGACACAAAATGCCCTGCTCTTCACAGAAACGCACAATGTCCCACACCACCAAGAAATAGCCAGCAAAACCAAGTGTTTCGATGATCTCTAATTCATGGTCAATAGTGCGCCATGCGCGCGCACGCAACGATAAATCTTCGTCTTGGCTTTCAGGCTTGTCTCCGTAGCGATGTACCGCACCCGCATGCACCAGATGCCGCAGATACGACATTTCCGTGAAGCCATCGGGGCACGGAAACGGTGGCAACTGTGGCGCCACCAACGAAAGGTCAAAAGCAATCTCTTGTGCCAATTCTGCAGTGCGTTCCACCACGCCGGGGTACCGCGCAAAGCGGCGTTCTTGTTCTTCACCTGAACGCAAATACGCAGTAGCCGCGGGTGGCAACAAGTGGTCTACCTCGTTCAACCCGCAACGATGCCGCACGGCCGTGAGTGCAGTGGCCAAGCGATGCTGTGCTGGCATTGCATACGCAACGTTGTTGGTGGCCACACACTCCAAATCGAGCATTGCAGCCAGTTGCACCAGTTGGTCATTACGCACTGCATCAATAGGGTCGCCGTGATCCCATAGTTCCACCAGCACATTGCGCGCACCAAACGAATCAATCAATATGCGCAACATTCGTTCTGCTTCAGCCGGGCCGTGCTCTACCAATGCACGCACCACCGCTCCTTGTGCGCCACCCGTGAGCACTACACATTGATCGCGCACCGTTGCACCCACCGTGGCGAATGTAAAAACAGGAGCGCCCTTGCTGCCCGCAAGTTGCCCTTCGCTCACTGCACGTGCCATGTGCGCATACCCCTGCGCACCACGACACAACAGCACGATGCTGCCCTCGGTGGTGTACGCAGGAATGTTGACGCAATCAAGTTCGACACCAAAGATGGTGGGCAACCCCACAGCACGTGCAGCTTCTGCAAAACGCACGATGCCGTACAGCCCGTTGCGATCGGTGATTGCTAACGCTGATAAACCCAATGACGCAGCAACTTCTGCCAACTCTTCAGGGTGTGCCGCACCTTCCAAAAATGAAAAGTTGGAACGGCAATGCAACTCCGCATACGGCACTGCTGATGACGCCCGCGAAACAACAGTTTCAAATGGCTGACGCTTGGCACTCAATGCCGGACCATCTCCGCCGCCATTCCACGCCACCGATGACGGGGCGCGACCATTCGAGAGACGTGCCTCTAACTCGCTCCACGGCATCGCCGGATTGGTAAACCCCATAGGGCGAGGATACCGAACATATGTTCGTATAGAAAGAGGCGACTACAAGCCCAGTAAGGCTTTGGCGGCCTGCAATCCGCCCAAAAGGCCGATATCAGCAATTGCCTCAGCCTCTGCCCACTCGAACCAGGCCACCTGTTGGCTCTCGCCTTCGGGCGGTGCCGGCGCCACTTCCGGCGCACGCACCAGGTAACGCAGGTCGTAGTGCGTGTGCCCTTTTGGCCCTGGGTGTGTGTCGACATGAAAGAACACTCCGTCACCTGCGTGATGGCGCACAGGCAATCCGGTTTCTTCTACTGCCTCACGCAGTGCACCTTGTGCTGGTGTTTCACCCACATCAATGTGACCACCTGGTTGCAGCCACATGTTGAGTCGTTTGTGTAAATGCAACGCCACTTTGTTGCCTGCATCGCTCACAACAATCGCTGATGCAGTCACATGAGACATATCTGCTTCTTCATTGCACGCATCAATGAGTGTTGGCACCACTGCCAAGAACTTTTCCATTGACTCGCGTTCGCGTTGATCAATGGGGTGATGCGATTGCAACGTTTGCATGATGTGCTCGATAACGCTGTTGCTCACACCGCAACACTATGTGATGACCTAGTCGTAGCGGGCAAGCAGTGTCCATGTTTGATGCTCTAGCCCCAACAAAAACACACCTGTACCTCCGCGCGGATGACGCACCAGTGCCTGCATGCGCACATGCCGGCGCTTACGGCGGGTATCCCACCATCGCTCTTCCACGGGCCACGGCCCTGCAACACGCAGCACTCGATACTCGGTGCCACCCACACTCACCACAGCTGGCGCCGTAGTGAGTTCGTGCCGGGCAGTAACGCTGACTGCATTTCCCTGTGCATCACACACTGCAATCTCTTTCGGCGTACTTGCCACCGAGGCCGGCGATGGCCGCGGAATAGAACCACTCCAATCACGCGCCACACCTGCACCCACACTGACTCGTTGTTCGGCATCACGCATATCGGTGATATCAACCAGCGAGAGCGGCACGCGCGCATACACCGTGGCAACATCGCGACCACCTTCCCATCGCGGCACGCTCACCTGCACATCATCACCAGCAGCCATGGCCATAACCACTGCGCGTGCAGCACGCTCGATGTTTTCCTGGCTGCCGCCCCACAACAAGGGCTGCACACTGAGCACTTCTCTGCATTCCAACGGTTCGAACCGCACACGCACAATGCCACTGGTGGGTGCATCGGCAACTGCGTTGACATCGGTGAGCCACCCATCGAGTTGATACAGCAAACGTTGCGACAACGCCGCAACACCAAACCCATGCGGCTCACCCCAGATACGCGACACGTTCTCTGCATGATCGGTTTCGCACGTGATGAGCATGCGCACACATTGCTGGCCATACCCAGACACGGCATTTACCAATTCGGAAACAACATCGTGCGACATGGCCACCACGTGCGCCGAACTGGTGAGTGGTGATTCAAACTCAACCACGCGCGTGAAATCTGAAGGGGGCGTGCCCGGCGCAAAGTGGCGCACTTCCCCACCCGACACCAACGCATGCACACGCTTACCTTCAATACCAAAACGATCAATGAGCGACGCCTCACCCACCGCACGCACTGCCGAGCACACCCGCAGCCCAAGGCGTTGCAGAAGATCAACCGTGTCGTTGGCAACTCCGCCAATGCGCGAGAGCGACGACACCGGAATGGCATCAATGAATTCACCAGTAATGCTTTCTTCAATCACACACGGGGTGCCCCGCGATTGTGCAATATGCGCCGCAGCTGCGGCAGCGAACCGCGAGCCAGCAACGCCCACACCAAACGCCGAATCGCTAGCCACACCTGTGCACACG
Organism: Acidimicrobiaceae bacterium; assembly: GCA_947447175.1. Classification (GTDB taxonomy): domain Bacteria; phylum Actinomycetota; class Acidimicrobiia; order Acidimicrobiales; family Ilumatobacteraceae; genus UBA2093. Next base: position 26,199 of record CANFIM010000001.1, on the reverse strand, counting down.
TTGTGTATGTGTTGTGCCACCGCAACATCGCCACCGAAATATCGCGATGGACCGCGTGCCGCAACGATGATGGTGCCGAGACTTTCCACTTCCACCAACGGCGACACATCGCTGATGGCACGCACCACATGTTCGAACTGGGTAAACGCATGTTCTTCACCCAAAACACCGTGTTGCTGCATCCATTGCGGAAACACCACAACAATGGAACGTGTCACGACACGACTCCGCACACTGCACCTGTTGCGGCGGGCAACTGCACGCGACACGAACGAGTGCCATATACGCGCCTGCCATGTGCTTCCACATCGACGGTGCGCGCAGATGCATAGGTATCGAACTGCCATTGCACGGTGTGTGCAGCAAACGTGGCGTCGACATCGAACGCGCCTGGCTTGCCCAACACCAACAACACAGAACCCTGCGCTTTTACTCGCGCAGTAATGCGACGCGCTTCATTCACCGAACACACTGGCGACGACACAACAACAAAATCGAAACCATCAACCAATGCGCCCACAACGTGCGACCACTGTGTACCTGCAGCAACATCAACACACACGGTGCGCTGCAACGCCACACCGTGTTCGTGTGCCGACAACAGCCCTGCCCGTTGCAGATTGACTAACGCAAGCCACGATCCATCGGCAGTGCCGCGCGCAACCAATGCAAACAACAACGACAACGGTGCTTCACCTGCAATGCCATAGATGTGGCCACGCTCGAAGCCGGCGCCACCAAACAACGGTTGCAACACTTCAGTAACGGGCAACGGCCCCACACCACCTGCAGCACGTTGGGCATGGCGTTGTGCAAAATCTGCCCCTGTTTCAACGCCCGCCAACTTGCGATGCGCCAGATCTGGAAGAAGTGCCTGCCCCATAGGGAGGCATCGTAGCGAACAGGTGTTCGTATGTTCTCAGGCGCTCCGCACCCGCAACAGTTAGCCCTGCTTGGCTAGCCAGCGCTCGCGGCCAAGACGGCTGCGCTCCCACAAGTGAGCAGGCACGCGAGGGTCGAGACCAGATGCAGCGTCGCCAGCTGGTGCGTCGGCAGCAGGAGCTGCTTCGGCTGGCATGTTGGCAAGAAGTTCTTCCAGTGTCGGAGGGGTCATGCCCGGCTTCCAATACTGATAGAGATCGCGAACGATGTCATCGAGACCCGACTGCGAAGCACCAGACGACAACTGCACGGTGACGATGTTGCCGTACACGTGCACCCAGGAAACCTGGCCAGATTCAAACAAACGACGCGCCACTACGGCTGCGGGGCGAGGGCCCTTGGCCTCGGCTGCGCTGGTGAAGCGCTCGTGACCCATACCGGTGAGAGAACGATTGGTCTCAAATCGAATAATGGCGGAAGTACCGCCAACCTTTTGCTCTACTGCCACTGGCTGTCCCATAGGGCTCCACGCTAGTCAACTCGGGCCGCTCATGACCTGTTTCACGCCAACTTCACTTAGCAATTTTCACCCCCCTCGGGGTACGGTATTTCCCAATCGGTACACGACCTTCGGGTCTCACTAGGGGGAATCCACATGGCTGATATCACGCTCGCAGAATTCGAGAAGGAAGCACTTGCATTCCTCGAAGCCAACGTCGAACGTCGCGGTGTAGAAAAAGCATTTGTGTGGGGCGAAGGCTCCGACAACTTCTACCGCGAAAAGGATCGTCAGCAAGAAGCTGACAACGCCGAAGAAGCAAAGAAGTGGCGCCAGAAGAAGTTCGATGCTGGCTTCGGTTGGATCAGTGGTCCGAAGGAATACGGCGGCCGTGAATTGCCACCATCGTTCGATCGCGCATACAGCCAACTCGAATCACAGTTCCGCGTGCCCGACCAAAGTGCATTTGCCATCAGCCTCGGCATGGTGACGCCAACTATCTACGACCACGGCTCAGCACGTGCAAAAGAGTTGTATGTAAAGAAGTTGTGGCGCGGCGAAATGATTGCATCACAGTTGTTCTCAGAGCCAGGTGCAGGTTCCGACCTTGCATCACTTACCACCAAAGCCGTGAAAGACGGCGACGAGTGGGTTATCACCGGTCAGAAAGTGTGGACCACTGGTGCGCACTACTCAGACATCGGCGAAATCATGACCCGTACCGACTGGGATCTTCCGAAGCACAAGGGTCTCACCGCTTTCATCATCGACTTCAAGGACCCCAACGTTGAAGTGCGTCCTCTTAAGCAAATGACTGGTGGCGCAAGCTTCAACGAAATCTTCTTCAATGAAGTTCGCGTAAAAGACGACATGCGTTTGGGCGACATCAACAATGGTTGGAATGTTGCACTCACAACACTCATGAACGAGCGTGCATCAATCGGCACCAACAACTCGGGCGACAACAACTTGCTCACACGCGTGATTGCAATGGTTGAGTACTACGGCCTCAACAAAGACCCCCTCATTCGCAACCAGCTTGCTGACATCGTGATGAACTACCGCATTGCAAACATGAATGCACAGCGCACCACGGCAAAGGCAAAGGCTGGCCAGTTGCCCGGGCCAGAAGGCTCCATCGGCAAGATGGTGTTGGTGAACAACCAGGCTCGTCTTGTGAAGTTCCTTTCACATGTGCTCGGACCAAAGCTCATCGCAGACAGCGGCGAGTGGGGCACCTACGCATGGGCAAACTTCGTCCTCGGCACACCAGGTCTTCGTATCGCAGGTGGTTCAGACGAAGTGATGCGCAACATCGTTGGTGAGCGCGTGCTCGGTCTTCCAAAAGAACCAGGCATCGACTCACGTTCACCATTCAAGGACATCAAGGTCTCCTAAGACCCACTGTTCGCCTCGCTTGCGGGGTGTTACACGCCCAGGTTCCACGACTTGCGATGCAAGTCGGTGACGCCATGAGTTTTGATTGCATCGGTGTGCACTGCTGCGCCGTAGCCCTTGTTGCCATTCCAGCCGTAATGCGGGAATTGCTCGTGCAATTCAGTCATCAGCGCATCGCGTTCCACTTTTGCGATCACGCTGGCAGCAGACACGCACGCACAGTTCTGGTCGGCCTTCACTTGCGTGATGATGCGCGGACCATCTTGTTCTTCTTTTAAGAATGACGTGTTGCCGTCGAGAATGATGATGTCGGGCTTCACGCCGAGCGCGGCGAGTGCACGACTGCCGGCGAGAGACATTGCTGCCATGATGCCGAACTTGTCAACCTCAGCCGCGGTGGCAGAACCAGTGGCGTATGCAACTGCCCATTCGTGCACCGTGGGCACCATTGCCTCACGACGTTTTGCTGTCATTAACTTCGAGTCAGCAAGCCCTTCGGGCACTGTGACCACGTTTGCATCAACGGCCACGACGCCAATCATCACGGGGCCGGCGATCGCACCTCTGCCCACTTCGTCCATACCAGCAACAATGCGCACACCACTGGCAAACAATTCGCGTTCGGTATCGAGTGTGGGAACGGGACGAGCCATTGCATGAAGCGTAGGCTTCACACATGGCACGCGCTGAATCCGTCACGGTAGGCAACTACAAGTACTCGGCCACCGATGCGCAGCGCACCATCGCAAACTTCACCGCCATTTGGCAACATCATGCACACGAGTCATCAATTCCCGATGGTTGGCTTGCAGGTGCACGAGGCTTTCTTGCCGAAGTTGCATCACTAGGTGGCATTGCTCTCCCCTCGTTAGAAAATGTCGATACGGCTTTTGTTGCAACAGGTGATGCATTGGTGGCGAAATACGCCGAGTTGGTTCCACAACAAGTGGAGGCTTTGTTGGCAGCTATGTGGCGCTTCTTCCCCACCATGCGTTTGCTAAGCGTTGAACATGTCGGAACGGTTGCGCACCTTCATGCTTCAAAGGGCTTACCGAAGAAGCCGATCGACAGCGCAACGATTGGCTGGAAGGGCGTAGAAGGCGACGTGCAAAGTGCACGTGCGCACCACGGACGCCCGTGGCAAGCGTTGTGTATTTGGAGCACCGACGCACTCGAAAAACTGCAAACTGAAGGTCACCCAATTGCGCCTGGCTATGCCGGCGAAAATATTACGGTGAGCGGAATTCCTGCCGAAGCATTTCGGCCCGGCGCGCACTTTCGTATCGGCGATGTTCGCGGATTCATGACGGCCTATGCCATTCCGTGCAAGCAGAACAAAGACTGGTTCACTAACGGCGACTTCATGCGCATGAGCCACGAGCGTGGCGACTTCAGTCGCATCTATGCAATGGTCACCAAGACAGGCACCATTGCCGTCGGCGACACGTTCGAACTATTTACCGACCGCTGAGTTAGGTACAAAAGTGTCGCAACGCGGTACGTGTTGGTCTAGAAGTTGAAACGAGCCATCGCGACAATTGCTGCATGTTCAAACGAATTGCTGTCCTGCTCACCGTTGCACTTGCAACACCACTGCTTGCCGTTAACCCAACGGCTGTGCATGCCGCCACAACAAACGACGACTTCATCATCACCCGCATTCACACCACGAAACCAGTCGTGTTCCTCACAATTGAAGACGGCCAAGAGGTCACCGCAGCAGCTGCGTCAATGCTGTACGGAATTCCTCATACGAACTTCGTGACAGGTCTCGTCATCAATCGTCACCGTCGTTACTTCCAGACTGATTGGGCGCGGGGTGCCACGTTTGGCAACCATGCCCGAAGCCACATCGACCTCACAAAGTTGTCGTACCTGAACCAGCGCCGAGAAATCTGTTCGGGTCGAAACATTGTTTCGAATTTCAGTGGGTCACAACCCATCTTGCTGCGACTTCCCTATTGGAAATACAACGCTTCCACCATCAAAGCCGCAAAAGCGTGCAACGTGTCGCACATCGTGTTCTGGAACACGTGGGTGGACAGCACCGGCATCCATCGTTACTCAACTGATTCCATTCAGCGCGGCGACATCATTCGATTGCATTACACATCAAATCTTGCATCGGAACTGAAAGTACTTCTTGCCGAACTTGACAAGAAGGGACTGCACACCGGCTACCTCGAGGATTACCTGCGCTAATACGCGTTACGAGCACGCCGTTAATGCGCATGGTCATGATCATGGTTGTGATCATGCGTGTGTGGTGGCTCAGCCAACAATGCTTCACCAGTTGAATCGGTGCTATGCCACTGTGCATCTGCACCACCACCAGTCAGCAACAAACCAGGTGCGCCTTTTACTTCCCACAACACGGCAGGGCGTGAACCATGCCAACGCACTGCATATCCAATGGTGCGATACGGGTCGGCAGTAAGGCCATGTGCTTCGAAGTTTGCACCAAGCCATGGCTCGGGTACTCCGTACGGCAAGAGACGACACTCACCACCGCTAGGTGATGCTTGCGCGAGAAGTGTTTCTGCCCATGCAATCGATTGCACACCTTGTGGCACTTCAACGGGCGGCTCAGCAACAGGTCGGTCTGCAATGCGTAACCATGCATTGCCAATATCACCAGCGGCCATGTCGTCGTTCAGCAATACACACGCACGAGCAGCCGAGGCCAGAAGGTGTGGCGTATCCCACGCCAGAGTCTTTGCGCGCTTTTCTCTCTTCAAGCGACGTTGCACCACTTCTACTACTTCGATGATCGAGTCGTGATGCTTCTCGCCCAAACGTGCAAGTTCAATCGCCGCATCAGGCGTGACACCTACGCCTAACAACAAGTCACTACGCACGCGTGACACGCCTGCCACCACAGTGTGATCAGGAACATTGATACGAGAGGCCACGTCGCAAGCAGCTTCCCAACCACGCACAATTTGCTGATGATTCGGAACATCATCAGGCAAACGACCTGACGACGGGTTGTGATGCGCAAGCGCAACACGTGCAGTGCTCTTATGGCCAATGGGCACCACAATTGAACCCGCAGGCAACTCGATGCCCTGTGGTGGGTTATTTGATGGCTCACGAGTTGTGAACACATCGCCGCGCGTGACCGCAACAGCAACTGGCAAGTTTGAATCGTTCTCAAACTCCATCACCGTCATGCCGCCAAGGTCAGCCACTGAATAGACGCGTTGAATAATGTCGCCGCCAGGAACCTTCACTCGTGTTTCACACACGGGGTACCCGGCGTACCACTTCTGTCGAAGCGAGGCTTCGTTCTCTGGCACATACCAACGATCATCAGCAGCAATGCGCCAATCAAGAGTTGCACTGCCGTCATTAGGAACGACAGCTCCGTGCTCAGTGACTGTGGCGCGCCATGCACTGCCACGATTTCCAATTAAGCGACCATTCATGAGGGGGTTCATTTCATTTCGGGGCGTTGACGACGCGCCATGAGGTTCAGCAATGCTTCACCTGCAGGCACTCCGTGATGACACACAGCAACAACTTGTTCAACAATGGGCATGTCTACTTGGTATTGCTCTGCAAGTTGCAACACCGTGGCGGAACTTTTCACGCCTTCGGCAACCATCTTGGTGGAGCCAATAATTGATTCAAGAGATTCACCCTGGCCAAGACGCATACCCACCGTGGTGTTACGACTGCTGGTGGATGAACATGTTGCAATGAGGTCACCGATGCCGGCGAGTCCAGCAAGAGACACGGGGTCACCACCAAGCGCTTCAGCGAGTCGAGTCATTTCAGCAAGTCCGCGGGTGATGAGGGTGGCTCGTGTGTTGTCACCAAAGCCCATGCCCATTGCAATACCTGATGCAATCGCAATCACATTTTTTACAACGCCTGCAATTTCGCACCCCACAACATCGGGGTTGGTGTACACACGAAATGTGGGGCTAGAGAACAATTCCTGCAGAGCAGTTGCAATGACGGCGTCATCAATAGCCACCACACTTGCTGCTGGTTGGCCTACGGCAATTTCCGATGCCAAGTTTGGTCCGGTGAGCACAGCAACGGGATGTCCAGGCATCACTTCGTTCGCCACTTGCGACATACGCAACATGGTGCCCGCTTCCAAACCTTTGGAGAGGCTCACAATTGGGACCCACGGGCGAATAAATGGCGCTGCGTCTACCAACACCTGACGGAAGCCCTGCGATGGCACCGCCATCACCACAATGTCTGCGTCACTCACGGCTTCAGCCAGCGATGAGGTTGCGCGCAGGCTGGGAGACAATGAAGCTCCCAAATAATCAGGGTTCACATGCTGGGTATTGATCGCCCGTGCTACTTCGTCACGACGTGCCCACAACACTGTTGGCGTGTTGGTAGCGGCCACAGAGGCCACTGTGGTGCCCCACGAGCCTGCGCCCACTACTGCCATGCGCATTGATGCCATTTCTCCAGCGTAGGTCACCACGGGCACAAGGTTCGTAGGCTGACTCTTGTGCGCCCTGCAGTCGTGATCCCCATCAAGTCATTCACGGTTGCCAAAGGCCGACTGGCTGACACCCTCACGCCCCAACAACGTGCCCATCTCGCTCAAGAATGCGCTGCAACCGTGGTGAAGGCAGCGCACGACTTACCTGTGTTTGTTGTGTGCTCCGACAGCGATGTTGCAGAGTGGGCTCGTGCTCACGGCGCTCATGTTGTTGATTGCCCAACTCCTGGCCTCGACGTTGCCGTACGTGCGGGCTGCGAGGCTGCACGTGCTCATGGCGCAACTCACATCATTGTGGCGCACGCAGATTTACCGCTCGCCACACAATTGGGTCACGTGGCACGAGATGGAAAAGTTTCCATTGTCCCTGACCGTCATCGTGACGGCACCAATGTTCTCTCTTTCCCCGCCAGCGTGGACTTCACCACTGCATACGGACCGGGCAGCTTCGACAATCACGTGCGCATTGCGGAGACTCTCGGACTTACCGTGGAAGTCATTCACGATGATTCACTCGAACTTGACCTTGATACCGCAGACGATTTGGGCGAACTTGCCCGCCGACAGAAAGGCGCATCATGAGCGCAAATGAACCAGGACAGCCACCAGTCACGGCCAGCACCTTCACTTCAAACCTTGCAACACCCGCAATTGTTCTGGCAATCGGCGCACACCCCGATGATGTTGAATTCGGGTGTGGTGGCACGTTGGCGAAGTGGTCAGCAAGCGGCGCAATCGTTCATCACCTCGTGTGCACCGATGGTTCAAAGGGCACATGGGATGTCAATGCAGATTTGCCCGCATTGATCGCATCGCGACAAGTTGAACAGCGCAATGCTGCGGCTGCTTTGGGCGCCACGGGCACCGTCAACTTCCTGGGTTATGTCGATGGTGAGTTAGAACATTCAAAAGAAGCAGTTGACCGCATCGCATTGGCGATTCGAGTCATTAAGCCAAACATCGTGTTGTCGCATGACCCGTGGAAGCGCTACCGCTTGCACCCTGACCACCGCAACACCGGTCTCAACGTGTGCGACGCAATCGTGGCTGCGCGCGACCCACATTTCTTGAAGCATCACATGATTGAACACGGAGTGACCCATCACCGACCCGATGCATTGTTGCTCTGGGAGGCCGATGAGCCAAACCATTTCGAAGACATCTCTGCAAACGTTGACGTAAAGCTCAGTGCTCTCGAGCGCCATGAAAGTCAGTTTGAAAGCACCATGAAGGCCACTGACGAAGACGGCATGGAAGTGTTCCGCCAACGTATGCGCACTCGTATGTCAGATCTTGGTGCACCACATGGTGTTGCCGCCGCAGAGATCTTTCATCTGATGGACAGGCTCTAAGCGAACTGACCTTTTTCGCGCCCCACCCCAGGTGCGCCAGCAAAAGCTTGGGCAATTGACATCCATTGAGTTGCCAGTGCTCCCTCAACATGAAGATTGCAATCGTCAAGATGTCGACGTTGCGTAACGGCTAAGCAAAAATTGAGCGCATTGCCCTGCACAAGGTTTGAGCCCTCAGCATCGCCCCATGTCCACACATCGCCATCGGGCGCAACTAGTTCCACACGCACATCACCTTCTGGCATCTCACGCTTGTTCGCGGCAAATGCGAATCCGCGTGCACGCACGCCAATATGTGCAATATGTCGCAAGCGATGAGTAGGCACTGGTGTTACGCCCACAGCATCAGCAATGTCATAGCCATGAGCCCACGTCTCCATGAGACGTGCGGTCAACATTGAACGTGCAGACATTGGTGGCCCGTACCACACGCAACGCGCAGACAAGTCAAGCGCGCTTGACGCTGTTGCTAAATCGGATGCGCCCTGTCGCCACCATGCCAGCAATTCTTCCGGAGTACGACCACGTTTACTGTTGTGCACGCCGTCAACGCCTCCGCGTGTCATCAATTCCTGCATGTCGGTAGTGAATCGTTCGGGGTCAGTCATTGACCATTGCGCACGTCGATCAAATAACCCAAGGTGAATGACTTGGTCTGCCACATTCCATCCTGGCGCCGGAGTATCAACTCGCCATTGCTCTGCTGCTAGCGACGACAGCATTGAATCAATCGCAGCTACTTCGCCAGCGAGATCTACAAGAACCGGATCAGTGGTATCTGCCATACACACAGTGTTACCCATACAAAAAGAAATGAGGGGCTTTCGCCCCCCATTCCAACACTCCGAACCGGTTGGTTCTGTTTTTGAAAGAGAAAGAAGTATTTCTACTTCTTTGCTGCCTTCTTGCGACGTGCAGGAGCTTTTTTAGCTGCTGCCTTACGCTTTGCAGGTGCCTTCTTGGCAGCTGCTTTCTTCTTTGCGGCCTTCTTCTTTGCAGGAGCGGCCTTCTTAGCAGCCTTGCGCTTAGCAGGAGCCTTCTTTGCTGCAGCCTTCTTACGTGCTGGAGCCTTCTTTGCTGCTGCCTTCTTCTTGGCTGCCTTCTTCTTTGCAGGAGCCTTCTTGGCTGCTGCTTTCTTCTTACGTGCAGGAGCCTTCTTAGCTGCTGCCTTCTTCTTGCGTGCAGGAGCTTTCTTAGCTGCTGCTTTCTTCTTTGCTGCCACTTGAGTGGTCCTCTCGTTGGGTAAGTGGTTACTTACGGTTTGGATTCAGCTGAGCTTTTAATGTTGAGCTCGCTGTGAACTTCATCGCAGTAGAGGCCGGAACCGTTACTGCCGCACCCGTTTGTGGGTTACGACCGGTACGTGCCTTGCGAGCAGTGGTGCTGAACGAGCCGAAGCCCGGCCATGCCACTTTTTCGCCCTTCTTGGTAGAAGCCACCACTAGGTCGAAGAAAGCGGTGAGTGTACGTTCGGCATCTGCCTTGGTGCACTCTGCTTGCTTCGCTACCTCTTCGATGAGCTCTGCTTTTGTCATTGTTGTTCCTCCTCGGAAACGGAGTGGTGTATTAATCAGAACCGCAATTTCAAGTAATTGCAAGCATTTGATACTTGCATTTGCAACTATCCCGCTTTTTTCGCGTTGTAAGAAATCGGTTCGCAACGGTGATCACGGTTGATTTCACTCACGTTTTCTCGGCCGCATCGAAGTAGCAACAAGAACAGTGCCTCCAGGGCGTATGTTTCGTCTTCTCATTTTCATGGCAGCTTGAATGCCGTAAAACCCATACACCACAAGGATTTTGTGGAATTGAAGCCGCGAGTGTTTCGTGTAAAAAACAGCATCGCCCGATCATGACGTGTGCTGTTATCAAGAATTCTTCTCTCGCCAGTGCAAAAAACTTCCGTCAACATTGACTGCGAATCGTGCGTGACAATTGTCAAATTCACCTCCGAAAATATTTTTAAAAAATTTCTCAGAAATGCCACATTTCAGGCAGATGAACACCTTGTGCGAACAAAAAAATTCTGAAAAGTATCCACCACTTCATCGTCGCGATGAGAAATGATGTCGTCATCGAACGTGTTGCGGAGCACTTCGGTACCGACACAGAGTTGTCACACGACGATGTGTTGAGTACTACGGAATACCCCGTTGGGGTGCGCACTCGCATCGTTCTTGATACATCAGTTCTGATTGCTGATCCTGGTTGTCTTCACTCCTTCCCTGGTTGCGATGTGGTGATTCCACTCACAGTGGTTGAAGAGTTAGACGGTTTGAAGAGTCGTCCGGATGATGTGGGTCGTTCTGCACGAACTGCACTACGAACAATTGAAGACCTCCGTCGACGTGCTGGCGGCAACATTCACACACCAGTTCCTCTTGGCCCCGACCCCGATGGCGCCACATTGCACATTGAAGTCAATGGCATCCAACGCGAAAGATTGCTGAAAAACGGCCTGAATCCTGAGATTCCCGACAATCGCATTATTGGGGCGGCGCTGGGTCAATCACTGATAGCGCCAACGCAGATCATTTCGAACGACGCCGGCCTACGCATCAAAGCTGCCCACCTTGGTTTGGTGGCGGCCGAGCATCAGCCCGTTGGTCGCGCAGCCAATACCCGCCCAATGGGCTGGTTCACTCTTGACGTGCCCACCACTGTGGTGAACACGTTGTACGAGAACGGCGAAGTGCTGACCGAGTCATTCGCTGAATCTCAGAAGCTCACCGTGAATGAATTTGCCGTCGTGAAATCTGGGTCTCAATCTGCACTCGTGCGATGCATGGGAGAGATGACAGATCTCCTTCCCGCTTCATCTCCAGAAGCATGGGGGCTGCGAGCTCGTTCGAAAGAGCAGCGTTTTGCTCTGGAACTTCTCCTTGATCCTGATGTCAGTGTTGTTGCGCTCGACGGCCGTGCCGGTACTGGCAAAACAGTGATGGCCATTGCTGCAGGTTTGGAGCAAGTGGTGGAATCACGCAACTACGAACGTCTTGCCGTGTATCGACCTCTTGTTCCTGTTGGTCGTGCCGATGTCGGATTCCTGCCTGGTGGTCTCGATGAGAAGCTTGACCCGTGGATGTCAGCAATTCACGATGCAATCGTTGCCCTTACTGATCAAAGGTCAAGCCATGATGCTCGTCGCATGATTGATGACCTCACAGCGCGTGGCCAACTGTCTCTCGAGTCCGTCACATTCCTTCGCGGACGTTCACTTCATCGCCAATTCGTGGTGGTTGACGAAGCGCAGAACCTTGAGCCCACCACCTTGAAGACAATCCTCACCCGAATTGGTGAAGGAACAAAAGTGATTTTCACCGGCGATACAAGCCAGATTGATGCCCCGTACATGGGCGAATCCAATAACGCGCTTGCAGTTCTTATTCACGCCTTTGCCGATCAATCTTGTTTCGGCCATGTGACGCTTGCATCGTGCGAGCGCAGCGAGGTAGCAAGCCTCGCCGCAGAACTTCTCTAGTCGGCGTGTCAGAATTGGCCTATGGCCAACACACCCGATGAACTAGTTCGTACATTTCTCGCCGCACTGGTTGCTCGCGACCTTGATGCAGCCGCGGCAATGGTGACCGATGATTTCGAATACGACAATGTGCCGATGGGCAAGGCTTTTGGCCCCGATGCATTACGTGCCACCCTCAACGGATTCTTCGGCATGTGCACCGGCATTGATTGGCAAATTCTGCGCCAAACATCATCGGGAGACCTCTCGCATGGAACCGTACTGAACGAACGAGATGATCGCGTAGAAATTCACGGTCGCTGGACAACCCTTCCCGTTGCTGGCGTATTCGAGATTGCGAACGGAAAACTCACGTTGTGGCGTGATTACTTTGACAAGCAAACAATCATCGATGTGATGACTCCTCCCACTGCCTGAATCTGAACAGTGACACAGACTTGCACCACCCCCCACTTAATGTTTCAACCATGACCTCATCGCTCAACACTCCATCAGACAAGTCACTGCGAAATGTCTCGTTCGCTGTCGTCGATTGCGAGACCACGGGCGTGAATCCTGAAACAGATCGCATTTTGCAACTAGCTGCCATCGTGGTGAACGGCGAAGGAGAAATAGTGCAAACGTTTGACACCGTGGTGAAGCCTGAAAGTCCGGCCGACTACACACATGGTGCAGAGCACATTCACGGCATCTCCGAAGAGCAAGTAGCCCAGGGCATGCCCCTTCGCGAGGCGCTCCAGAAGTTATGGGAAATAAGCGACGGCAATTTGTTCACAGCTCATAACGCAAAGTTTGATATTGGCTTTATACATGCCGAATCAAAAAGGGTGGGGCTAGAGAGACAAGTCGAGACATACATCGACACCTTGGCTCTTTCTCGAAAGACAGATGCCGAGAAGGAACGGAAGCATTCACTCGATGCTCTATGCGAGCACTATGGCATTGAAAGAGACAGGGCTCATGAGGCCAAATCCGACGCCACTGCCACCGCTCAGTTATTGATTCACCTCATGCATGACATGGGTGTCAGCCAGCAAGATCAGTTGCCAGAACTATTCGCGTAAAGCGCCAAAACTTCTGCCGCAGCCTGCTGCTGCAGCTGCACCATTGATTCGGGCGACACCACAGAAATATTTCCTTCAGCACGTAGCAATAAACGTCCCAGCCAGTGAGCGCTGTTTGCCACTATCTGAATACGGAATCCACCGTCAGCACGTTCTTCAAGAACGGTGCACGGATATGTTTCCACTACCCAGGTAGCAGCGGGGGCAACATCTGCAATTACCACAATCTTGTCGGCAGCATCAGCAAACCAGTTCGGCACTGTGGCGTTCTCAGCGATTACCTCAACGAAATCACCGGTGGGCACAGCTTCACGGATGCGATCGATGCGGAAGGTGCGACGTTCACCTGACTGACTGTCGTCAGCCGATACATACCAATGACCACGGTCAGAGAACACGGTGCGCGAAGTAAGGATACGTTGCGACACCTCATTACGAGCAGGTGTCCAATACTTCACAGCAATGCGCTCACCGGTACGGCAGGCATCGGTGAGAATTGAAACGAACGGTGACGATTCAACATCGACTTCAACTAATCCGCCGCGCAATACTCTGCGTAACTTCCTCACTGCGCTCTTCAACTCACGGCGGCGTTCGAAATTGGGAAGTTCTTGTGCTGCTGCTGCCAGCAGTTCAAGACCAAAAGCTTCTGATGGTGACAAACGCAAACTGCGATCAAACTGCTTATTCACGCCCACATGGATGAAGCCTTCATCGATATACATATCGGTGAGTTCAAACGGTGTGTACGGAGGAATTCCACACACCGAGGCCATTTCAATGTCTTCAATGAGATCATCTTCGTTCATGTTGAACTGTTGGGCCATTTCTGCAATGGACACGGTCTTACGACGCATGAGCCACGGCAACATGATGAGAAGACCGCGGACGCGATCTTCTGCGCTACGGGGTCCGCGCTTTCCGCTCATTGTGCACCTCCGGCCAAACGTTGTAAATCAGTGATGATTTCTTGACGAACATTTTCTGGGGAAACAACCACAGCACGGTCAACCATGGCGTACAACCATGAACGAAACGCAGAGCGATTTCCACACGGCACCGACACATCAATAAATCCGCCATCGTGTGTTTGCACAATGCTGGCATCGCCGAGCTCACGAATGACACTGGGAGCAACACGAGGGTCGAGGCGCACAATGGCAACTTCGCCTTCTGCACCCGCGAACTCTTTGGGGTCACGGTTGTAGGCAGTTTCCAAATCAAAATCTGCGGGGCGTTCGAACGTGTTCTCCTCGCCCACTACAACGTCGCCCACAATGCGGTCGACGCGATACGTAATTTGGGCATTGCGTGAAGGATCGAATGCAATGAGATACCAGAATCCGTTGCGCGCGATAAGACCGTATGGATTCACCGAACGAGAACGTCCGTGATATTCAAAAGTGGCACTCGCAAACGTTGAAATAGCGGCCCACAAAACTGGCAGCACCGCAACTTGTGCATCAACATGAGCGGCGGCAGGAGAACCACCAGTGTTTACTTCTCCGCCAAGCCACTGAACGGCACGCTTGCCCCACGTGGTGCCAATCTGCACCACTGCTGCTGCTTGCTGCAATGCCGACATTTCGTCTTTGGTGAGATCAAAATCAAGAAGTTTGTATTCGGAACGATCAATGGAATACGCGGTCTTGCCTGCGTCGTTACCGGCAAGTACTTGCATGTTGATGGGAACACCCAACTTGCGCAGTGTGCGCTTCTCACGCTCAAACGCAGTGCGACGAGCTTCTGCCTTCTCGGGGTACTGACCACTCATGCGATTACAAATGTCTTCGAAAGTGAGTGGCATTGGAGACTCAGTGAGCAACGCAACCAGATTCATCATGCGCTCAGCTGAGTTTGTTTGTTTACGAGGTCCCGCCATTCCACGCAGGATAGGGCAACAAAGTGTCGTTTACATTCAGCGAGAGTGAACGTTTTTTTGCGCCTGCAAATACCACTCCATTAAGGGGTGTGTCATGGTTTGCGAAGCGTCAGCGTGGCCATTTTTTATGGATTGCGCAGCAATAGTGGCCATATGTTTGCCCAATTCAACACCAAATTGATCAAAGCTATTTACGCCAATAAGCCAACCCTGAATTGCCGTGGAGTGTTCG
The DNA here is from genome assembly GCA_947447175.1 of Acidimicrobiaceae bacterium. Lineage (GTDB taxonomy): Bacteria > Actinomycetota > Acidimicrobiia > Acidimicrobiales > Ilumatobacteraceae > UBA2093. Next base: position 10,935 of record CANFIM010000001.1, on the reverse strand, counting down.
TAGAGAGAAATCAGCGCGCCCAAGTGTTGCGGGTCCAACCGTTCCAACATCAATACAGAACTTGGTCGATTGCCGGAGAACTCTTTATGCGCGTCCGTATTTGCGCTACCTACTGCAAGCGCCTCTGATTGCGCAATCATGTTGGCCATCAACAAATTGTGAGCATCTCTATCGGTTCCGAGGGGTTCAACAGTGCCAATGAATTCCACGGGCACCACCTGTGTGCCTTGGTGCAACATCTGGAAAAATGCATGTTGCCCATTAGTGCCAGGCTCGCCCCACACCACCGGACTCGACGGAGTTGCTAGTGGTTCGCCATCAATATCAACCGACTTGCCGTTGCTTTCCATTACCAGTTGTTGCAAGTACGCGGGTAGCCGCCCGAGGTCACTGCTGTAGGGAATAACCGCCACTGTGGGCATTTGATGGCACACCGCATTGACGAACCACACCAATGCGTGCATGACGGCAAGATTTGTTGGGATGTCAGAGGTGACCACGTGATGGTCCATGTGTTCCATGCCCGCAAGGAACTGCATGAAGTGATCACGACCGATTGCGCACATCAACGGGAAACCGATAACGGAAGACACCGAGAACCGTCCGCCCACCCATTCAAAAAATTCCAGACAATGTTCATCTGCAATTCCCCATGCATGCGCCGCAGATGGATTGGCAGTTGCTGCAACAAATCTCGTTGACCAATCGGGCAATGCTGTCTTCACCCATTCACGGGCACGTTCAGCGTTGTGCATTGTTTCCAATGTTGTAAACGTTTTCGAAGACACCACGAACATGGTGCGCTCCGGATTCAATCCTTCGAGCGCGCTGTCGAGATCTGCCGCATCAATATTCGACACATAACGCACTATTGGCCCGTCGCAATACCGACGCAACGCACGTGTAGCCATTGCTGGGCCCAAGTCGCTTCCGCCGATACCAATGTTCACTACTGCGTCAATATGTGATGTTGCTCGAATGCTCTCTGCAAGCGCCAGTGCCTTTTCCATTTGCACATGAGCAACTTTTGCTTCAGGTGTGGTGTGCGCCGAATCGCGCAATGCAACATGCATGACAGCACGGTCTTCGGTGGCATTCATCTTCTTTCCAACGAACATTGCCACAAGCAATTCACGAATACGCGTGTCGCTGACGTACTGATGCAGGGCAATAAGGAAGTCGTTGTCGATGAGTTGCCGTGAGAAGTCGGCATGGATTCCGCAGGCATCAAAAGTAAAGAGATGTGGCCGGCCGGCATCTTGTGTAAACAACTGAGCCAACGGTGGGACACGCGTTGCTGCTTCCCGTAATGCGGGATGACTGCTGTGGCTCATAGAGCCATCGTACTTATTGGGGCTTGTTGTAATAGGCGACCCAACCAAGTGGCGTTACTGCTGCTGCCAGCGCCAATTTGATGGCATCTCCTACAAGAAATGGTGTTACTCCCAATTCAATTGCACTGTTGTCACCTCGCGCAACAGCAATATGCAACGAGTGCGCAAGCCACAAGGCGCCAAGAGTGTAAATAATGGCCGTACCCATGGTGAGTGAAGCTAATGACGAGATGTAGTTGCGGTCGTTGCGGCGCTCTGCAAACCAGCCAATGATTCCTGCGGCAACGACAAAACCAAAGAAGTAACCAGCGGTTGCCCCAGTTGCCATGCTCCAACCGCCCTTTGCTCCCGCATAGAACGGCAGGCCGATTGCGCCAAGAGCCCAATAGAGCGCCTGACTTGCAATTGCACGACGCGCACCAAGCACGCCACCCACTGTGAGCACAGCGAAGGTTTGTCCGGTGAGGGGCACTGGCGTAAAACCAAGGTGCACCACTATTTGTGCGGTAAGCGCTGTGAACAATGCGCCGCCAAGGACAAGCACGGCATCTCGCATTCGTGCACGTTGCATGATGCGAGGCATCGGAATGAGATCGGATAAAACAACGGGAACTGCGGTTGACATAGGGAGTGACGCTACTACCGTTGCAGTTATGGCGATTGAAAAATCATTCGAAGGTGACAAACTTCTCCCTTGGTGGCGCAATCCACTCAACATCATTCTGATTTCATTCGTGGTGTTGTTAGGAACAATCGCACTTGGCTACAGACTTGGCCAACGCACCACCATTGCTGCGCACAACACCGTTGATACAGGCTTTCTACAAGACATGCGCATTCACCATGAACAAGCAGTTGCCATGTCTTCCATTTATCTCAACGTTGCACCTAACGGAAATACCACATTGCGAACAATCGCACGAGAGATCATGCTTGACCAGGCACTGGAGTCCGGTCGCATGGTGCAGATGCTTCGCACATTCTCTGAGGCAGAGACCAATGAATCAGACACAGTGATGGGTTGGATGGGCACACCGGTGCCGCTTGCTGAAATGCCCGGATACGCCACTGATGCACAAATGAAGCAGTTGTCCCAGCTCACAGATGCAGCGGCTGATCGCTTCTACATCACACTGATGATTGCTCACCATAAAGGCGCAATCCACATGGCTGAACACGCAGTGAGCCACGCCATCAACTCGGAAGTAAAAGCTTTTTGCGAATCAGTCTTGAAGGCGCAACAAGGTGAAATCAACGAGCTTCAAAGACTCACTATTTCGTAACAACTAGCCAGCAACGACCGTGGTGGTAGTGGCCACAACTTTTGGCACCGTTGTTTTTGGAACCGTGGTCTTCGGCACGGTGGTAGTTGTGGTGGTAGTTGTCGACGTTGTAGTGGTGTAGTTCGGGTCAGGCTTATCCCACTCTGGTGGAGGGGAACCGTATTCCTCTGGTTCTTTCACACCGTCGAACACATACACGCGGTCGTTGTATCTCACTAATGCGGGGAAGTAGTTGGAAATGAATTGCGGAATGCGCACACAACCATGTGAGGCCGGAAACTTCGGAACCTCCATTGCGCCATGCACAGCAATGCCGTAGTTGAAGTAGATGGGGTTCCACATGGTGCCCAACTTGCTTTCACGAGTTCCTAGCTTGCGCATGTAGAAGTAGTAGATGCCACCCGGTGTTTTGGCTACACCGCAAACGCCAGTTTTGATTGGCTCTTTGCCATTCAAGTTGCCGTCTTCACCAGGAGAAATTGTGACTTCTTCGCACCACTGTTCCCCGGTTCCAGTTGAAACATGCGTCACCAATACGAGCTGCGGACCCTTAAATACGGCCATGACTTGTTCAGGCAAATACACCTCAACGTGATTTGGTGTCCCTGGCTGACGGCGAGGCGTGATCACTACATTTCCGCGCATCGATTCCCATAAAACAGGAGTCACAAAATCAACCATGGTGTCGCGTGACAGTTTGAGCACGAGTCCTTGGAAAGCCCACACAGCCATCTTGGTATCGCCACCATAAATGCCATCGATACGGCCCGGATCAAAATGAAGGTCTTTCAAACGTTGTTGCAGCCGGCGTACATCTTCACCATGTGAGCGATTCTTCAGCGTGCGACTGAGCGGGTAACACGTGACGCAATCGACAGGAATCGATGTAGTGCTCGTTGTGGTGGTGGTAACAGGAACAGCCGACTGTTGACGCGCAACAGCGATGCCACCCACCACTACCGCAAAAAACAAACTGGCCAGAATTGCGGGGCGCCAGTGAGCCCACCAAGAGACATGGGGCGTAGGCACATTCGGGTCATCGAATGGCACTTGCGCACTCTCAGGGTTGAACGGCTCACTCACGAGTACGAAACGCTATCAAGCAAGAAAGCACCTCGCCCTTCAGGGCTGAAGAGCTATTGAACTGGCTGAATATTGCGAATTTCCTTGCGTAAAGCACGTGCTTCACGAAGGATCTTGATGATGACCGAAGGCGAGGAGAGCGTGGAGACGCCACGGGTTCGGGGGAAGTAATCCGTGCCGAATTGGATGACGGAATATCCGAACTTTTCGGCCTTCACTACAAGCTCAGCATCAATAAATGATCCTTCGCTCTTCAGCGTGACATTTTCGAAAATTCGAGTTCGACACAACTTGAAAGCAAAGTTGATATCTCGTTTACGAGTACCAAATAAAACTCGCACAAGAAGGTTATAGAAGAACGAGTACACCGTTCGTACGTACCCTTCGCCGGTACGGTCGAAGCGATAGGCGCTCACAATGTCGGCGTCGTAATAACGCATGAGACGCATTGCCTTGTGAACATCGTGCATGTCGAACGGTAGATCGGCGTCGGTGTACAACACCACGTCACCGGTAGCCGCGGCGTAGCCCGACTTCATGGAACCACCCAGTTTGCGATTTTCCGGATGACGCACAACGCGAATGTGCGAATCATCAGCGGCAAGTTGAGCGGCTATTTCTGGCGTGCGGTCTGTTGATGCGTCATCAACAATGATGAGCTCGTAATCAATAATGTCGCCGCCATCGCGAAGTTCTTCACATTCCTCGCGTGCAGCGTCAATCGCACGCACGATGTAATCCTGTTCGTTCCACATGGGGAAGAAAACGCTGAGTTTGTTGAACGGGACTTGCTCCATGGACTTCTCAGGCTAGTGGTGGTGTTCCTGAACTTCCTTAGTAAGTGGGTACCGTGTCCATATGGATAAAGCCGCACACCTCGAGCGCTACGGACGCCCTGGCATTCCTTGGCGAGGCGTCACCATCACCACGTGGATTGCAGTTCTCCTATGCCTTGTTGCCTTTGCAATCTCTAGCCGTACGGTCGGACGAGCCGTGTGGTGGCTTGGGCCAAGCGGAGATAGCGCGCCCTTGTTGTACAAGATTGTTCCTATAGCCCTTGTGGTCTTGCCTATTGAAGGAGCAATTTGGCGGTCACGTACCACCATTCCCGCAGCAGTACTGTGCTCACTTGGCCTTATTGCAATCGCACTCCCCGACCTTTCTCGTTCGCCTGGAATTGCCATTGGCATTGTGGTGGTGGGAATTGCTGCACTCTTGCAATCCATCGCCTTAGTTCTCGTCACTCGGCAGTACCGTTAAAGGAATGTCGAAGGTACTCACCACCCTCCCCGTAGGCGAACGCGTCGGAATTGCATTTTCCGGAGGTCTTGATACCTCTGCTGCGGTTGCCTGGATGCGTGAAAAAGGCGCCGTGCCTTGTGCCTACACCGCCGACCTTGGACAGCCCGACGAAACCGATCTCACAGGTATTCCGTCGAAGGCAAAAGAATATGGCGCAGAAATTGCTCGCCTCATTGATTGCCGTGAAGAGTTGGTGCACGAAGGCCTTATTGCTTTGCAGTGCGGTGCCTTCCATATCTCCACCGCTGGCAAGACCTACTTCAACACCACACCATTAGGCCGCGCCGTTACCGGAACATTGCTGGTGCGCGCCATGCAAGAAGACGGCGTTGATATCTGGGGCGATGGCAGCACCTACAAGGGAAACGACATTGAGCGTTTCTATCGCTACGGCCTCATGGTGAACCCTGCGCTTCGCATTTACAAGCCATGGCTCGACCCCACCTTCGTTGATGAAATGGGTGGCCGCACGGAAATGAGTGAGTTCCTTACATCTCGCAAGCTTCCGTACAAAGCATCTGCTGAAAAGGCGTACTCCACCGACGCAAACATTTGGGGCGCAACACACGAAGCGAAACTTCTTGAAGAGCTCAGCAATGGCATGGAGATTGTTGAGCCCATCATGGGTGTTGCTCACTGGCGCGATGACGTAAAGATTGCATCAGAAGATGTATCCATTCGTTTCCACGAAGGTTTCCCTGTTGCAATCAATGGCCGCGAGTTCGCCACACAGGTTGACTTGGTTCTTGAAGCCAACACAATTGGCGGACGTCATGGCCTTGGCATGAGCGATCAAATTGAAAATCGCATCATCGAAGCAAAGAGCCGCGGCATTTACGAATCACCAGGACTCGCTTTGTTACACATTGCGTACGAACGACTTGTCACTGGCATTCACAACGAAGCAACCCAAGAGAACTACCGCACCATGGGTCGCCGCCTTGGTCGCTTACTCTACGAAGGTCGTTGGTTTGACCCACAGTCACTTATGTTGCGCGAACCTCTCATGCGTTGGGTGGGCACTGCCATCACTGGTGAAGTCACATTGCGTTTGCGTCGTGGTGACGACTACAGCATTCTCAACACCACCAGCCCCAACCTCACGTATGCGCCAGAGCGTTTGAGCATGGAACGTGTGGAAGATGCAGCATTTGGACCGCTTGACCGCATTGGTCAACTCACCATGCGCAACTTGGATATCGACGACAGCCGCAGCAAGCTTGAGGTTTATCGCGGTGCGGGCACATTGCCCAGCGGTGGCCTCTTGGCCATTGACCCCAAGGACTGACACACGCCAGCCAACAGGGCTGCTCGTGCTGGCATTGTTGCAACCACCACGTGTTCGGTGTCGCCGTGTGCGCCGCCACCCACTGCACCTAAACCGTCAAGCGTTTGCACGCCCACGGCAGCAGTGAAGTTGCCATCTGAACCGCCGCCAACGCTGATGCCTGCAAGATTCTCAATGCCGGCACTTGCTGCAACGTTTTGCGCAAGTGCAAATAGTTCGGTTGCTGCGGATTCATGCATCGGTGGTCGACCAATTTGTCCGCTGATCACCAAGCGAGCTTCGGGGTGCTTCACACGCAATGCAGCAAACGCAGCTTCCACACGTGGCTTTTCATCGGGAATAGCAACACGCACATCAACCGCGCACGTGGTGAGCGCAGGAACAACATTGTCTGCTGTTCCTGAGGATGCAAGCGTTGGCGTAACAGTGGTTCCTAACTCAGGATTCGCAATTGCAACAATTTGCGGAATCAACTCTGCAAGTTCCACTAACGAGTTAATTCCTTTTTCAGGTTCGAGACCTGCATGTGATGCGCGGCCTTCAATAGTGAGCGTGAGCGTGCCTGTGCCTTTGCGGCCAATCTTTAATGCACCACCATCTGCGCTGGGTTCAAGCACCAATGCTGATCCACATGCAAGAGCTCGCTCTTCAAGTAATGCGCGTGATGCATGCGAACCAATTTCTTCATCTGCTGTGAACAGAATTTCTACATGCGACTTGTCTTCCAACGCAGCCACTGCATGAATGGCCTGCACAATGCCCGCCTTCATGTCGAACACACCAGGGCCTGTGGCGTTGCCATCGACAACAGCGAACGGCAATCGAGCCAATGTGCCCACGGGATGCACGGTGTCGTGGTGGCCAAGAATGAGCACCTTGGGCTCACCGCCACCCTTCCAATGAATGTGTGGCCCTACGGGCGAATCAATGAGCTCTGGTGCAGAGCCAAGCAGACGCACCATAAGCCCGGCCACCAAACGTGCATGAACAGTGAGACGTTCCACATCTTTCGACGGCGACTCGCATGACACCAGCGACTCAAGGTCGGCCAGCATCGCCTCAAGCGAAAATCGATCAGCGGAAATCATGTCTTGAATCGTGCCACGCCGACAGCGCAGTTGTGCGCCTCATTCGAATATCACTTGGTGCCCGGAGCGGGAATCGAACCCGCAAGAGGTTGCCCTCCGGGGGGTTTAAGCCCCCTGCGTCTGCCTGTTCCGCCATCCGGGCAGGAACGGCTTTCAGGATACGGCGAATGACCAGCCGAGAAGGAATGCAGGTACGAGATGTTTATGCGACGCGACGCGCGCCAGGCTCTTCTGCGGCGAACTCTGACATGGCCCGCCACAAAAACGTGCGCACCTGGTCTGCCTGAGCCGGCGCCAACTGATTGATGACAATGACGCCTTCGATCATGTCGCCCAAGATGACGGCAAGCGGACGATCGAGTAAGCGAACAGCCACCACGCCACCTTCGCCCGTGCGTGAGCGACGAATGGTGCGGTTGACGCCCACAATGCGCGGCGGGCTACGAAACCCGGGAACTACTAACCCACACTCGGCTGCACTGTGTGCCAACACTCGCGCTGCGGCGGTGAATTGCATAGTGGCCGATGGAGTCATGGATGCATCATGGCAAAGGGGTGATGCAACCATTCCATAAAGCAACTGCGTTGTCTCATACCGACACTCCCCACATCTATGGTTAATGCGTCGTGGATACCGAACTCAACCCGTTACAGCAAGCCGTGCTCGATGCCTTGGGCATTCCCGAGGGGTGGCAACCGCTCCCCGAATCCATCGTTTCTTCCATAGAGGCTCAACTTGAAGAAGCGCTTGCACCTCTCGATGGGTTATTCACCGCTGATCAACCGTTACGTGTCAACAAACATCACATCGCAACTGTGCATGGTTGCGAGAAGTATCACATGCTGCAACGGGAAGCTGCTTTCGCATGGAACATCAACACAGTGCGTGGCACCATTGCACACAAAGCAATTGAGTTGTTGCTCAACTGGCGTGGTCCTCTTATTCCTGGGGAAATTGTTGATGCTGCAATGACAAGCGTTGCGGAGAATCCACGTGAGAGCGCATCGGAATTCATCTCCACTTTGCCGGCACATGATTTCGCAGAATTGCGTGGTGCAGTGGTGGGTGCCGTCACCAATTTTCTTGAATGTTTCCCGCCCGTGAAACCTGCATGGCGACCCATGGTGGAATATTCCGCTTCCTATTCACTCTTCGGTGGTTCGGTGTTGTTCACCACACGCATGGATCTTGTGTTGGGCGGACCGGGCCGCAAAGTACTGATTGATTTGAAGACAGGGCGTCTCACACCAACGCACCGTGATGACTTGCGTTTCTATGCACTCATTGAAACGCTGCGCAGTCGACAAGCACCCCGTCGCCTTGGTTCATATTCACTCGACTCCGCTCGTCTCGACGACGAAGATGTCACTGAAGGTTTGTTGCAATCTGCAGTTCGGCGCACTGCGCATGGCACGTTGCTGATTGCAGACCTCGTGTTGAAGACACGCGAGCCAGACCTGCGCGGTGGATTCCAATGTCGCTGGTGCCCAATTGCCGATTCATGCAGCGAGGGTCAGCGATTCTTGCGTGAACTCAATGGCGACGACGAAGACGAGAACTGATTAACGAGTTGCCATGCCCGGCACATGCGGGGTCATGAGCGCAAACGGAATACCAAGGCCGGTGGAGCCGCGAACAGTGGAGATGTAACGACCTGGTTGTGTTGCTTTTTTTGGTGGCGACGTGACGTTGTCACCAAGACCTTCTGCAAGGTCAAACAAATCGTCGATGCTGGCCACCATGCCCCACAGTGATGCGGTGTCGCCAGTGATATGCGGACCAGTCACTACTTCAATGATGGTGTTGTCCAGTTTGTGGAAGCGCTGCGCAACGCCGTTTCCCAGTTCACGTTCGCGACGTACCTCTAACCCGAGTGCAGCTTCAATGGCCGCGCATGTGCGATCAAGATTGTTGGTGTTCACCACCACGTGATCGAGGCCAACGATTCTCTGCTCACCAATGCTGGATTCCGTGGGGCGCACAGAGGCCGACGACACAAGGGTGGTGGGAATGCCATCAATATCAATGGTGGCATCGGTGGTGGATTCAATGGTCCAGCCATGAAGTCCGGGGGTGGAGCCGTGCACGATGAGTTCAACATCGGCCAACAGACAAGCATCACCCGTAAATGTGAGACCTAACGATTGCCAGGGTTCACGCGTGCCGCCCGCATGCAGAGAAACGAGGCGACTCATATGGGGAACGGCTCAGCCGCGACCCATGTTTGGACGCTTGCCGTGGTTGGCCTTTGAGCGGCGCATGCGCGCCTTGCGCTTTTTGGTCTTCTTCGACATAGGAAACGAGGCTATCGGGGAATGCCCCCGACCCCACTATGGCCTTACGCGGCCCGCCAGAAGTAATAGCCCGTTGCATACGGCACGCCGTTTTGGCGAGTGTTCGAGCAGACATAGGGCACGCCCTGATGCTGACCCGTTTGACCGAATTCGGATGCCTTGCAGCGCACCGGATTCACTTCCCTCACCCCAGACCCAGAATCGCCCGTATTGGAACGTGGCGCTGTTGTTGTGGCGACTGCACCACTTGCAGGCGACGGAGGTGACGTTGGCGACACGTTCGAGCCTGCGAGAGTGTCGCCCGACGTCGCCGCAGTCGCGGATCCCCAGGCAGTGATAGTGGTTGTAGGGCACGAACGCGTCGCAAGGTTCTTGATGCGGCCAAATTCGCTCTGGTCCATGGACAGCTTCCAGTGCGCCTTAATGGCCACCCAATTGGAGAGATACGTGCACAGGTATTCACCACGCGGCGGAATCCAATTGGAAGGGTCTTTGTCTGACTTTGAGCGGTTCTGGGAGTTCAACACTGCAATGAGCGGGCGTGGGTCACTGAGGTCATTGGCGAAGGACTGACGTTGAGCCGAAGTCCAGTTCCAAGCACCCGAATCCCACGCCTCTTTCAGCGGAACCATGTGGTCAATATCGAGACTGCTTGGAGAGGTATAGGTGTCACCTTCATATGGCGAATACCAGTCGCCCTCTAGAACTTTGCAGCCATATCGATCAACCTGTGCGGCTGTGGTTGATTCAGCAATGAGAACTTCTTCGCGCGTATCGCAGCCATCACCGTCAGCATCAACCCAGTGTTTAAACAATGAGCGCGAATAACCCTGAGGATGTTCGTTCATCACTGGAATTGCGGCAAGCACTGTCAACAACGTTGGCGAAGAAGACCCCTTCACAATCGTGGATGTAGTAGTTGCTTTCTTTTTCTTTTGCGCAATTGTGGTGGTGGATTTCTTTGCAGTTACTTCTGATTGCGCGCCAGAAACACTTGTGCATCCCACTGACACCACAATCGCAAGTGCGGGAAATAGCACAACACTGCGGCGCATTTTTACAAAGGAATTGCGTGACATCACGCCCCCAACCTAGTTGCGATGAGGTGGGTAGTTCTGACCCCACGCACGCATAGCCGCGCCAATGGGTATGAGCTCGAGGCCCTTACTGGTGAGGTGGTATTCAAAACGCTTTGGCTTCGTGCTGTATTGACGCTTTTCAAGAATGTCATGAAGCACCAACGTCTTCAGACGATCGGTGAG